>MEDW01000004.1 GCA_001724215.1 Erythrobacter sp. SCN 62-14 | reverse complement strand
ATGGTGCTGCTGGCGGGCTCCTTCCTCGGCAATCCGGCGCTGCCAACGCCCATGGCAGAGGAACAGGCGAGGGCCGAGCCCAAGGGCGTGTTCCTTGTCACCCGCCACCCGATGATGTGGGCGATTGGCCTGTGGGCGGCCTCGCATATTGTCCTTATGTGGAGCACGCGCACGATGATCACCGCCTTTGCAATGGGCTTTCTCGCGCTGGTCGGATCATGGTTTCAGGATGGCAAGAAGCGCGAACAGATGGGCGAGGCGTGGGCGCAATGGGCGGCCAAGACGAGTTACTGGCCGCAATTTGGCAAGCTGCTGAACGTGGGCGCTGTGCCGCTGGTGGCGGGAACCGCGCTGTGGCTGGTGGGAAGCTGGGTGCACCTGTGGCGCGCTGGCATTCCGGCAGGGGTGTTTCGCTGGGTGGGGTGATTATTCGCCGGTGAAGTGTGCAGGCCGCTTTTCCAGCAGAGCCGCAATACCTTCGGCGTGATCGGCGGTGGTGTGCATCATGGCTTGCGTGTTCGCCGCCATTTCCAGCGCCGAATCATAGCTGATCTGGCTGCCCTGCCGCAGCAGCATCTTGGACTGGCGCAAGGAATGCGGAGGCATGGCGGCAATGCGTGAGGCAAGGCTGCGCGCTTCGTCCATCAGCGCATCGGGAGCGACCACCCGGCTCACCAGCCCCCACTCCTTGGCCGTCGCTGCATCAATCACATCGCCGGTGTAGAACAATTCCGCCGCCCGGCTCATCCCGATCACGCGCGGCAGGATCCATGTCCCGCCATCGCCGGGGATGATGCCAAGTTTGAGAAAAGTAACGCCAAACTTCGCCGTCTCGCTCGCAATGCGGATATCGGCAAGGCAGGCGACATCGCATCCCAGCCCAATCGCCGGGCCATTCACTGCCGCGATCACCGGCACGCGCAGGCCATACAGCGCGCGCAGCATCAGGTGGATATTATCGCGGTAGCCATCGGAGATCGCAGGCGCTGTCCCGCCAAAGGTCCCCGTTTTATCGCGCATCGCTTTGACATCACCGCCCGCGCTGAACGCCCGGCCTGCGCCTGTCAGGATCACCACCCGGCATTCCATATCGCGGTTGATCGCAGCGCAGGCGGCGGCGAATTCATCGCCGTCACCCGGAGCGCCAAGCGGGTTCATGCTCTCAGCCCGGTCAATCGTCAGCGTGGTGACGGGGCCATCGCGTTCGATCTTGAGCAAAGCCATAAGCGGTTACGCGCGCGCTTCCTCAACGCCTGCCGAATTGTGCTTCAACGCTTTGAGCACAGCATCCACGATCTGCGGCGCGTTCAGCCCCGCCTCGTCATATTGCTTCATCGGATCATCGTGATCGATGAAGGTATCGGGCAGACGCAGCGTGCGAATCTTAAGGCCCGTATCAGTCAGCCCTTCATCGCTGGCATAGGTCAGCACATGGGCACCAAGCCCGCCAATCGCACCTTCCTCGACTGTCACCACAACCTCGTGGCTGCGCATCAGGCGGGCGATCAACTCTTCATCGAGTGGCTTGGCAAAGCGCATATCAGCCACGCTGGTGGAAAGCCCCTTGGCCTCCAGCTGATCGGCAGCTTTCAAGGCTTCGGCAAGGCGCGCGCCCAATGACAGGATCGCGATCTTGCTGCCTTCGCGCACGATGCGCCCTTTGCCGATTTCGAGCTTCACCGGAACATCAGGCAGGGGAACCCCCGTGCCGCTGCCGCGCGGATAGCGGAAGGCAATCGGGCCTTCGTCATATTCTGCTGCAGTATAGGTCATGTGGACGAGTTCGGCCTCGTCAGCCGCAGCCATCACCACCATATTGGGGAGTGTCGCCAGATAGGTAATGTCGAAGCTGCCCGCGTGGGTCGCTCCATCGGCGCCGACCAGCCCTGCCCGGTCAATCGCAAAGCGCACCGGCAAATTCTGGATCGCCACATCATGCACCACCTGATCATAGGCGCGCTGCAGGAAGGTGGAATAGATCGCCGCAAACGGCCGCATGCCTTCGGCGGCAAGACCCGCGGCAAAAGTCACCGCATGCTGTTCGGCAATACCGACATCAAAGCTGCGGGTGGGGTGCGCCTTGGCGAATTTATCCACCCCCGTGCCCGAAGGCATGGCAGCGGTGATGGCGCAAATCTTCGGATCGGTTTCGGCCAGCTTGGCCAGCGTCAGGCCGAACACATCCTGATAGGCGGGCGCGGATGGTGCGCTTTTGGCCTTTTCGCCAGTGATGACATCGAATTTGGGCACGCCGTGATATTTGTCAGCCGAGTTTTCAGCAGGGGCATAGCCTTTGCCCTTTTCGGTGACGACGTGGATCAGCACGGGCCCTTCGGAGGTGTCGCGCACGTTCTCCAGAACCGGGATAAGGTGATCGAGATTGTGCCCATCAATCGGGCCGACATAGTAGAAGCCGAGTTCCTCGAACAAGGTCCCGCCCGTCACCATGCCGCGGGTGAATTCTTCGGCCTTGCCGATGGTGTCGTGCAGGCGGCGGCTCATTTTCTTGACTGCGCGGGAGGCGAGGCTGCGGATGCCGAGATATTCCGAAGACGACACCATGCGCGCGAGGTAAGCCGAAAGCCCGCCCACCGGCGGCGCGATCGACATGTCATTATCGTTAAGGATCACGATAAGCCGGTTGCCCGCTTCGGCGGCGTTGTTCATCGCTTCATAGGCCATCCCGGCGCTCATCGCGCCGTCACCGATCACAGCAATGCCGCGGCCGGGGCGGTTCTGCAGCTTGTTGGCAATGGCAAAGCCCAGCGCCGCGCTGATCGAGGTCGAGGAGTGCGCGGCGCCAAAAGGATCATATTCGCTTTCCGAACGCTTGGTGAAGCCCGAAAGGCCACCGCCCTGACGCAGCGTGCGGATCCGATCGCGCCTGCCAGTGATGATCTTGTGCGGATAGCATTGGTGGCCCACGTCCCACACCAGTTTATCGGTCGGGGTGTTGAAGACATAGTGGATCGCGACGGTGAGTTCGACCACGCCAAGGCCCGATCCCAGATGCCCGCCCGACACGCTGACCGCGTCGATCATTTCGGCGCGCAATTCGTCGGCGAGTTGGCGGAGTTGTTCAGGCTTGAGGCGGCGCAAGTCGTCAGGGATAATGACCTGATCGAGCAGGGGAGTGTGCGGTGGTTGATTCATAACCCCCAGCGTTACACGCTGATTTCCGGCCTGTCGATTCGATGTTGAGGAAGATCAATGCGTGTTTTCTGGTTGGCCGTGCAGAGGACCGCAGCGCCACTGGGCCAGGCCATTGCGCCACGCGATCAAGGCCAGATTAGCGAGCGACCTTCGTGCCCGCGGCAAGCTGACTGCTCTGGCCGCTTCAGGTGCAGGCCTTGCACAGTCCGCGGATCTCCAGCACCGGCCGCTCCGCCTTGAAGCCGCGCGCCGCCGCAATGCCGCGCACCGCCCGGCTTACGTCTTCGTCATCGACATGGGCTGCCTCGCCGCATTCATCGCAGACCAGAAAGATGCAATCATGCGCGCAGCCCGGATGGGTGTTGGCAAGAAAGGCGTTGGCGCTTTCCACCCGCATCGCCAGATTGTTCGCCACAAACACATCGAGAATGCGATAGACCGAATTGGGCGCGACCCTCTTGCCGCGCGCAGCGGAAAGATTATCGGCAATGTCATAGGCCGATACGGGCCTCTCGTGTCGCGCAAGTTCAGCAAACACCGCCTCGCGCATCGCGGTCCATTGCTCGCCCGCCTCTGTGAGCGAGCGGGCCGCTGCCGCAATCAGGCTTTCGCCGCTGTGTTCATGATGCGCGTGGGTGTGAGCCGTGGTTGCCATGGGCTGCAATATAGCGCTTTGGGCGTGTTTTTCCTATGGGGTGCGTGGGTCAACCCGCATCGCGCAGGAAGTTCGCGCGGTAATGCGAGGAAAACAGCGTTTTCAAGGCCTCGACCTTGGGCTTGTCCCACCGCAGGATATAGCCGTGGCGAGGGTTTTTCGCCATGAAGTCCTGATGATAGCTTTCCGCCGGATAGAAGGTCTTGAGCGGTTCGATACGGGTCACAATCGGGCGCGGCCACAGCTTTGCCGCCTCAAGCTGGGCAAGATAGGCCTCGGCCACCTTCTTCTGCTCGGGCGTGGTGGGCACCAGCGCCGAACGGTAATGCGAGCCGACGTCGGGCCCCTGCCGGTTTTTCAGTGTGGGGTCAGCCACCACCGAAAAGAAAATCCGCAGCAATTCATCATAGCGGATAACGGCGGGATCATAAGTCACCTTGACCGATTCGGCGTGGGCGGTGCCGCCTGCGGTAATCATATTGTATTTGGCGGTGGCAGCGCTGCCGCCGTGATAGCCCGAAACCGCCGCGGTCACGCCCTTTACATGGCTGAACACGCCTTCAACGCCCCAGAAACAGCCGCCTGCGAAAATCGCGGTTTGCAGGCCCTCTTCCTTGGCAAGGCGTTTGGCGACAGGCGCGTTGACGGGTTCTTCGGCAGCCTGCAGCGGGCCCGAACAGGCCGACAGCGCCAGCGTGATAACCGCAAGAGTCGGAAGCGCGCGCATCATTCAGCCTTGTGGCGGCCCGTGGCAAGGAAAGCCGCAGGGCCATCGTCAGGTACCTGCACCGCCTCGGCCGCGCGCGCCGGGGAGGCAAGTTCATCGCCCCAATGATCAATACTGGCCCCTGCGACTAGCACGGCCCCGGCAGCAAAGCCAAACGCGAAGTTGCGGTAAAGATCGGGAGCGAAGAGGCGCATCGGCTGGCTCGTTATGGTGTCGTTTCAGGGTCGGCCCCGATTGGCAGGCCCCGCGTTGCCATGGCCTGAACACCGCCGTCAGCCAGTGTTTAGCCACAGATGCCATGTAGAACGATCAGGCCTTGCAAAAAGTAAGGACGCTGGCCGTTTTCGACCAAGCGTGCGGGCGGCAAGCCCAAATGCGCTAGAGCGTGTCTGGCTTGGACGCTTCGGGCGCGCCAAAGGTCGCCCAGTCGCAGGTCGCGCTGGATGCCTCAGGCAAGGGCATCCGCCCGGCGACGGCATCGGCAGCCGGATCGCATTTGCGCCCCTCGGCCACCTTGCGTTCGTGGAGGTAGGCCTTGGCCACCATATTGGCCGAAATCGGCGCGGTGATGAACAGGAACAAAGTCACCAGCAATTCGTGGACCGAAAAATCCATACCCTTGGCCGGGAAATAGAGCATCGAGGCAATCAGGCAGCCGCCCACGCCCAGCGTCGTCGCCTTGGTTGGCCCGTGCAGCCGCGCCATCAGGCCCGGCAGGCGCGCCAGCCCCCAACTGCCGATCAACGCAAAGGAGCCGCCCAGCACAATCAGCGCAGCGATCAGGATGTCGAGTGCCTGTTCCATCATCCGCCCCTATTCCACAATATCGCCGCGCAGCAGGAACTTGGCATAGGCTGCCGTCCCGACAAAGCCGACCATAGCCAGCAGCAGGGCCGCTTCGAAATACATGGTGGTCTCTTCCAGAATGCCATGCAGCACGATCAGCGCGATTGCGTTAATCACCAGCGTATCCAGCGCAAGGATGCGGTCCGCCGCCGAAGGCCCTCGGAACAGGCGCCACATATTGAGCACAATCGCCAGCGCCACACAGCCCATCGCGAACAGCAAAGCGCCTGAGATCACAGAGCCGGTCATGGGAAAATCTCCATCAAGCGGCGCTCATAGCGCTGTTTGATGCGAGCGATTTCGCCCTCAGGGTCGGCAGTGTCGAGCGCGTGCACCAACAGATATTCGCCATCGGTGGAGATGTCGGAGGAAACGGTGCCCGGCGTCAGGCTGATCGTGCCCGCGAGCATGGTGATCGCCTCGGTCGAGGTGAGATCGAGCGGGATCACCAGCCACGCGGGGCGCAAATCACGGCTTTTGCGGAACAGGATAATCCAGGCGATCTGGAAATTGGCGATCACGATGTCCCAGGTCACCAGCAGGACATATTTCGCCAGCGGCAGGCCAAAGCGCATCTTGGGGCGATCGGGCCAGAACGGCGCGGTGAACAGCGGCACCGCAATGCCCAGCACCAGCGCGACCACAAACCCGCCAAAGCTGAAAGCATTGAGCGCCAGCATCCAGATGATGACCAGCAGCGCAGTCAGGCCGGGGTGGGGCAGCAGGCGGTTCATAGCGCGGCGCTCCCGTAGTTGTCACCCAGCACGGCAGTGATGTAGCCTTGCGGCGCGAACAGCTGTGCAGCGGTGCTTTGCGCATAGGCAGTGATCGGCCCTGCGGCAGCGGCCAACACCACCAACAGCGCGATCAGGCCCACCGTGGGCGCTGCCTCGGTGTAATCGGGCGCAGGCCGGGTTTCGGGGATCGGCGGCGAGCTGTCCGCCTTCCAGAACAGGCTGCTGCCTGCGCGCGCCAAGGCAACAATCCCCATCAGGCTCGTCACCAGAATGACGCCCCAGATAGTGGGCGCAAGCGGTGCAGGAGTGGCGGCGGCAAGGATCAACAGCTTGCCGATAAAGCCTGACAGCGGCGGCAATCCGGCAAAGCCAATCGCAGTGATAAAGAACAAGACGCCCAAAGCCACCTTGCCCTTATAGGCAGGTGTGGGGACAATTCCCGCACCCTCAACCGCGCGCCAGCGGATCACCAGATCAACCAGCAGGAACAAGAGGCCGGCCGCCAGAGTGGTGTGAAGCATATAATAGAGCGCCGCTGTCATGGCCGCTTCATCAAACAGCGCAATCGCGGCGAGCAAGGTGGCGGTTGAACCCAACAGGCCAAAAGCTGCCATATCGCGCAATTGCCGCGCCGCCAGCATCCCTGCATAGCCCAGCACCATTGTGAGAAGCGCCGCTGGCAACAGAAATGCGCCCGCTTCATCGCCGAAGATCAGCGTGGCGGTGCGGATGATCGAATAGGCGCCGACCTTGGTCATGATCGCAAACATAGCGGCAACCGCAGGCGCGGTGTTCGCATAGGTGCGCGGCAGCCAGAAATGAAGCGGGACAAGCGCGGCTTTGAGGGCGAACACCATAATCAGCAGGAAAGCGCCCGCCTGCAAAATGCCGCGATCGCCCGCTGGCAAGGCCGCTGCGCGCACCGCCATATCGGCCATGTTGAGCGTGCCGGTGATCCCGTAAAGCAGGCCGAGCGCCACCAGAAACACCGATGAACCCACCAGATTGATAATCACATATTGCACGCCTGCCGTCAGCCGCTTGGCCCCCTGCCCGTGCAGCATCAAGCCGTAGGAAGCGATCAGGAACACCTCGAAGAAAACGAACAGGTTGAACAAATCGCCCGTCAGGAAAGCGCCGTTCACGCCAAGCAATTGAAATTGGAACAGGGCGTGGAAATGCCAGCCCTTGCGATCAAGGCCCGTCAGCACCGCATGCACCGCCACCGCCAGCGCCAGCAATGCGGTAAGCACCAGCATCAAGGCCGACAGCTGATCGAGCACCAGCACAATGCCGAAAGGCGCAGGCCAATTGCCCAGCGCATAGGCTTGCGGGTCTGCGCCAAAAGTGCGTGCCATCAACAGCGCCGCGATCATCACCAGCGCCGCACAAGACGCCACTGAAATGCCAGCACCAATCGCTCGTCGGCGCAGGCGGAATAACAAAGTCGCGGTTCCCGCCAGCACCGGCAGCAGGACAGGCGCGGCAATCAGGCTCGTGCTCATGGCCGGGCCTCCTCGTCGCTGTCGTCATCCGGCGTGCCATCAACCTGATCCGTGCCGGTTTCCAGATAGCTCCGCAGCGCCAGCACCACGATCAGCGCGGTCATCCCGAAGCTGATAACGATGGCGGTGAGCACCAAGGCTTGCGGCAGCGGGTCGGAGAATTGCTCCAGACCCTTTTCATAGATCGGCGGCTGATTGACCGCGAGCCGCCCGATCGCAAACAGGAACAGGTTGATCGCATAGGACAGCATCGCCAGCCCCAGCACCACCGGGAAGGTGCGTCCGCGCAGGGCAAGGTAAATGCCCGCCGCTGTCAGCACGCCAATCGCGCTGGCAATCAGGAATTCCATGCTGATCATGGCGCTTGCTCCGCCGCGATCACCGCGCGCAGACGCGCCGGATCAATATCCATCGGCGCATCATCATGGGCTTCGTCCTTGGCGGCACGCTGGGCAAGGTGGCTGAGTTCCTTGAGCGCGAGCAGCACCGCGCCCACCACTGTCAGCGCCACGCCAATGTCAAAGGCGAGCGCGCTCGTCAGTTCAAACTCACCCACCAGCGGCAAGGTGTAGTAATCAAACCAGCTGGTGAACAAAGGCGCGCCAAAGGGCAGGGCGCCAAGCCCGGTGACAGCGGCAATCAGCACGCCTGCGCCAATCATCAGATGTTCATCAATCCGCCGCCGCTGGGTCGACCAGTCATAGCCCGACGCCATATATTGCATCAGCATCGTAATCGAGAAGACGAGGCCTGCAATAAACCCGCCGCCCGGCATATTGTGACCGCGCAGGAAGATATAGACGCCAATGATGCTGGCAAGCGGCAGCAAGAGCCGGGTTGCCACTGCAAACATCATCGGGTGATATTCGGGTGAACGCGGCATATCCGGAACCCATTCGCGAAGGCGCATCCCCGAAGCTCCGCGCGCCGCCGGTTGGAGCAGCGCAAAAATCGCCAGCGCCGCAATGCCCAGCACAATGATCTCGCCAAAAGTATCGAAAGCGCGGAAATCAACCAGCGTCACATTGACGACATTGGTTCCGCCGCCGCCCGATTTGGCGTTGGCCCAATGGAAGGCCGAAATCGGATCATTGGGCGCGCGCGTCATCACCTGATAGGCGGCAAAGGCAATGCCTGCGCCCCCTGCAACCGCAATCCCGCCATCTCGCAGACGCAAAGCGGTGCTCGACAGCGCAGGCGGACGCTTGGGCAGCAGGTTGAGCGCCAAGAGCAAGAGCAGGATCGTCACCACCTCAACCGAAATCTGGGTGAGCGCGAGATCAGGCGCGGAGAGATAGACAAAGGCAATCGACACCACCACGCCAATGACGCTGATGTAAATGAGGCTCAGGAAACGCTGCGCCTGCACCACGCACACCGCCAGCACCGCCGCAATCAGGATCAGCCACAAGGTGATTGCAAAGGGCGGCGCGGGGATGGTGGGCCGCGTTCCGTCCGCAATCGGATTGGCAGCAATCGCCCACACGCCAAGAGCCAGCGCAGCCACAAACACCAGCGCCAATTGGCGTTGCAACGAGCCATTATGCACCGCCAGCGTCACCGCGCGGGCGAGCTTCACTGCGCTTTCCACGCCTGCCTCAAACAATCGCTTGGCATCGGGCAGGGCAAGGCTGTCCCACAGCCGCTGCAAGGGCGCGTGCCGCCACAGCGCCACCACACCCAGCGCCACAGCCACCACGCTCATCGCAAGCGCAGGGGTCAGTCCGTGCCACAGCATCGGCTTGAACAGCGGGGCCGTGCCTCCGGTGGTGGCGGCAGAGGCAGCGGCCACCAGCGCCTTGGTGAGGGTTTGCGGGAACAGGCCGACCAGCACCGTGCCTGCCACGAGCAAGGCCGACGGCAACCACAGCCCGACACCCGGATCATGGGGAGCCTTGGGGAAGCTTGCCGGACGCTCCCCGAAATAGAGGCCATAAATATAGCGCAGCGAATAGCCGACCGACAGGCTCGCGCCCAGCACAACCACAGCGGGCAGCAGCCAATGCGTGCCAAAAAACGGCGTGTGCCAGACTTCTTCGAGCATCATTTCCTTCGACAGGAAACCCCCGAACGGCGGCAGGCCCGCCATGGAAGCCGCCGCGATCACGCCCAGCGTCGCGGTGATTGGCATCAGGCCCGCAAGCCCGCCGAGCACGTGGATATCGCGCGTGCCGGTTTCATGATCGACAATGCCTGCATTCATGAACAGCGCCGCCTTGAACAGCGCGTGATTGATAAGGTGGAAGATCGCGACCTGCGCCGCGGCAGGCGTGCCAAGCCCCAGCAGCATGGTGAGCAGCCCCAGATGGCTCACCGTGGAGTAGGCAAGGATGCTCTTCAGATCATGGCGATGCAGCGCAATCGCAGCGGCCAGCACCATGGTGACAAGGCCGGTCGTTGCTACCAGCGCAAACCACAGATCGGTTCCGGCCAGCGCTGGCCACAGCCGGGCGAGCAGGAACACGCCCGCCTTCACCATGGTGGCGGAATGGAGATAGGCGCTCACCGGCGTGGGCGCCGCCATCGCGTGGGGTAGCCAGAAATGGAACGGGAATTGCGCGGACTTGGTAAAACAGCCAAGCAAGATCAGCACCAGCGCGACGGGATAAAGCGGTGAGGACTGGATCAGCTCGCCTCGGACAAGAATATCACCAAGCTCATAAGACCCGGCGATCTGCCCCAGCAGCACCAGCCCCCCGATCAGCGCCAGCCCCCCGCCGCCTGTCACCGCAAGCGCCATGCGCGCGCCTTGGCGGCCTTCGGCGTATTGATTCTTGAAACCGATCAGGAGGAAAGAGCTAAGGCTCGTCAACTCCCAGAAAATCAGCAGGAGGAGGATATTGCCCGACAAGGCAATCCCCAGCATCGCTCCTTGAAACAGCAACAAAAGCGCCAGAAAGCGCGCAAAATCATCCTTCGGCGACAGATAAAACCGCGTGTAGGTGACAATCAGCAGCCCGATGCCAAGGATCAGCGCGGCAAACAGCCAGCCGAGCGCATCCACCCTCAGGCTGAAATCAAGGCCCAGCGCCGGCACCCACGCCGCGCGCACAGCGGGCACTTCGCCCGCCATCACTTCGGGCGCGATTGCCGCCAGCATGATGAGGCCCACCGCCGCCGGGCTTGCCGCCACCAGCGTCTGCACATTGCGGCTGCCCCTACGCGCCAGCACCATCAGCACAGCGCCAATGAAGGGCAGCAGCATCAGCCAGACCAAATACAAGCGCACATCTCCTTACGAAGGGCCGCGCGAAGCAAGAGAGGGTGAAAGCAACAGGCGAGCGGGCAGGGGCTCTTTTGCCTACCCTTGCAGCGGGCGCAACCCCGTCAACGCACAGACGCGCGGAAAGCTCCGCCAGCTGGCAGCGCGATCAGCCCCGGTAACGCATCTCAATCGCGATGCGGGTTACCCCAGAGCCCACCGGAAAGGCGACCTTATCCACGGCGGGCGGGCGAGGGATGCCGATGAAGCTCTTGACCACCGGATTGTTCGACATGCCCGCACCATCGGTGGAAAAATTGGTCGCATAATTGCCCTTCACATCGTGCTGAACGGCAACGGCATAATTTTCGCCCGCCGCAGGCACCGGCACGCACACGCTCATCCGGCCCTTGCGCGCCGGTTCGTGCACCTTGGCGAAATATTTCTTGGCCTTGAGCCATTCGCCCTCGCGCGCATGATAGGCCCGCACGATCAGGAGGCCGTCGGCAGACTTCATCCCGGTGACATCGACCCGCACCGCAGGGCCTGCACCGGGGGCGCAGCGGCTCATATCATTTTCAATGAGATTGGTGAATTTGGGCGCAGCCCCTTGGGCGCCAAGGCTGGCGGGCACGCCCAAGGCCAGGCCTGCGGCCA
This sequence comes from Erythrobacter sp. SCN 62-14, assembly GCA_001724215.1. Lineage (GTDB taxonomy): Bacteria > Pseudomonadota > Alphaproteobacteria > Sphingomonadales > Sphingomonadaceae > Erythrobacter. The sequence goes on along the minus strand of MEDW01000004.1, from coordinate 44,974 downwards.
GCACGGTTGCAAAAACGCGAGAGGAAAGCGCGGACATTGGTGTGATCGGATCCCTGTTCATTTTGGCGCTGCGAAGTAGAGGCGCATGCGTGAATTGCGGCTGAATTGCCGCTGCACCCACAAAATCTGGTGTTTTGGCTAAGCACCGCGGTGGAAAACACAAGTCCAAGCCTTGTGGCGCGATTCGCCGGCCTCATATGGTTGACCATGCGACTAACAGAAAGCGCGCCGCTGCCATGCCCACACCGCTGATCTCGCCTTCCATCCTGTCAGCCGATTTCGCTCGGCTTGGTGAGGAAGTGCGCGCGATTGACGAGGCAGGTGCGGACTGGATTCACATTGACGTGATGGATGGGCATTTTGTCCCCAACATCACGATCGGCCCGGCTGTGGTGAAGGCGCTGCGCCCCCACAGCACCAAGGTGTTCGATGTCCACCTGATGATTTCGCCGGTCGATCTGTATCTCGAAGCTTTTGCTGAAGCGGGTGCGGACATCATCACAGTCCATCCCGAAGCCGGCCCGCATCTCCACCGCACGCTGCAAACCATCAAGGCGCTGGGCAAGCAGGCGGGCGTGGTGCTCAATCCGGGCACGCCGGTCGAGGTGCTCGACAATGTGATGGACATGGCTGACCTTATCCTTGTGATGAGCGTCAACCCCGGCTTCGGCGGGCAGAGCTTCATCCCGTCACAACTTGCCAAGATTGCGCGGATCCGCTCGATGATCACGCGCAGCGGACGGCCCATCCATCTTGAGGTCGATGGCGGTGTGAACCGGGAAACCGCGCGCTTGTGTGTAGAGGCTGGCGCGGATGTGCTGGTGGCAGGCTCTGCCGCTTTCAAGGGTGGGCCAGACCACTACGCTGCCAATATCGCCGCGCTCAAAGGGGGGCAATAATGGCCACCGTGCTGCGCTCCGAGGCAAGCGAGCGCGCCGAGCGCCTCGTTGAGCGGGCGCAGCATGGCCCGGCGCTGATGCTGGACGCGCAGGCCGCACAGGCCACCTCTGGTGACGAACCCGCCCTTCCCGATACGGCCGCTCCCTCGCGCGCGCTGGCGCTTTCGGATGTGATTGCCCCCAGATCAAGCGCGGGCGAAGCGCTGATCCGGCTGGCCTATCGCCTCGGCGTGCCGGGCCATGCGCTGGCCACCCCGTTCCGCCGCCCGCCGCCAGTGCGCGTGCTGGCAACGGTTGCAAGCGCTGTGCCCGGTGATCGTATGGCAGGCACGGCTCTGCGCGCCGGGCATTTTCTCGTGAACGGCGCCAAACATGCCATCGGGCAGGTCGATTTTGCCGCGACAGGCCGCGTCAATCCGGCGATGGAGCGGGTGCTGCACGGCTTCCATTGGCTGGGCGATCTGGCGGCCAGCGCCCCGCGCGCCGATTGCACGGCGCTGGCGGAACGCATCACCGGGCTGTGGCTCGATGCCAATCGCGAGATCCGCAAGGGCGCTGCCTGGGATACCGAGCACGCCGGGTGGCGCTTGCTGGCTTGGCTGATTCACGCCCCACTGGTGCTGGCAGGGCAAGGCAAGAGCAAAGGCGTGAAGGCCCGGCTGCTCACCCAGATCGAGGAAACCGCGGGCTGGCTGGATCGCAAGGTCGCGCGTGAGCCTTCCGATCTGGGCGCGGTGGTGGGCTGGGGCGCATTGGTGGCGGCAGGGCTGCTGCTGCCCAATGGACGACCCCGGCGGCTTTATGGCGAGGCCGGATTGCTGCGCGCGCTCGGCGATTGTGTGGGTGAGGATGGCGGCGTGTTATCGCGTTGTCCCGCAGCGCAGATGGATCTCATCCGCCTGCTGACCGATCTGATCGCCTGCTATGAAGCCGCCGAACAAGAACCCCTGCCCGCGCTGATCGTGATGCGCGAGCTGCTCGTGCCGCCGCTGCTCAGCTTGCGCCACGGCGATGGGGCGCTTGGCAATTGGCAGGGACAGGGCGCGGTCCGGGCAGATGCCGTCGCCGCGCTGATTGCGGCCAGCGGCGTGCGCACGCGCCCCTTAATCAATGTCGATCACTGGGGCTTTCAGCGGATGCGCAGCGGAGACACGCTGGTGCAATTCGATGCCGCCCCGCCGCCCCGCGCGCGCCACACACGCACGGGCTGCGCCTCGACGCTGGCGTTCGAATTGTCCGATGGCCCGGCACGCGTCATCGTGAATTGCGGCGGCGCAGCGCTGGCGGGCGGGCTGGTTCCCTCGCGCATCGGACAGGGCCTGCGCGCCACGGCGGCCTTTTCGACGCTGGTGCTCGATAACGCCAATTCCACCGCCGTGCTGCTTCATGGCAAGCTTGGCAAGGGCGTCGAACTGGTCGAGATTGAACGCCGCATGGTCGAACAGCGCGGACGGCAGGCGACCCGCATCGAGGCCGCGCATGATGGCTATGCCAGCCGCTTTGGCCTCACCCACCAGCGCATTCTTACCCTCAGTGCCGATGGCACGGATCTGGCGGGCGAAGACATCCTCATCCCCACCTCGAACAAGGGCAAGCGCGGCAAGATCGCCTTTGCGATCCGCTTTCACCTGGGGCGCGCAGTTGAAGTGCAGCTTTCTGCGGACAAGCGCGGCGCAATGCTGCTTTTGCCCGACGGCAGGCTCTGGCAATTCCGCCTCGCCAGCGATACAGGCGGCGCAAGTGAAGTCACTCTTGCTGTTGAGGACAGCCTCTGGGTCGATGGCGATGGCCGCCCACATGCCACCTCGCAGCTGGTGATCGAAGGGCTGGCATTGCGCAGCGGGGGGCATTTCTCGTGGCGCTTCAGGAAAACAGGGTAAGGCATCAATCGTGAGCATGGTGACGATCAAGCGGGCGCTGCTTTCAGTGTCCGACAAGTCCGGTTTGGCCGAATTGGGCGCAAGCCTCGCGGCGCGCGGCGTGGAATTGGTGAGCACCGGCGGCACGGCCAAGGCGCTGCGCGAGGCGGGTCTTGCCGTGAAAGATGTCTCTGACCTCACCGGCTTTCCCGAAATGATGGACGGGCGGGTGAAGACGCTTCACCCCACAGTGCATGGCGGGCTGCTCGCCCTGCGCGATAACCCCGAGCACGTCGCCGCGATGCAGGCGCACGGGATTGGCGCCATCGATCTGGTGGTGGTGAACCTCTACCCCTTTGAAGCCACGGTGGCCAAGGGCGCAAGCCGCGCGGAGATCATCGAGAATATCGATATTGGCGGGCCTTCGATGGTGCGCTCGGCGGCGAAAAACCATGGCTTTGTAACGATCCTCACCGATCCGGCCGATTACCCCACGCTGCTTGAAGAAATGGCCGCGCATGATGGCGGCACTTCGGCAGAATTCCGCATCCGCATGGCGGGCAAGGCCTATGCCCGCACCGCTGCCTATGACAGTGCGATTGCCAGCTGGTTTGCCTTTGCCGATACCGCTGCGGGCGAGGGTGAGGCTTTCCCCGCAACCCTGCCGATGGCCTTCGCCCGCGCGGACACCTTGCGCTATGGCGAAAACCCGCACCAGTCCGCCGCGATCTATGTGCCACAAGTCGTCGGCGCAGCAGGCGTGCCACAGGCCACCCAGTTGCAGGGCAAGGAGCTCAGCTACAACAACCTCAATGATGCCGATGCGGCGTTTGAGCTGGCAGCGGAATTTGCCGGGCAAGACCCGGCGGTGGTAATCGTCAAACACGCCAACCCTTGCGGCGTGGCGCAGGGCGGCTCCTTGCTTGAGGCTTGGCAGGCGGCGCTCGAATGCGATTCTGTCTCGGCCTTTGGCGGGATTGTCGCGGTGAACACCGAACTCGACGGCGCGACCGCCGAGGCGATTGCCAGCATTTTCACCGAAGTGGTCATCGCGCCTGCTGTCAGCGCCGAAGCGCGCGAAATCTTCGCCAAGAAGAAGAACCTGCGCCTGCTGGAGTCCGGCCCCCTGCCCGATCCGCGCCGCACAGGGCTCACCATGAAGACCATTGCAGGCGGCGTGCTGGTGCAATCGCGCGATGCGGGCGCGGTGAGCCTTGATGATCTGAAAGTGGTCACCAAGCGCGCGCCCACCGAACAAGAGCTGAAAGACTGCCTTTTTGCATGGACGGTCGCCCGCCACGTCAAATCCAACGCCATCGTCTATGCCAAGGACGGCGCGACCGCCGGGATTGGCGCAGGCCAGATGAACCGCCGCGATTCGGCGCGCATTGCCGCGATCAAGGCGAGGGAAGCGGCGGAAACCTATGGCTGGGCCGCCCCCCGCACTGTGGGGAGCGCGGTGGCATCAGACGCGTTTTTCCCCTTTGCCGATGGCCTCCTCGCCGCTGCCGAAGCGGGCGCAACCGCGGTGATCCAACCGGGCGGCTCGATCCGCGATGATGAAGTGATTGCAGCCGCCGACGAAGCGGGCCTCGCGATGGTCTTCACCGGGATGCGGCATTTCAGGCATTAATGTTTGTGTGCCCGCCTCCGCGGGCACATCCTCGCCACGTTTCTGCCGCTGCGCGGCAGAGCGGCTGCGGGCGCGAGTCTTTGTGCCCTATCGCTGCGCTACTTGAGGGCTGACCGCCCTTGCGGCCCTTTGGGCCGATACCGGAGCTTAGCCGATTGCCTCGTCCTTGGGCCGTGCCTGCCAGAATGCGCTGACGAAGGGCAGGCCTGCCAGCGCCGGGATCAGGTAACGCAAGGTGGCGCACAGGCCCAAAAGCGCCGCGCCGCCTGCATCAAGGTATGGCGCAAACAGCACCACCAGCGCGGCATCGCGTGTGCCCACGCCGGCGAAGGTGAAAGGCAAGAGCCCCGCCAGAATAGCGATCACCGCAAAAGCCATGGTCAGGCCCAAGGGCACTGCGCCAATCGCGCTCGCAAATAGCCAGATCTGCACCATGTGGCCCACCCACAAGAGCAGCGATCCCGCCAGCATCGCGAGCGCCCGCGCGGGGCTCAGCCAGAACCAGCCGATCAGCGCATCCCAATCCTCGACCAGCGCGGTGAGTTTGGCGTGAAGCTTGCCCACAGGCTTGCTAATCAGCAGCAGCGGTGCGAGCGCGCGCCTGCCCGCTAGCATTGGCAGCAGCAAGCCCAGCGCCCCGCCCCACAGCACCAGCAAAGCGAGCGCAAGGCTCGCCTCGCCGCCGGGCAGCGCCGGGCGCGTCACCGCCAGAGCAATCGCGCCGACCGCCACCAGCGACCACAGGTCGAGCAGCTTTTCCAGCACCACCAGAGCGAGCGAGCGCCCCCCGCTCATCGTGCCATCGCGCCGCAGGATCCACGCTTTGGCCAGATCGCCCATCTTGGACGGCAGCACCATGTTGAGCGTCGAGGCCGCGAGAATAAGGCGCAGGCTCTCGCCAGCACCCACGCTCCCCGATGACAGCGCGGCAAAGCGCCATGCGGTCGCCAGCGTTAATGGAATGGTGAAGGCCACCGCCGCCCAGAACCAAGCGGGCGCGGTCTGCTCCGCCGCCGCCCAAATCGCGGCCGGATCGACGCTGCGCCACAGCAGCGCGAGGATCACCGCACTGACGGCAAGGCTGATCAGCCGCTTTTTCATGAGGCGGAACGCAGCACCTGCCGCACCACCAACGGCTCATTCGGTGCAAGCGAAGCGAGGCGCTCGGTCAAGTCCTCCCACTCCTGAAACTGCGCCGGCTCCCACACCCGCGCCATCACTGTGGTGAGCCCGACCTGAAAGCCGCTCTGCCCGATCTCCGCCACGCTTTCCCAATCGCCCTCAGCGCGCAAGTGATCCTCGACCACCAGCGCACCGTCCTCCCATGCGAGAGAACGGCGGAACTGGAAGGGCGCATCCTTGCGGCCTGTCACCAGCAATTTCTGCAAGGCGCGGCGCACCAGATCGGGGAAAAACCGCCCAGCAGTGAGCATAATTGCCCGCAGGACAATCGACTTGAAAGGTGTAAGTAACGCCGATTTGGCATAGGCGAGCGGCGCTTCGATCACCAGACGATCTGCGCTGCGCTCCACCACCTCGGCCCCATCGAGATTGGCAATCGCCACGCGGCCATCGGTCAGGCGCAGGCTCGGCCCGGTATCGGCGCGCAGCAGCCGCTCTCCGTCGAACAGACGGAAAGCCCCCCCGCGTGACCAGCCGCAGATCAGCCGCAAGGCCCCGCGCTGCTGCACCCGCACCTTGGCCTCGGCAAAGTCGTGCAAGCAATCGCCAAACGCCAGCGGCTCAGGCCGCGCCGCGTGCCATTCGCGCCATGCAAGCAGCTGGCTCCAGACATGATGCCCGCCGATCCGATCATCCGCGTGGCAGGGCTGGGTTTGCGAAGCGAAGCGGCGATAGCCGACATCGGCAATCTGCAGCGCCAGCGGCTCCCACGCGCCCGCCATTTCGAGGCCGTGGGGAAAGAAATTGACAGTCGCGCGGCTGGTCCACTCCCCGCCGAGCGAACCATCGGGCGCAATGCAGTGGGCAAGGAAGCGGATCGCGGCGCGCACCGGCTCTTTAAGGCCCAGCGCCGGAAAGCGTCGGTCGGCATCGGTCAGCATCGCGATGGTGAGGGTGAGATAGCCCGCATCCATTCCGCCATATTCATCGAACCAGCCTTCGGATGATTGCCAGCCCATCAACCGCTTGGCGCGTGCCTCCATCAAGCCGTGCCATTCGCCGCCGAATTTCTCGGCCAGCCGCGCAAGGCAGGCGATGATCAGCGCCTCGTGATTGGACAGCCGTCCGCTTTCCTCGTGCCCCGCCAGCCAGCGCGCGCGCTTGGCAAGGAAGGGCGCGATTTCGGCATCGTCCCACAAGTCGAACAACTCCGCCGCCTCAAGACAGGCGAAGAGCGAGAACGCTGCCGCGCCCGAGGCGCGTTCAAAGGGGTAATAATCGTCGCAGGAGCCGTCTGGATGGGCCGAGCGCGCAGCAAAGCGCACGCCCGCGATTGCCCAGCGGCGCAATTCGCTTTGCTGGTAATAGGGGCTGCCCGGTATCGGCAGGCTATAGGCCAGCGCCAGCGGCAGCAGGAAGGTCTGCGTGATGCCGCAAGGAAAATCGCTGGTGCGCATATGCCAATAGCCGCGATCAAAGCACCCGAAAGTCGGGCTGGTCGGGCTGCGGTCCTGCAGCATCAGCAGCTTGGGGATATGGGAGAGCGCCTCGGCTGCGAGCAAAGCGCGCCCGCCTTCAGGGTTGCTCGTCGTCAACGCCATGCTCTGACAAGGCCTCGTCCAGTTCAAGCCGCGGCGGCAGCGCGGCCTTGCGCAGGCGATACTGGATATCCTGCAACAACCGCCGGTTAATTGCCATTTGCTCACCCGTGATCGCCGCCACCCACAGCATCACCGCCGTAAGCAACAGGCCCGCAGCCGCCACAAGACTGGGCACGTGCGCGCGATCCGTCCCGTCGATGGTCAGCCACAACCAACGCCCCACAAGGATCAACCCTGCAATCAGCAAGGGCAGGCTCAGCCGGAACAGGAACTTGCCCGGGGCATAGACCAGCGCCGTGCGCAAAATCGATTTGGACGAGCGCCAGATATATTGCGGGATCGACCGGATCAGCCGCGAGGGGCGGGTTTCCCCATTGACGCCAATCGGCACCGACACAATCCGGATGCCGGAAAGGCCCGACTGCACGATGGTTTCCAGCGTGTAGGTGTAGTTGTCAAAGCTGTTCAAACGCAGCGCCGCATCGCGCGAGATCGCGCGAAAGCCGCTTGGTGCATCGCGCACCGTGGTCTGCGAGGCCATCCGCACCACCGCGCTGCCGAGCAGTTGCAGCAGGCGCTTGAGGTAGGAGAAATGCGCAATGGTGGTGATCGGGCGGTCGCCGATCACGAATTCGGCGCGGCGATCAAGGATCGGCTTGATGAGATGTGGGATGTCGTTGGCGTTGTACTGATTATCCGCATCGAGATTGACGATAATATCCGCCCCGCGCGCCAAAGCGCTTTCCAACCCCGCCATAAAGGCGTGCGAAAGACCCTTGTTCACCGGCACATCGACAATGTGATCGACACCCAATTCGCGCGCGACCTCGACGGTGCGATCGGTGCTGCCGTCATTGATGATCTGCACCTCGATCAGATCAATGCCCTCGATGCTGCGCGGCAAAGCGGCGAGAGTTTCGGGGAGAGTTTCTTCCTCGTTGTAGCAAGGGATCTGGATCACCAGCCGAACGGGCTGGGGGCGCGGATGCACCACCACGATCTTGGCCTGCGAGCCGCGCGGGCGGCGCGGTGATGAGGGTTTTGCAACAGTCATACGTGTCTCCGAGCGCGGCCCCCCTATGCGGCCAAGGCCGCGCGCACAAGGCGCAATGCGCGCCTGCCTGTCATTACGCGCGGCAATCGCGGCGAGATGAACACGGTCTCGGCGGGACGTTCAATCCCTTTTCTGCGCAGCTTCGCAGATATGATGCAATCATATTAACCTTTGCATCCAATCGGCGAAACAAAGTGTTGCAAACGCGTGACAGATGTGACGGAAACTTACAATCAATCCGCCCTTTGCGCGCATTGCGCTTGTTGCAGTCCAGACAACATGCAAGGGGACAAGCTTGTGCTGCGCGACGCTTGGGGGCCTCAGGCACAGCACACCAAATCGAAGGATGCGCAAAACGCTCTGGCTGCGTTTTGTAGCTCCCGATGCAGGATGAACATAACCAGACTAGCTGCTTGCCGCAGCGCGCAGGGGCGCGCGCTGTGTGGTGAGACAGACTGCCAGAGCCAGATCAAACCGCCGCCGTCCGGAGGCGGGTGCACATTCGTTTTAGATACTGAAACCAGGGGAAACTCGATGCGTCTTTCACCAACCGTTCTTCATTCCGCCTCGCTGATCGCAACCGCCGCAGCGATGCTGGGCGTGGCCGCTGCGCCTGCTCACGCCAGGGCTGGCGAAAATGCCGCCGATGGCGACAGCACCGCTGCGGGCACGGCGGTGGTGGGAACAGCAGCGGGCGGGGTCAGCCTTGCGATGCTGCAACAGGCCGCAAGCGAAAGCGACGAAAGCTATGGCAATCAGGTCATTGTCACCGGCACCCGCCGGGTGGGTCGCACCGTTTCGGACAGCCCGGTACCGGTTGATGTGATCACCGGCGAGCAATTGCGCCAGTCGGGTCTGACCGAAACCGCTCGTCTGCTGCGCGATCTTGTGCCTTCGCTCAACTTCCCGCAGCCCTCAATCACCGACGGCACCGACGTGATCCGTCCGGCCACCTTGCGCGGCCTCGGCCCTGACCAGACGTTGGTGCTGCTCAACGGCAAGCGCCGCCATGTTGCCGCTTTGCTCAACATCAACGGCTCGGTCGGGCGCGGTTCGGCGGCGGTTGATATCAACCAGATTCCTGCCTCAGCGCTGTCCCGCGTTGAAGTGCTGCGCGATGGCGCTGCCGCGCAATACGGCTCGGACGCCATTGCCGGCGTCATCAACTTCCAGCTTAACAATGCCCGCGAAGGCGGCCGGATTTTCGTCAATTACGGGGCTTTCAACACCTCAATCGCCGGGGTGCCTGAGTTCACCGGGATCAATGGCACCGCCGGCCAGGTCCCCACGCTGACGCCTGATGGCGTGCTGCAGCTCACGGGCAATGGGCGCGATCGCCGCGTCACTGATGGCGGCACCTTGACTGTGTCGGGCAATGTCGGCCTGCCGCTGGGGCCGGAAGGCTTCATCAACATCACTGCGGAATATCGCGACCGCGAGGACACCAACCGCGCCGGGTTCGATCCGCGCCGCCAATATTCGCAATCCGGCCCGCTGGATCCGCGCGAGTTCACCATCAACCGGCTCAACCACCGCTATGGCGATGCGCGCACCGAGGACGTGAACCTCGTGGTCAACATGGGCACGCCGGTGAGCGATGCTGTCAATTTCTATGCATTCGGCACATTTGGTTCGCGTCAGGGCGAATCGGCCGGCTTCTTCCGCCGTCCGGCGGATGATCGCAACGTGGTGGCAATCTATCCCGATGGCTTCCTGCCGCTGATCACCAGCGACAGCACCGACTTCGCGCTGACCGCCGGGTTTGATGGCGAGTTCAAGGGCTGGAACTGGGATTTGTCGATCGGCTACGGCAGCAACAAGGTCGAGTTCGGCGTTATCGATTCGCTCAACGCCTCGCTTGGCGCCGCGAGCCCGACCGAGTTTGACGCCGGTTCGCTCGAATACGGCCAGTTCATGGCCAACTTCGATGCCAGCCGCGATATCGAAATTTCCGGGATTGAACGCTTCACGCTGTCCGCGGGCGCGGAATGGCGGCGCGAGCGTTACCAAATCGGCGCGGGCGAACCGGCCAGTTTCAACAGCGGCGGCGTGCTGATCGGGGCCAACAACCCGTTCATCACCGGCGTTGCCGCCACCCGCGTCGCCTCGCGCGGGAGCCAGGTGTTCCCCGGCTTCCAGCCGACCATCGGCGGCGTGAGCGTGACCGATCCGCGGACTCGTTCGAACGTTTCGGCCTATCTTGAACTCGATGCCGACATGACCAAGCGGTGGAACCTGCAGGTTGCCGGCCGCGTGGAAGATTACACCGATTTCGGCTCGACCGTGAACGGCAAGATCGCCACCCGCTGGGAGTTCGTCGATGGTGTCGCACTGCGCGGCGCGGTTTCGACAGGCTTCCGCGCGCCCTCGCTGCATCAGCAGTTCCTCTCCAACGCGGCGATCAACAACATTGGCGGCGTGCTGTTTGATGCGGTGACGCTAGCGGTGGACAATCCGGTGGCGCAGGCGCTCGGCTCCCAGCCGCTGAAGCCGGAAACCTCGCTGTCATGGTCGGCCGGTGTGGTGTTTGATCGGGTAGCCGGGCTCAACTTCACCTTCGATTACTACCAGATCGACATTGATGATCGCATCGTGCTCACCGACAACCTGCAAGCCAACCGCGATGCCGCCGGCAACCCGACGGGTGGCAATCCGGGCAACGGGATCGCGCAGATCCTCAACGCTGCCGGGTTCAACGATATCACCGTGGCGCGCTTCTTCTTCAACGGGATCGACACCCGCACGCGCGGCTTTGATGCGATTGCCACCTATCGCACCACGATCGGTGACGCCGGGACGATTGCGCTCACCGCGGGTTACAACTGGAACAAGGTGACAATCACCGGGCGCCGCGATACGCCGGGCGATCTGGCGCAGGTGCCGGGGATCAACCTGTTCGGGCGGCTGGAATCGCTGCGCTTTGAACGCGGCCAGCCGCGCGATCGCATCAATCTGGGCGCAGATTATGAATGGAACTGGCTCAGCGTGACGGCCCGCACCAACCGCTTTGGCGAAGTGCTGGCCGCTGGCACACCGCCCATCAACGATGTGCTGCTGCGCCCGCGCTGGATCAGCGATCTGGAATTCCGCATCCGCCCGCAGGATGGCTTTGCCAATCGCATTGAACTGGCATTCGGCGCCAACAACCTGTTCGACGAATATCCCACTCCCAACCCGACGGGCCGCGGCGTTGATCCAGTGACGGGCAATCCTGCCAACTTCTCGGTCAACAACTACTTCCTGCCGTTCTCGAGCTTCTCGCCGTTCGGGTTCAACGGCCGGTTCCTCTACGGGCGCATCAGCTACGTGTTCTGATAGACCGCTCGGGATCACAGCACAGGGCCGGTTGCCGCCGCGGGTTTGCCCGCGCGGTAACCGGCCCTTTGTGCTGCGGGGGATGGGCTGATTTGCCAGCCAGCGGCAAAGCCTAGCGGCTGCCCCCCCACAAAAGCGCACCGCCCAGCGCAGCATAGGCCGCGCACAGCGGCAGCATCCGGCGCAGGATCACCCCTTCGCGCGCCACAAGGCGATCGTCGCTGCGCCTGCCACGATATTCTGCGGGGCGATGATATTGCCGATGGCTGCGCCAAAACCTTGCCCGGCAAGCGCGTGCACCGGATCAAGCCCCGCAGCCCTCGCGCCGGCTACCTGCAATTCGGCAAACAGGATGTTGGAGGCCGTGGCAGAGCCGGTGATGAAAGAGCCCAGCGCACCGATGAGCGGCGCCGCCACCACCCATGCCGCGCCGAGCAGCGGTGCGGCGTTTGCGGCAAGGCCGTCGATCATCCCGCCATGCACCATGATGCGCGCAAGCAGCAGCGCAGCGAACAGAGCGAGCGCCACTTGCGGCAAGCGGCGGCCCGCGCTGGCGAGCGCTGGGGGCAGATGGCGGCGTTTGGCGCGGTTCAGCAACGCGGTGAGGCCCAGCACCACGAGCAGCATCGTGCCGGGGTGATAAAACGGCTGCACTGACCCGGAAAACTGGCCTGCAAGCTGCCATTCAAGGCTGAAAGATTGCAGCGCTACACCCAGCGGCATGACAAGCCGTGTGAGCACAATCAGCGCCAGCAACAGGGCATAGGGAAACACCGCTGCTGCCGCTGTGCCCATTGGCACGGGCGCAGTGGCGGCGCCCCCGCCATGCCAGCGCAGCGCTGCGACAAAGCCTGCAAGGCCAATCGCCGCGCCGCCCAAGGTCGGCAATTCCGGTCCGACAAACCGCGCAAGCAGCCATGCCGGGGCCAGAAACAGCAGCGCCGCCAGCGCCCACCAGCCGGATGATCGGCTCGCCGTATCAGCCGCCGCCAGACGCCACACCAATCCGGCCAAGGCCCAGCCCAAGATGGCGTGAAGCAGCATAATCAGCCCGCCGAGCACTTGCGGCTCGGCGCTGTAGGCTGCCAGCAGCGGCACCATCGGAATGCCCGCTGCGCCAAAGGACACGCCCGCCGCATGGCCGATCAGCGCCATCATCAGGGCGCGTTCGGGCGCAAAGCCCAGCGCCACCAGCATCGGCGCCACCAGCGCGACCGGCGTTCCGAACCCGGCTGCGCCTTCAAGCAGCAGCGCGAAAAACCATGCCAGCACCAGCCCTGCCACCTCGCGCCGGGCCGAAAGCGCCGTGAGCCATTCAGCCAGCACCGCCACCGCGCCCGAACGGGCCTGCACCTCGTGCAGGGCAAGCGCAGGATAGACAATCAGCAGGATGAGCGCCGTGGTGAACGCCGCCTCCAACGCACTGCCCGTCAACACCAGCGCGGCCTCGGGTGCAGCCGGCACAAAACCGCCTGCCACCATCACCCATGCAGCCACGCCCGCCGCCAGCAGCCCGGCGCGCGCCGCTGACCAGCCGAGGCCTGCCATCAGGCCGAGCAGCACACCCAGCGGCAAGAACGCCAGCAGGGCGTTCATCCCGGTTCTGCCGCCTAAGCCAGCAGCGCGCGCGACACCGGATGCGCCGGCGTGCCTGTGGTCGCAAAGGCCGTGAGATTGGCAATGGTGGTGCTGGCAATCGCCTCCATCGCCTCAGCGGTGAAGAAAGCCTGATGGCCTGTCACCAACACATTGGGGAAGGTCATGAGGCGGGCAAAGACATCATCCTGAATGATCTGATCGGAGAGGTTTTCAAAGAACAGATCGCCCTCCTCCTCATAGACATCAAGCCCGACATGGCCGATTTGCCCGCGCTTCAATCCCGCGATCAGCGCGGCTGTATCCACCAAAGCGCCGCGCCCGGTGTTGATCAGCATGACCCCCTGCTTCATCCGTGCAATCGCCGCCCCATTTACCAGATGATGCGTCTTAGGGGTCAGCGGGCAATGCAGACTGATGATGTCGCAGGTTTCGATCACGTCATCCCATGATGCGTAGCGCGCGCCGATTGCGGTGAATTCGTCGCTGGGGAACGGATCGCAGCCCACAACCTCGCAGCCAAACCCGCGCATGATCCGGGCAAAGGCGAGCCCGATCTTGCCTGTCCCAACCACGCCGACGGTGCGGCCCTTGAGATCAAAGCCGATCAAGCCATCAAGCTCGAAATTGCCCTCGCGCACGCGGTTAAAGGCCCGGTGGGTCTTGCGGTTGAGAGTGAGAATCAGCGCAGCGGTGTGCTCGGCCACGGCTTCGGGCGAATAGGCGGGAACGCGTGCCACCGCGATGCCCAATTCCTCGGCTGCGACCAGATCGACATTGTTGAAGCCTGCACAGCGCAGCGCAATCAGCCGCACGCCCGCCGCATTCAGCGCCTCAAGCACCGCGCGGTCTGCCACATCATTCACGAACAGACACACCGCTTCGGCACCGGCCGCCAGCGCCGCAGTATCCGCCGCGAGGCGCACCTCGATAAAACGCAGATCATGGCCCGGCGCCAGAGCATGATTGGCCGCTTCAAGAAAAGCGCGGTCATAGGGTTTGGTGCTGAACACCGCGGTGTGCATCGCTGGGCTCCCGTGCGATTGATAGGCAGGGCGCAACCATGCGGCGCTTTACCTTTGGCAGCAAGGGGGTGTGCAGCAGGTTCCGGTTACGCGGGCTTCACCTCCTGATAGGCCACCATGTCGCTGAGCAGCGTGCGCCCGGCGAGCAGATAGTGGAGCGCTGCCCAGCCATAGCCAAAAGCGAAAATCACGATCGACCAGCGCAGCCCGTCGGCATCGGCCGATGCGCAAGCGGCAAGCCGCGCCGGATCAGCCTGCGCCATGCCAGCAAGCGTCTTGCACATTTCCAGTGTCAGACCGGCCTCGGCCTGCACCAGAAACAGCGATTTGAGCGCGGTCGACAGGATCCCGATCACCAGCGGGCCTAGGCCATATCCCAGCAAGTTCACCACAAACAGCGTGATCGCAACGGCGGTTGCGCGCATCCGGCTATCCACCACGCCGCCCGAAACCGCATACATTGGCCCGAGATAGAAATAGTGGATCATCGCGGCGATCATCAGCGGCGGCATCGCCCACCACAGGCTTTCAGCCATAAAGCCAAACACATAAAGCGGAACCGACAGCCCCATGCCAACCGCAGGTAACCAAGAAAGCGCCCGCGGATAACGCTTAGACAGGCGATCAGCGAGCCATCCCGAACTGAACACGCCCAAGCCGGCCATCACCCCCAGAATAATCCCGAACAACAGCGATGCCTGAGCGATGGTGAGCGAATGGCTGCGGATCAGGAAGGAGGTGGTGAACTGCCCGATGCCATAGCCCACGAAAGAGGCAATCGTCGCACCGATCACCACATGGCGATAGGCGGGCTTTTTGATCAGCACGCGCAATGCATCGGTGAAACTGGCGCGTTCCAGCCCTTGCAGCGCGGCGGGATCGGTGTAGCCGCGCGGCGGCTCGCGCACCGATCGCCACACGATCAACGACAGGATCACTCCCGGCAGGCCCACCACGACAAAGGCCACGCGCCAGCCTTCGACTTGCGACCAATCCAGATCGCCGAACAATCCGCCAAGCCCAATGCTGCCAATCCACGCGCCAAATGCCGCGCCATCCAGCCCTGCCAATTGCCCACCAAAGATCGAGGCCAGCATCCCCCCCAAAGGCACGCCCAGCGCATAGACCGACACCGCCGTGGCGCGGCGTGCGGGCACGAAATAATCAGCAATCAGCGATTGCGCAGGCGGGGTGCAGCCGGCCTCGCCAATGCTCACCCCGACGCGGAACAGGAACAATGCCAGAAACGAGGCGGCAAATCCGCACAGGGCGGTGAACAGGCTCCACACCGCCACCGCCGCAGCGATGATGAGCACGCGGTTATACCTCTCGGCGAGCCGTGCAATCGGGATGCCGAGGAAGGTGTAAAGCACCGCAAAGGCCGGGCCGCCCAAGAGCCCCATCTGCCAATCTTCCAGCCCGAAACTCAGTTTGATGGGTTCGGTCAGGATGTTGACGATGGTGCGATCGATGAAGTTGAAGATGTAAACGACCAGCAGGGCGCCCAGCACATAGGCGCGGTAGCCGGGCGTGCCAAAACCTTCATTGGCAGCGGTCACGCCCGCCACGGCGGCGGGCATTGCGGGGTGCGCCATCAGTTATCCGTTCCCATTGGGCCGCTCTCAGTCGAGCAGCCCATTTTTGGTTAAGTCTTGCCGCCACCATCGGGCCATTCCGCGCGCCCGTAAAGCCCCCACTTGCAGCTTTTCAGCAGAGCGGGCCGTGTGTGGTCAAAGTGTCGTGGCCGCCTCCTTGATGGCGCGCCGGATGCTCATATAGGTGGCGCAGCGGCACAGATTGCCGCTCATCGCCGCATCAATCGCGGCGTCATCGGGCTTGGGATTGTCGCGCAGCAGGGCGGCGGCGGCCATGATCTGGCCCGATTGGCAATAGCCGCATTGCGGCACATCATTGGCAACCCACGCCTTGCGGATCGCGTCTGCTGCGCGCCCCTCGACGCCTTCGATGGTGGTGATCGCCGCGCCATCAAGGCTGTCGTGAGGGGTAACGCAGGCGCGCGTCAGTTCACCATCGACATGCACCGTGCAGGCCCCGCATTGCGCCGCGCCGCAGCCGAATTTCGTGCCGGTCATCCCCAGATGATCGCGCAGCACCCACAGCAAAGGCGTGCCGGGGGCGGCATCAACCTCTTGGGATTGGCCGTTGATTTTGAGAGTAATCGCCATGTCCTGTCCCCTATTTTAGGCGCTCGTGGCGGCTGGCAGTGTGAGTTTGTTTGCGTCCGGCCCGATCAGCGGGAGCGTGCGCAGGCGGTGGCCAGTGGCGGCAAAGATCGCATTGGCAAGCGCAGGCGCGGCAGGCGGCGTGCCGGGTTCGCCCACACCTCCGGGCGGGGCGTCTGAGGGGATGATCTCCACCTCAAAAGCGCGCGGCGCCTCCTCCATCCGCATCAGCCGCCAACTTGGGAAATTATCCTGCACCACCGCGCCGTTCTTGGCCGTTATTGCTCCGTAAAGCGCGTTCGAGAGGCCATAAATCGTGCCCCCTTCCATTTGCGCGCGGACATGGCGCGGGTTGATGACGGTGCCGGCATCCACCGCCACCCACACGCCGGGAATGCGCAGCGCGCCGTCCGCACTCACCTCCACTTCAACTACGGTTGCGACATAGCTGAGGAAGGAGCGATGCGCGGCAATGCCAAGGCCCCGGCCCTTGGGCAGCTTGCGCCCCCACTTGGCCATGGCAGCGGCCTTTTCGATAACCCCACGAAGCCGTGCGGTGTCGATCGGATAGTCCTCCAGCGAGGCTCCGTAATTGCCGTATTTCGCGCCCTCCGCAGTCGGATCAACCAGCCGCGCCGGGCCAATCAGATCAAGCAGGTAATCCTTTTGATCGCGGCCTGCGGCATGGGCGAGTTCAGCAGCAAAGCTCTGCACCGCAAAGGCGTGGTAGATATTGGCAACCGAACGCAGCCAGCCAATCCGCAGATGCGCCTTGGCGCTGCCTGATTCGACGCGCAGATTGGGCACGGCAAAGGGCACATCGCTGGCCCCCATACCCATTTCGCCGTCGCTGGGATCAGTCACCGAATTATCAAAGGTGGAGCTGATCGGCGGGAACACCGTGCGGTGCAGCCATGCGGTGCAAGTGCCATCCGCAGCCAGCCCGCCTTCAAGATGCTGCGCGCTCACCGAATGGTAATAGCCGTGGCGCACATCATCCTCGCGCGTCCAGGTGAGTTTGACCGGCTTACCCACTTCGCGCGCAATCAATGCCGCTTCGATCACGAAATCAGGCTTGGACTTGCGCCCGAACGCGCCGCCCAGCCATGTCGGGGTGACGGTGATCTTCTCCTTGTCGATGCCGAGCGCCTCGGCCAGCGCCCCCCGTGTGCTTTGCGGGTCCTGCACCGAGGCCCAGCATTCCAGCGTGTCGCCCGTCCATTCCGCGGTGGCGCAAGGCGGCTCCATCGGGGTCTGGCCGAGATGCGGGGTGTAGTAATCCGCCACCACGCGCTTCGATGCTGAAGCAAGCGCTCCGGGCGCATCGCCGCGCGCGCGGCGCAGCTTGCCGCTGCGCTTGGCAGTGGCCTTCAATTGTTCGGCGTAAGCCTCGGAATCATAGCCCGCATTGGGCCCCGAAGCCCACTCCACCTCCAGCGCGCGGCGACCTTCGATCGCAGCCCAGGTATCGCGCGCCACCACGGCGACCCCGCCCAAAGGCTGGAACAGCGCAGGCGGCTTGGCATCGGGCAAGCGCACCGTGCCAAGCACGCCGGGCACTTTGCGTGCCTTGGCGTCATCGAAACTCGCCACCCGGCCAAACACCTGCGGCGGGCGAGCAACCACCGCATAGACCATGCCGGGGCGCTGCACATCAATTCCGAAAGTCCCCTCGCCCTTCACCAAGCGCGGCACGGTGAACGAGGGCATCTCGGTGTTGATATAGCGCCATTCCTTGCGCGATTTGAGCGTAATCTCTTCTTCGGCAGGGATTTCCAGCCGCCCGGCCAGCTCTGCCAGATTGCCATAGGACAAGGTGTTGCCGTTTTCGGTGTTGCTGACACGTCCGCCCTTGGCCGAGCATTTCTCCGCCGGAAGTTCCCAATAGAGCGCAGCCGCCGCCACCAGCATCTGCCGCATCGCCGCCCCTGCCACGCGCAAGCGGTGGAAATTGAAGCGGACCGAGCGCGAGCCATCAGTGTTCTGATCGCCGTATCGTTCGTGCCCTTCGGCCTGCACGATCTGGACGTTCTCCCATTCGGCCTCAAGCTCATCGGCGATGATCTGCGCCATCGAGGTCCAGACCTGCTGGCCCATTTCCGAGCGGTGGCAGGTGATTTTCACCGTGCCATCCTTGTCAATCGCGATCCACAGCATCGGCGTTGCATCGCCGCCCTTCACCCCGGTCAGCGGGCTGGGGCCAGCATCGGGCAGATCAAAGGCGGAGGCGTCAATCTCAGGCTCGGGAAAAATGTCGCAGCCCGCCAAAGTCACGCCGATCACAAACAGGCCCGCCCCGCCGACAAAAGCACGGCGGCTGAGATTGACATGGGGGCGGTTTCCGCCGTCTGTCACCGGGGATTTCTGGGCGGGAATGATCCCGAGATCGCGCAACAACATCGGTGGTGCTCCTGTGGCCGGGCCTTCAGCGTGCAAGCGGCAGGCCACCTTGGGCGAGGGCGCGCATGGTGACAAGCATGGTGGGGCAAATACCCCATCTGTTGTCTTGCGTGCGCACCGCGTGTCACCGGGCCTGTTGGCGGACAGGAGCCGCAACATCGCGCAGCTTCAGGGTCGTGTCACGCCGCGCCATGATGGCGCGCCCGAATGGCCCGGAGGAATGGCCGGCTCGCTCCCCTCCAACCGCTTGCAGGATCCAGCCTCATGGTGCTGGTGGTTGCGGCTGATTATGCTGGGCTTATCGCTGCCGCGCACATGGCAGGCCTAGCCAAACCGCTCCCACGGACCGGTGATCGCAAGCGTGCGGGTGGGTGAATAGACATTGACGAACAAGGTCTTGCCATCAGGCGAAAAGCACCCGCCGGCAAATTCTGTCTGCCAGCGCAGGCGGGCAAGCGGATAGGCTGTGCCCTGCGGCGTAATGCCGCGCAGGTGATTATCGACCACCTCGGTGTATTGATCCTCGCACACCACCAGATGGCCATTGGGTGCAACAGTCAGATTGTCGCCGAAATCGAACTGGTCCTTGCTTTCGCTTTCGAAGAACAATTCGATGCGGCAGGCCTCCTTCCCGCGCCCCGGCACAAGGCGGAAGATTTGACCCAAGCCTGCCGCGCCGCCGCTGGTGGCACAGATAAAGAGATCATCTGTCCCCATGTGAATGCCCTCACCGCGCGCGACCAGCGCTGCGCCCTGTGCCGCTGCACGCAGGCGCAGATCGTCCTTGGGCGCTTCGACATCATCGAGGTCAATCCAGCGGACCGAGTAATAGCGCCGCTTGTCCATCGCAGCGCCCTGCCGATTGCCGGACCAGTTGCGGGTGTCGGCAAGTCCTTCGACCACCATCGCCTGAAGGCGCCCGCCTTGCACCAGATCGCCGGGGACTGCGGGGATAAAGCGATAGATCACGCCATCGTCGCGGTCTTCGGTCATATAAACCATGCCCGTTTCGGGATCGATGCAAGCCGCTTCGTGATTAAACCGGCCCATGGCGCGCAAGGGAACGGCTTTAACAAGGCCGGTGGCATTGGCGGGCACTTCGAACACCCAGCCATGATTGACTTCCAGACCCTCGCCATATTTCTGGCCCGGCCCGGTCGGGGCTTCCTCGCAGGTGAGCCATGTTCCCCAAGGGGTGATCCCGCCCGAACAATTGCGAATAGTCCCGCCAAGGCTGCGGAACTGGCGTTTGACGGCCAGCGTTTCAGCATCAAGCACGATAGTGGTGGTTCCGCCCGCCACAATCGCGCCATTGCAGCGGCCAAAGCCATGGGCGATCGGTCCGCCTGTGTCGTGGCGCTGGGTCAATTCGTGGTTGCGCACCAGCGCGATCTCTCCATCGGGAAGCGCAAAACAGCCCATCCCGTCGGCGTGATCGGGCACTGTTCCGCCATCATCCATGCCATCGCCAAGGCTGGAGATCACGCGGTAGCTGAAGCCTTGCGGCAAATCGATCAGCCCTGCCGGGTCTGCGATCAGCGGGCCATAGGATGGCCCCGCTTGTTGCCCGCTGGCCGCAGCGCTGCTGGCGCGGATGATGGCTCCGCTGGCCAGCAAAGCGGCAAAGGCGCTGGAGGTCGCGCCCAGCAATTGGCGGCGGTTGGCAGAAAGAGCGGTCATGGCGAGAGGTTCCTTGGGGCGCGGGGAGGGAGCGGCGAAGTGCGGTCAGCCCTGGCGGGCGGCGCGCAAGCGGTAGAAAATGCCGCTTTCATCATAGCCGGTGAGTTCAAGCACCCCGCTTACCACGATAACCTTGGTTTCATTGGTCGGGAAAGGGGTTTCGGCAAAAACCTCGATGAACTGGTTGGGCGCGGCGTGGAAATGGAACGGGCAACCCGGCGGATAGCCGAGCAGAACGAACCGCTTTTGCTTGGCTCCGGGGCTCAAGGGCATCATCCAGCCAGCGACCTTGATGCGTTTGCCTGCCAAGGCTTTGACCTGAGCAGGGAAGATCGGTTTGGAGACGATGAAGCCTTGCGCATCGGTGCGGGTGGTCTCGCCGGTCGATTCGAGCAGTTTCCATGAAGTGCCTCCCGGCGGAGTGGCCGCCGGTTTCCAGACATCTTCCACCACCGGAGGGCGGCTGGTGCCGATCTGTTTGGCGTTCTGGGCCGTTGCCGCAGGGGCAAGCGCGGCCAGACCCGTGGCAAGGACGACAGCAAGGGCGCGGATCATCGCTCGGGGCTCCTTCTTTACAGGCTGCGCGCCATAACGCGCGCCGGATCAAGCTGATAGATGCGGATCGCCGGAATCAACGCGGCAAGCGCGCCAATCCCCAGCACCCCGGCGACAAGCGCGATTTCGCCTGAATGAAACTGGAACGGGGAAAAACCAAGGTCAGCCAGCGTCGCAAACCGCGCAGCCGCCAGCGCCATCAGGCCATGCGCCGCCAGCCAGCCCAGCACGGCGCCTGCTGCCGCTGTTATCACCCCTTCGAGCAGCATCGTGCCAAACACCTGAGCCCGGCTGGCCCCCATCACTCGCAGCAGCGCCAGATCGCCTTCGCGCGCGCGCAACGCCGCAAGCAGCGCGACAAAAATCGCAAGGCCCCCGGTCGCCGCCAACAGCCATGCAAACACCTTGATCCCGGCAAGGCTGGCCCCAATCAGTTCGATCAGACGCGCCGTTTCAGTAGCGGGAACCGCCGATTGCAGCGCAGTCTGGCGATTGATCATGGCGGGCAGGCGGATCGCGGCAGACGCGTTGCGATAAGTGACCAGCAAGGCTGTGAATTCAGGCTCCAGCCCGCTGCCGCTGGCCTGCAAGGGAGCAGGCGCAGCAGGCGAGGCAAGCGAAGGGGCTGCATGATCGTGATCGTGATCGTGATCATCATGGGCATGGTGCTTGTGGTGATCGTGGTCATGCCCGTGGGCGTGATCGTGGCCTGTTTTATGGTCATGGTCATGGTCATGGTCATGGTCATGCCCGATCCCGTGCACGGCCCACACGCTTTCCACCGATGTCAGGATCAGCCGATCCGCCACAGTGCCGCTGGGCGCCAGAATGCCGACTGTGGTGAACGGCGCGTGATCGTGGCCCTGATCGCCTTGCGGATCATCGCCAAGCCCATGGCTGCCGATAAATTTCTGCCCCAGCTTTGCGCCGGTCTGACGCGCCACATCTGCGCCCAGCACCGCCTCCATCGGGGCTGCAAAACTGCGCCCTTCGGCAAGCTTGAGATCATACAGCCCGGCAAAGCCAGCATCTGTGCCAACAATTCTGAAGCCGTCGAAATTGTCCCCCAGAGCCAGCGGCACCACCCGCGCCACGGCGGGATCACGGCGCAGCAGATCGATGCTTTCAACCGGGATGTTGCCGGTGGGAGAATCGACATGAAAAACGCTCGACAAGATCAGTTGCAAGGGTGATCCCTTGGCTCCCACCACCAGATCAATGCCGGCAATATCGCGCTCAAACCGCTCCTCTGCCTGGCTGCTGAATTGCAATAGCAGCACCAGCATGGCGACCGAAATCGCCAGCAACAGCACATTGAGCGCGCTGGTGAGCGGGCGATCCGCAAGATAGGCGAGAGCAAGGCGGATCATGCCGCCAGCCTGCCACTATCAAGCCGCAATTGGCGCGGGAAATGGCTGGTTAGCCGATCATCATGGGTGGCCACCAGCAGGCTGGCCCCCGCCTCGCGCGCCAATTCATCGAGCAATTCGGCCACCACCTTGGCGTTGGCGTGGTCGAGCGCGGAAGTGGGCTCGTCTGCGATCAGCAATTGCGGGCGCACCACCAGTGCGCGGGCAATCGCGGCGCGCTGGGCTTCGCCTTGTGAGAGTTCATGGGGCCGAGCATCAGCGCGGTGGCCCAGACCAAGCCGTTCGAGCAGCACAGCAATCGCACCCGGATCGCTGCGCCCTGTCTGCAAGCGCTGCGCCAGCGCCAGATTGCCCCAGACGCTGAGCGCCGAGACAAGCCGCAGCCCTTGAAAGATAATTGCGATGTGCGCGCGGCGCAGAGCATCGCCCCGACCCGCCCCGCTCGGCGCGGCAAGCAGTTCATCACCCAGCCGCACCTCGCCGCGATCCGGCCGCGCCAGCGCACAAATGATGTTGAGCAGCGTCGATTTCCCCGAACCCGACGGACCGAGCAACAGCAGACGCTCTCCTGCATCAAGCGTGAAGGATACGTCATCAAGCACAGGGCGGCCCGCATAGGCCTTGCCCAATCGGGAAACCTCAAGCCGCATGATCACATATCAAATTCAGGTGAAGATGGCCTTGTCCTCGGGACTGATCGGGCCGGGATTATCGGTGCGCTCCCACGGACGCGGCGCAGGGGCATAGTCGGGCGGCGAGAGCTCTTTCGGCTTGGCCACAGGTTCGCCACCCGGAGCAGGCATTGCAGGCTGCACTGGCGGCGCGCCGCGGAAGATCGGGGCGCGGGCAAAAGGGTTGGCGCGGTGAAAACCGGGCAGTCCATCAAGATCGCAGGCCGCAAGCGGGGCGGCTCCCCATATGAGGAGTAAAGCGGGGGCAAGGCGAAGCGGGAACATGCCACAACGTTATAACATTGCCTCATAGAAGTCCATGCACCTTGCGCTGGCGCAAGGTAAAGCCATGTGCCGCGAGCAAGGTGAGCGCGCCGGCAACTGTCAGCCCTGTTTCAAGCCTGTCGCTGGCCACAAACAGCGCGCCAATCAGCGCCGCCACCGCCGCCACCAGCACACCGGCCCGCACTCCGCCGCTGCGCCAAAGCACCGGTCCGCTCACCAGCACCACCGGCGCAATCAGCGCAGCGTGGAGCCATTCGGCCTCAAGCCAGCCAGCCGGGATAGTGGCCAGCACCACCACCGGTGCAGCGGCGAGCACGAGCGGCAGCATCAGGCAATGCACCAGACACAGCGCCGAAAGCACCATGCCTGCGCGGTGTGCCGCAGGCTCACCAAGAATGGCAGGTCTGGGTGGTGCGTTCATGTTCATCGCGGTGCCCCGGTTGATTTGCCCCTTTACGAGCCCGCATATGGGATGATATGTTGTAACATACAAGCTGAAATTCTGACTATCGAGTCATCCTTCCTCTCCCTTGCAATCCAACCATCGGGACCTTCTTTTCCATGCCGAACCTTGCCGACAACCGCCTGCCCGTAACTGTGCTTTCGGGCTTTCTGGGGGCGGGCAAAACCACCCTCTTGAACCACATCCTCGCCAACCGCGAAGGCAAGCGGGTCGCGGTGATCGTCAATGATATGAGCGAGGTGAACATCGATGCCGATCTGGTGCGCGGCGGCGAAGCGGCCTTGTCGCGCGCCGAGGAATCGCTGGTCGAAATGACCAATGGCTGCATCTGCTGCACCTTGCGTGATGATCTGTTGAAGGAAGTTCGCGGGCTCGCGGCAGAAGGCCGGTTTGATTACCTCGTGATTGAAAGCACCGGGATTTCCGAACCCCTGCCGGTCGCGGCCACCTTCTCCTTCCGCGATGAAGACGGCCAATGCCTGGGCGATGTGGCGCGGCTGGATACGATGGTGACGGTGGTCGATGCGATGAACCTGCTGGCTGATTATTCAAGCAGCGATCTGTTGTCAGCCCGGGGCGAAACCGCAGGAGAGGGCGATGATCGCAGCCTTGTCAGCCTGTTGGTCGAACAGATCGAATTTGCCGATGTGGTGATTGTGAACAAGGCTGGCGCGGTCAGCCCTGAGCAGCTCGCGATGGTCAAAAAGGTGGTCGCGTCCCTCAATGGCGATGCCAAGATCATCGAGGCCGATTACAGCAAGGTCGCTTTGGACGAAGTGCTGGATACCGGCCTTTATGACGAGGAACAGGCCGAACAACACCCGCTGTGGCTGAAAGAGCTGTATGATTTCGCCAGTCACCGCCCCGAAAGCGAGGAGTATGGCGTTGAAAGCTTTGTCTATCGCGCGCGCCGTCCGTTCCATCCGGCGATGTTCTACCGCTTCCTGACGAGTGATGTGCTGGATAAGGTGATCCGCGCCAAGGGCCATTTCTGGCTGGCAACCCGCAGCGATTTTCTGGGCGAACTCGCCATTGCAGGCCATCAGAAAAGCGTCAGCCGGATGGGGCGCTGGTGGGCAGCGGTTCCCAAGAATCGCTGGCCCGATGATGGCACTTTTGAAGAATTCGTCGTCAAGCACTGGCACCCGGTATGGGGCGACCGGCGGCAGGAATTGGTGTTTATCGGCATCAACATGGATAAGGCCGCCATCACCGCGGCGCTCGATCAGTGCCTCGAGCCGGGTGAGGATTTCACGCCCGACAAGTGGGAGCGATTGAACGATCCCTTCCCCGCGTGGGGCGAGGTGCAAACAACGCTTGAACCGGCAGCCTAGCGGCGCAGACCTTGGCGGCGCCGAGGCGGTCACCGGCCGTGCCTGAAAGCGCCGCTCGCGAGCGCCGCAGGGCATTTGCGGTTTAAGCAGCTGTTGCCCGGCTTTCAACTATATCCGCAGTCTGCGCGGCAACCAGAAGGCCAAGGCCGAGGAGATGAGAAAGAGCAGGATTGCCGCCCCAAGCAGGTCCCCGACAAAGATCGTGAGGATCTGGATCGGGTTGTTATCAAGATGGCCCGAAATCCAGAGGTAGCCATTAAGGCCGACGGCATTGACCCCTGCGCACAGGGTGCAAAGCACAAGAGTGTCCAAGGGCCTCAGCCCCGACAGGCTTTTGGGGATCTGCAAAGGCACTCTGGCGCAGGCGACCGCCAACCATGGCAACAAGCCCGAAAGCAACGCGAGAGTGACCTCATGCAGTGCGTTGCCTTCGGTGGTGCCATGCACTGTGAGATAGGCTCCCAGAACAAGCCCCCAGGCTCCCACACTGCCAAACAACAGGATCGCCAAAGGGCGCATCACTGCCGGAAGAAATATCCAATGCGCCCTGATGCTGTGCTGAAGTTCGGAAAACAGCGCGTCGTTAAGGTTGAAAAGCGCAAACCATGCCAGAGCTATCGCGAGAACTGTCAGGCTCTGTCGCAACACTCTGTCGGGAGAGTGGATCACCGGCGCTTTCCATCCGCCACAAGCCCTTCAAGCGCCCGGTGAATGCGGTCGCCATAGTCGAGCGCCAAAGAGGTGGGATCGACAAATTTCACGCGCTTGTCGGTTTGATCCACCCGCAGCTTGATCAGCCCCTTGTCACGCAAGCTGATGATCCGGCGATAGGCCGTTGCTGATGACACTTCCGTCATGCTCTTCATGATTTCGCCCACAGAAATGTCGTGGCCGTCGTGCCAGCAGATCAGCAAGCTTCTGAGCAGGGCCTCTTCCTCGGCCGTCATGACGTCGAACGGCGCAAGATCGCGAATAGCGCCAAGGAGGTTCAGCAGCCGGATATGAAGGGGTTCGGAGCGCACCAGTTGGAAATCTCAGCCAAGCCTGCTGCTGTCAATATGCCAGATCACAAGAGAAACCAATTACTTTCATAATCGAAAGTATCTTGCCAGACCAACCCGCACCCGCTAATCCCATCGCCGCGACCTGAGTGGAGGACTGGTTGATCTTTTGGTTCCTTCACAACTGCCCAGCCCCCTCCCCAAGGGGCTGGGCGTTTTTCCTTACACTCGGCAGCCCCCCGCCAGAAGGATGAAAACAGGTCGCCTGTGCCACTGCCGTCGCCGGCAAGTCGCTGCAGGCCCCCGGAATGCACAGCAACTCACCACCCAAGCAAAGCGCCAGCCATGCCCGGATGGCGTGTTCCCAAGGATAGGCGCCCAATGATAGGCGCCCAATGATAGACGCCCAGTGATAGACGATGGTCACTTCGCCGCAGCGTCGAACTCGAAGCCCAAGTGACAAGCGCGGCTGGTTTCGCTTATTCGCCAAAGTCACCGACATTTCAGAGGAGGGCTGCGCGGTGCAGATTGCCATAGGCGGCAAACTGGCACGCGACTGCCTTCACACCATTGCCATCGGTGAACTGCAAACTTGTGGCTGTCTCTGTAATCTGGTCGTCCGACGACAAGGCGGGCCTCGCCTTTAGCCAATCTCTGCAGCCGGAGACCGTCGAGGGGGTGGTGATGCGATCGCTCTATCGCCGCCTTAACGCGCGAACACCCCGGCCCGGCCCCCAAAGCGACCGGCTGGAAAATCTGCCGCGATTTCGTTTCGACAAGCCCCCTCGCGGCACGTTTCGATAAGCCGTGCCGCAAGACCATTCACCCCCAAGCCCAAGCTTGAGCCACTCAAGACAGCCGGCCCCGCCATAGCTGCGCCGCCTCACCGCCGCGCCAGCATGGTTCGGGCATGGCGCAACAGCGCGACAAGGCGCTTGTGGTCCATGGATGGGGATTGGGAGGCTGGCAGCGACGCTGCGCGAGCGGTGAAGCCACTGATTTGCAGAGCACAGAGTTGGCGCACCCGACAGGATTCGAACCTGTGACCTCTGCCTTCGGAGGGCAGCGCTCTATCCAGCTGAGCTACGGGTGCGCGACCAGGCGCGCGCTTTAGCAAGGCGCACGGCGCTGCGCCAGCCCTAGATTACCGGCTGCGCGCCTTGGCTGGGCCGGGCTGCTGTCGGCCTGTCATCCTTGAGACCGGTGCCGCAAACATCGCAAACAGCGATTAACCATTCTGCAAGAGGCTCGGCCTAAACACGGGGCATGTCCGCGCTTCCGCCCGATGATATGCGCCGCCTGCGCCAAAGCGCCTTTGCCGCGCGCCACCCCATCGATTCGATGATCGAGCGCTGGCAGGCGATCGCTGCCAACAGCGCAAATGTCGCCAAGCTCGCAGGGCTCAAGGATGCGACCAGCCTTCACCACCCCGATGCCTTTGTGGCAGCGCTCGATCAGGCCAGCGAATGGCAGCGCGAACTGGCGTGGCAGGGGGTCGAGGATATCGAAGCCCTCGTCCAATCGGGCATGGCCGCGCTCGATGTGCTGCACGCGCGCGGGCAGGATCCACAAGTGCCCGCAATCGCATTGTGGCGGGAACTGGATGCAGCCCAGCGCAGTGTCATGACGATGCTGGAAGCACTGTGAGACGCGACCCCTGACATCAGCGGGCGTCCCTCTTGGCCGCTTGTTTGCCCCTTGCCGATGTTCGGCAAATGTTCCAAAGTTTGGCGATGGCAAGCTCTTCTTCTCCTCCAGCGCTTGATTCGGCGCCTGACGCCGGTGATGTGGCACGCGGGGTAGCGCGGCTGTTTGCCCGCAATGACATCTGGTGCCTGGCCGAGGTCCCGCTGTCTGGTGGCCGCCGCGCCGATCTGATGGGGATTGATGCCCGCGGCCAGATCGTGATTGTCGAGATCAAGGTGGCGCGCGGCGATTTGCTCGGCGATGCCAAGTGGGGTGACTATCTCAACTATTGTGACCGGTTTTTCTGGGCGCTCCCGCCCGGGCTTGACCGCGCGCCGCTCGATGGCGCGGCCTTCCTGCCTGAGCGGTGCGGTGTGATTGTGGCCGATGGCTATGATGGCGAAATCCTGCGGCCTGCCGCCCTCGGCCCGCTGGCAGCGGCACGGCGCAAAAGCTTGGTTGGCCAGCTTGCACGGATTGCGATGCGGCGGCACACCATGCTGATCGATCCGCTGTGCGCGGCGGTGGATTGAACGGTCGTTGTCATTTAGGCGCTGTTGCGGCGCGACAATTTGCGCCATGGTGCGTCCCATGATCCCGGATTCTTGGCCGATACCGCTGGCGCTGCTGGTCGCTGGCCTTGCCGTTACCCTGATTGTGGCGCTGCGTTACTGGCTCACCAGCGGCCTGTTTGCGTGGGTCACGCAAAAGGTGCGGCCCGGACTTTACGCCGGCAAGGACGCGCAGATCGCCAAGGAAATCCGTTGGTCGCTGATTTCTGCGGCGATTTACGGCGTGCCGGCAGGGATCGTGCTGTGGGGCTGGCGCAAGTTCGGGTGGACTGAGATTGCGCTCGAATGGGACGCGCTGCCCCTGTGGTATTGGCCGGTTTCGGTGCTGATTTACCTGTTTGCGCAGGACACCTGGTTTTACTGGAGCCACCGCGCGATGCACCGCCCGCGCCTGTTTCGCCTCGCCCATGCGGTGCATCATCACAGCCGCCCGCCCACGGCGTGGACCGCGATGAGCTTTCACCCGATCGAGGCGGTGAGCGGGGCCATTCTGATCCCGTTCATGGTGTTTGTGGTTCCTATCCATGTATCCGCACTCGGCGTGGTGCTCACGATTGCCACGGTAATGGGCGTGACCAATCACATGGGCTGGGAGATGTTTCCGCGCTGGCTGGTGCATTCGCGCATCGGCGACTGGCTCATCACCGCCAGCCATCACGAGCGCCATCACGAGGATTACCAATGCAATTACGCGCTCTATTTCCGCTTCTGGGACAAGCTGTGCGGCACGGACAAGGGCCTCTCGCGGCGCATTGTCGAGGCCGCTGGGCACGCTCCTGCCGCCGCCGCCAGCGTGCCCGCGGAATGAAAGCTGCCGCAGCTGCTGCTCTGGCCAGCCTCACCCTTGCTGCCGCGCCCGCCAGCGCCGGGGATGTCGTCATCACTGTCACCGATCTCAGGAACACCAAAGGCGTGGTGCGCGCCTGCATGACAATGCGCGCCGATATCTTCCCCAAATGCATCAAGGATCCCGATTCGCACCGCGTGGTGATGCCCGCGGCCGAAACCATGGAAATCCGCTTTAGCGGCGTAAAGCCCGGCCAATATGCGATTGCGTTGCTGCATGATGAAAACAATAACGGCAAGGCCGATCGCGCCGTCGGGATGATGCCCAAGGAAGGCTATGGCTTTTCGCGCGATGCCCCGGTGCGCATGGCCCCGCCCAAATTCACCGATGCGGTGTTCGATCACGGCGAAGCCACCCAGCGCCTGACCATCAAGATGCGGTATTTCCTGTAAAGCCTGGCGCATCGGCGCCAACCAACAGCTTTGCGCATTTAACGCAATGTTTACCACACCGCGCCACAGTGGCCCCCTGACAGTCAAACAAGGGGCGGATATTCGGCCATGGACACATTGCGAGGCACTTTCGGCGCGGGCGATCCGGGCGATACTGCCAGCCTGGACGACACGTTCGATGATGCTGCCAGCCCTGCTCCTGTCGCCCCGCGTCAAAGCGCGCCGCAAGGCATTGGTCAGGACGAGCGGCGGATGCAGGTGCGCGCCTATAATCACTGGGCGAGCCAGCTTGGTGAACGCGCCTTCCCGCTGATCGAGGAACTGGACCCGGCCAATCTGCCCGATTTCGGGCCCTGCAGCGCGCTGATTGATTTCACTTCAGGGATCGAAGATCCTGCCGTGCAATTTCTTGGCGAAAGACTGGCCGCGCAATGCGGCAGCAGCGGGCCGATCAGGCGTCTGTCCGACGTGCCGCCGCGGTCCCTGCTGAGCCGCATCACCGATCATTATCTGCAAATCCTCGCCAATCAGGCGCCGATCGGTTTCGAAGCCGAATTCGTCAACCAGCGCGGCGCAGCAACGCTCTATCGCGGGATCCTGTTGCCCTATTCGAGCGATGGGGAGACGATTGATTTCCTCTACGGCGTCATCAACTGGAAAGAAATCGCCGATCAGGTCGCTGCCGATGAATTGTTGCTGGAAATCGATCAGGCGCTCGATCTGGTGGACGAGGTGGAGGACGACAGCGATGCGCCTGCAGAGCCGCCGCGCCGTGCGCCCGATGCGCTGACCACCTGGGCCGATTCGCCCGCCAATGAACCTGCCCATGATGCAGACCCCGCAAGCGACTTTGCCAACATCACCGCGCTGGGCAATGGCGTGAGTGAAGCGGGATCAGCCCATGATTTGCCGATGCCCGATTTTGGTGAACCGGATTTTGCGCATTATGCGCTGGACAGCGATTTCGACGAGGACGACGAAGACTGGGACAGCGAGGAAGACGAGACCGCCGGCTACAGCTTTGCGTCGCTGGCTGACTATGTCGAGGCCCCTTCACCCAAGCGGGCAATTGATCCGGCCGCCTTCACGCTGAATGAAGCGTCCGAAAGCGCAGCGCCCGGCGAACATCCCGACGAGGAGCCCGCCCCCGCTGGCAGCGCAGCACAAGATGACGCGGCGCCCGGCGATGCACAGGCCGCAGACACCGGCCACGATGACCTGCGCTGTGCCAGCCTGCATGATTGTCTCGCCGCTGCGCGTGAACTCGCCCATGCTGCCCACAGCACCGAAGACCGCAGCCGCGCTGCCCTTTATGCCGCAGTCAGCACAGCCTATGATTTCTCGCTTGCCGCGCTTGATGCGCCCGAGGATTATGCGCAGCTTGTCGCGGACAGTGGGCTTGCCATTCAGGAACGCGCGCCGATGACCCCGGTGGTCAAGCTGGTGTTCGGCGCCGATTACGACAAGACGCGGCTAACGGAATACGCCGCCGTGCTCAGCCATGCGCATCGCCTGCAATTGGCGCGCGGCAGTCTCGCCCGCTTCCTGGCAGAGGCGGAAGGCGGGCTGAAGGGCATCGTCAAGGCGGAACGCCGCCTGCGCCGCGGTGATGCCGGCGAAGTGGTGGAACAGCCCGGCGCAGTGCGCGAGGCGCTGGCCCAGCAATTGCGCGAACTCGAAGCCATGACTTTGGAGGCGCTCGATGGCGGCGGTCCTGAATTCGCGCTGGTGCTGGTGCGCCGTGACGAGATCGGTTGCGTCGAGATTCTCGGAGAACTGCCCGAGGATGTGCCCCTGATCGAACGCGCTGCCAAAAAGCTGGTGGGGTAGGCCCCAAGCCGCACGCTTCAGTTTGGGTTCAGCCCAAAAGGTTGTATGCGTGCGCAACATGCACGTGCCCCGCCCCCTTTCCCTGTTGCGTCTGCTGGCGCGCGGCCTTGCTGTTCTGGCAGCAAGCGCCCTTGCGGTGCAACCAATCGCCGCCCAATCCATCCTGCGTGATGCGGAAACCGAACAATTCCTGATCGATCTCGCCGCCCCGCTGGTCGAGGCCTCTGAACTGGAGCCGGGCAATCTTGATCTCGTGCTGATCAATGACGGCTCGATCAATGCGTTTGTGGCAGGCGGACAGATGGTCTTTGTCCATTCGGGCCTGCTCAATGCCGCCAACACCGCCAATGAAGTGCAAGGCGTGATCGCCCACGAAATCGGCCACATCACCGCCGGCCATGTGGCGCGCTTTGAGGAACGCACCAAGGCGGCGACCGGCATCACCATTCTCTCGCTGCTGCTTGGTGTGGGCGCTGCTCTGGCAGGGGCACCCGAGGCGGCGATGGCTTCGGTGATGGCTGGGCAGACAGCGGCGATGGGGACTTTCCTTGCTTTCAACCGCGATCAGGAAGCCGCCACAGATCTGGCCGGTGCCCGTTACCTGTCGGGCGCAGGGATTTCGGGACGCGGCATGATCAAGTTCTTTGAACGCCTGCGCGCCAATGAAATCCGCCGCGGTTTCAGCCAATCCCAGGAAATCTCCTACATGCGCACCCACCCGCTTTCGGGCGAACGGATTCAGACCCTGCGCGGTCTGTTTGAGGAAGACCCGGCATGGGATGCGCCCGATGACGCGCAATTGCAGGAACGCTTCCTGCGGGTGCGCGCCAAGCTTTACGGCTATCTCGCCGAACCGCGCCGCACGCTGACCTATTTCCCGGCAAGCGACACCAGCATTCCGGCGCGCTATGCCCGCGCCTATGCCTTTCACAAGGACGCGCAGATGGACCGCGCGCTGGCCGAAGTTGAAGCCTTGCTTGAACGCGAGCCGGACAATCCCTATTTTCTCGAACTGAAAGGTCAGGTGCTGCTCGAATCGGGTCGCCCGCGTGAAGCGCTCGATCCTTTGAAGCGCGCCACCGAACTCACGCGCAATCACCCGCTGATCGCGTCGATCTATGGCCATGCGCTGATCGCGACCGAGGATAATCGCTTCCATTCCGAGGCCGAACGCGTGCTGCGCGCAGCGGTGGTGCGTGATCGCTACAATCCCTTTGCCTGGTATCAGTTGGGCGTGGTCTATGCCGAACGCGGCGATATTCCGCGCGCGCGGCTTGCCAGCGCCGAACAACAGGTGATGCACCGCCGCTATCCCGAGGCCTTGCGCAATGCCCAGGCGGCCGAAGCCGCGCTTCCTTATGGCTCGCCCGATTGGCTGCGCGCACAAGATATTTCGCTGCAGGCGCGCAGCGAACTGGAACGGATGCGCAAGCAGCGCTAAGGCTGGCGCGCATGACGCATACGCCTTCCAAACAGCCCTCGACGCTGCTGCACACCCTCCTGACGGCGCTGCTCGCGCTCACTTTCGGCTTTCTGGGGGCAGCGATCTGGTCCTATTCCGGCCTTGCCGATAACCGCACCCGCAGCTTCCTGCTCGCCAATCCCGATATGCTGCCGCAGATGGTTGCAGCCTATGAAGCACAGGAAGCGGACAAGCGGATGGCCAATATCGACCCGCAAGTTTTCGCGCCCTTTCCCGGCGCGGTGCTGGGCAATCCCAATGGCTCCAAGGTGCTGGTGGAATTCACCGATTACAACTGCCCCTATTGCGAAAAGAGCCTTGAGGATGTGCAGCGCCTGATTGCAGACGACCCCGAGGTTAAGGTGGTGGTGCGCGAATGGCCGATCTTTGAAGGCAGCGATGTCGCCTCGCGCATGGCTCTGGCAGCGGCCCTGCAGGGCAAATACCGCGCCTTCCACGAAGCGATGTTCCGCATTGGCGAGCCGCAGGCTGCGGCGCGTGCGGCCGGGCTCGACATGGCGCGTGCCGAGGCCGATGCCGCCTCCGATCCGGTAACGGTGGAACTGGCGCGCAACACCGAACTCGCCCGCTCTTTGGGCTTTTCGGGAACGCCAGCCTGGATCGCGGGCAAGCAGCCGATTGGCGGCGCAGTGGGCTATGAAGCCTTGAAAACGGCGCTCGACGAAAGCGGCGCAAGCTGACCGGTCAATCGC
The DNA here is from genome assembly GCA_001724215.1 of Erythrobacter sp. SCN 62-14. Classification (GTDB taxonomy): domain Bacteria; phylum Pseudomonadota; class Alphaproteobacteria; order Sphingomonadales; family Sphingomonadaceae; genus Erythrobacter. Next base: position 11,426 of record MEDW01000004.1, on the reverse strand, counting down.
GCAAGTTTGTGAAAGCCCAAGCCTGTGAGAGCTAAAGCCGCCCGCGCGCCCCATGTGCCAAAGCCTGTTGCAGGGGTGGGCCTGCTGGCTGCGCTGATCGCTGCTCCGCTTGCCGCTGCGCCGCTGCCAGCCGGCATCAATCTGCCGGCCGAACGCGCCGCCATTGGGCGCTATCAGGATTATGACCAGCGCCTGCAGGACATTGGTTGGCAACTGGTGCGCAGCAATGCGGATTTCTGCCCCCAGACGATTCCCTCGGTCGGACTGCAATTGCAGGACCTGGCGAGCTATGGCCGCCCCGAAATTGCCCGCGCCGCGCTCGACATGACCGGCAATTTCGCGGTGCAGACGGCGGCGAAGGGCTCGCCTGCTGATCTTGCAGGGGGCTTTACCCGCAACCGCGAGATTGTGCGGCTCGGGCGGGTTGATCCCAATGAATGGCCGAGCGCAAAACGCATGGACTGGCAGCGGGTGGCACGCGCCCACGATCACATAGATGCGCTGCTTATCGCAGAGTCGGGTGTCGAAGTTGGCTTTGCAGACGGCGCGGCAGTGCGCGTGGGACCGGTTGAAGTCTGCGCCACCCGGTTTGAATTGATGGGCGAGGGCAAGGTTGCGGTCGCAGATGGCGGGCGCGTTGTCATCGGCATTGATTTTCCCGCGTTCGATTATGAAGACGCGATGTTTGCAGCCCTCGTGGGGCACGAGCTGGCGCATAATCTCTTAGGGCATACCGACTGGCTCAATCGCAATGGGCGCGCCTGGGGCAAGGTCAAGCGCACCGAGCGTGAGGCCGATCGGCTGATCCCGTGGTTGCTCGCCAATGCGGGCTTTGATCCCGCAGCAGCCGTGCGGTTCATGCGCGAATGGGGACCGCGCCATTCGGTCAAGATCCTGCGTCTGCCCACCCATGACGGGTGGGCCAAGCGCGCGCGCGCCATTGAGGACGAACTCCCGTTGATTGCCGAGGCCATGGCCAAGGAAGGCCGGGCCGACTGGAGCCGCCATTTCCGCCGCGAGGTTGATCCCGCACAAGGCCGCTGAGCGCGGACGATCTGCGACCAACGGTGCTGTGCGCGCGGGACGTGCCGCAGGACCTGCGCAAAAGGCGATGCAGGGGCGCAGAAAATCGGCTAGGCTGCGCCAGTTATGGCAGTGCTTGCGATCCAGCCCGCGCCCTTTTTTGCGAGCAAGAACCGCGCGTTCTGGAACCTCCAGCTGGCAGGCTGGGGGGCGGCCTTTGTGCTGCGCGGCGCATCAGCGCTGGCCAATGGCCAACCGCCGAGCCTGTTGGTGCTGATTCTGGTCACCACCTTCACCGGCTTTTCAATCAGCTGCATTCTTTCGGTGATCTATCGCCAATTGATCCGGCGCCAACCGCTGGTGACATGGGGCGTGACCGCGCTGGTGTTGCTGGTGGCGGTGATGTGTCACGCCTCGATCGATGCCTGGGTGCAGGGCATCTATTACGCAGGCAGCCGCGAGACGACCTTTGCCCAACGCTTTATCGGCCTCATTTATATCCCGCTCACGCTGCTGGGCGGGTGGAGCGCGCTCTATTACGCGATCAATTATTTCCTCACCGTCGAGGAACAGGCTGACCGGCTCGAACGGCTCGAAGCGCAGACGACCGCGGCGCAACTGGCGATGCTGCGCTATCAGCTCAACCCGCATTTCCTGTTCAACACGCTCAATTCGATTTCAACGCTGGTGCTGCTCAAACAGACCGAACCGGCCAACGCGATGCTCACCCGGCTTTCGGGCTTTCTGCGCCACACCCTGATCACCGAACCCGGCAGTCAGGTCAGCCTGGCGCAGGAAATCGAGACGCTTCAGCTTTATCTCGACATTGAACGGATGCGCTTTGAAGAACGCTTGCGCACCCATTTCGAGATCGACGATGCCGCCCTTGCCGCGCAATTGCCTTCGATGCTGCTGCAACCGATCGTCGAAAACGCCATCAAATACGCTGTCACTCCGCAGGAGGAAGGCGCGCGCATTTCGATCACCGCGCGTGTTTTGGGTGAACGCTTGCGCATCACGATCGAGGATACCGGGCCCGGCCTTGAAGAGCCGCTCCGGCTCGATCAGCTCGATGTTGACCGGCTGCGCAAGGTAAGCGAACCGGGCAAGCCGGTGTCGACCGGCGTTGGTCTTGCCAATATCCGCAACCGGTTGATTCAGGCCTATGGCGATGCCCAGCTGTTCGAGACCCGTTCCGAAGCGGGCGGCGGGTTCACCGTGCTCATTGAAATTCCCTATATCCGGGCCACCGCGGCCTCCCCTGATCTTGCAGCAGCAGCCCCCCTTAACCCTGCTGCCACCCCGTCACGGACTTCCAGCGCTGAGACCGGACGGGTCATCCCCCTTAATCCGCAGCGCTCGTTGGGATCATAACACCATGACCATTCGCACCATTCTGGTTGATGATGAAAAGCTCGCCATTCAGGGCCTGCAATTGCGGCTTGCGCCGTTCGAGGATGTCGAGATCATCGACACCTGCGCCAATGGGCGCGAAGCAATCCGCAAGATCAAGACCGAAAAGCCCGATCTCGTTTTTCTCGACATCCAGATGCCGGGGTTTGACGGCTTTTCGGTGGTGAAAGGCGTGATGGATATCGAACCGCCCTTGTTCGTCTTTGTCACCGCTTATGAAGAACACGCGATCCGCGCTTTTGAAGCGAACGCGATCAATTACTTGATGAAGCCGGTCGATGAACAAAAGCTCGCCGACACGATCGAGCGCGTGCGTCAGCGTTTGGCCGAGAAAAAATCAGCCGAAGACGCTGAACAATTGCGCGATGTGCTGGCCGAAGTTGCCCCTGATCGCGCCGCCGATCTGGCCGAGGCGGTGACTGCGCCGATTGACACCTCAGACCGCTTTGAAAAGCTGATCAATGTGAAGGATCGCGGGCAGATTTTCCGCGTCGAGGTCGACACCATCGAACATATCGAGGCAGCGGGCGATTACATGATCATCTCCACCGGCGACAATTCCCTGGTGCTGCGCGAGACGATGAAGGATCTGGAACGCCGCCTTGATCCGAGAAAGTTCCAGCGCGTTCACCGCTCGACCATCGTCAACCTCGACCTGGTGCGGCAGGTGCGCCCCCACACCAATGGCGAATGTTTTCTGGTGCTGGAAAGCGGGGCTGAGGTGAAGGTGTCGCGCAGCTACCGCGATGTGGTGGCGCGGTTTGTGCACTGATTTTGGTGAGCGCGCCTCCGCGCGCTCATCCTCGGTGCTGTTCCTCCGCTTCGCTGCGGGCACCTGCGGGCGCGCGGTCGCGCTTGCGGAGCCTGCGGCTCCGTTTGGTTGCGAAGGCGCCTTACGCGCCTTCGTCCTCGCTCGACGCGCGGCATAGCCGCGCCCCCTGCGGGCGGGCGCCTGAGTCTTTTGGCGCCGTCTTTTGGCGCCGTCTTCTGGCGCCCTTGCGGAGCCTGCGGCTCCGTTTATGGTGCGTCGCCATGAGCAACTTTACACTCCCCGGCTTTGACCTTGCCCAATTCGTCCGCGAAACGCTTGCCGAAGACTTGGGCGAAGGGCAGGCAGGGGGCGGGCGCGATGTCACTTCTGAAAGCGTGATCCCCGATGATGCGCGCTTTGCAGGGGTCATGTCGGCGCGCGAGGCCGTGGTGGTCGCGGGCCTTCCGGTGGCAGAGGCGTTCTTCCTTGCGCTCGATCCCGATTGCACCATCACGCTGCTGGCGCGCGATGGCGACTTTGTGCCCGCAGGCAGCGACCTCATGCACATCGCAGGCAAGGCCCGCGCGCTGCTCACCGCCGAACGCAGCGCGCTCAACACGCTGCAACACCTGTGCGGGATTGCGACGCTCACCCATGCCTATGTCACCGCGATGCGAGGGGCCGGCGGGAACCCATCATGCACCCTGCTCGATACCCGCAAGACCTTGCCCGGCCTGCGCGCGCTGGAGAAATACGCAACCCGTCAAGGCGGCGCGCAAAACCACCGCATGGGATTATGGGATGCCGCGATGATCAAGGATAATCACGTCGCGGTCGCAGGCAGCGTCGGCGAAGCGGTGCGGCGGGCGCGCGAGGCGGGCGTTCCTCGCATCATCTGCGAGGTTGATGAGCTGGCCCAGATCGAACCGGCATTGGATGCCGGCGCGCATCACCTGCTGCTGGATAATATGGAGCCCGCTATGCTGGCCGAAGCGGTGCGCATGGTGGATGGCCGGGTGCCGACCGAGGCAAGCGGAGGCGTGAACCTTGAAACCATCGCGGCCAAGGCAGCATCGGGCGTCGATTACATCTCAGTCGGCCGCCTCACCCAAAGCGCGCCTGCGGCAGACATAGGCCTAGATTTCAAACCCCTATGATCCCGCTGTCACGCCCGCGCCCGCTCCCGATCAACATCTTTGCCGCCGCCTTCCTCACCGCCGCGCTGGTTCCTTTTCTCGACGGGATGAGCGATCTGGGCCTTACCGAAACGCGCCTTCAGGTCGAATATCCCTATTTCCCGTGGGACAGGGACAGGGTGATCGTCTGGCTGTCGAGCAATCTCACGATTGCGCTGATCCCGCTGGCGATGGTGTGGCTGATGGCAGCGGCAATCGCGCGCTGGCTGGTGAGCGTTATGACGCTGGTAAAAGCGCCGGGAGCCTTCGCCAGCGCTGTGGCAGTGGCAGGCGGAGCAAGCGGCGGCGAAGCGGAACGTCTTGTCAGTTTTGCCTTTGCGGCGCTGGGCGCGCTCATGCTGTTTCTGCCTGCCAGTCATGAATGGTTTGCACGGGCGAAGGAGGTTGATCCTGCAGTCTTTGACTAGGCTGGCAGCCGCGCTCGCGCTGATCTTGCCCGCAGCGCTTCAGGCGCAGGCGTTCCAGTGCCGCGCGCCGCAGGTCAGCACCGTGCCCGCCATTGCGCCCGATGGGCCGCGCCGGGTGCTGCCTGTCACCGGTTACACGCTGGCCCTGTCATGGAGCCCGGAATTCTGCAAACCCCGCCAAGGCGCGCGCGCCCATGCTTTCCAATGCTCAGGCGATCAGGGCAGTTTTGGCCTGATCGTGCATGGGCTTTGGCCGGAAAGCGGCGGAAGCTGGCCGCAATGGTGCGAACAGGGGAGCAGCCTGACCCCTGCCGAAGTGCGCGGGGCGCTGTGCATGATGCCGTCCGCCCGGCTGGTCGCGCGGCAATGGGCCAAGCATGGCGCCTGCATAACGCGGCGGCCCGAAACCTATCTCGGCGTCACCCGCATCCTGTGGCAATCGCTGCAAATCCCCGATTATGATCGATTGAGCCGCGAGAAGGGCCTCACCGCAGGAGCAATTCGCACAGCCTTTGTGGCGGAGAACCCCGGCTGGCGCGCCGATGCAGTCGGAGTGAAACTGAATGAGCGCGGCTGGCTCGAAGAAATCCGCCTGTGCTATTCATCGCGCTTCAGACCCGCCAGATGCAGCGCGGGCAGGCTCGGCGCAAAGGACACAGCCCCTGCGAGGATCTGGCGCGGGATGTGAAGCTTGGCGGCTTTCGAGGACGGCGAGACTGCGCGCGAATGGCGGCAAGTGGGTGGGGAGCTGCCACTTGCGTCATCCCAGCGAAAGCTAGGACCTCGGGCCTCCTGGCGCAGGGCTTGCCGCTCTAGGCCCCAGCTTTCGCTGGGGTGACGGTGATGGCAAGAACGGGGTCGATAGCCGAACGTCAGCAATTTTCCCGCACGCCGCCGAAACCGCGCCTATCGCCGCTCCCTGAAGAACCCGCGCAGCAATTCCGCCGCTTCGGCCTCGCCCATGCCGGAATAGACTTCGGGCCGGTGCAGGCATTGCGGCTGATCGAACACCCGCGCGCCATGTTCCACCGCGCCGCCTTTGGGATCGCTGGCCGCGTAATAAAGCCGAGCAATGCGCGCATGGGCAATCGCGCCTGCACACATCGCGCAAGGCTCCAGCGTGACATAGAGATCGCAAGCCACCAGACGATCCTCGCCCAAAGCCTCGGCCGCCATGCGAATCGCGCGCAATTCAGCGTGGCCGGTGGGATCAGGCGGCGTGCGCGTGGCATTGCCGGCCACCGCGATCACCTTGTCGCCCTTGACGATCACTGCCCCCACCGGGACTTCGCCGTCTGCCGCCGCCTCTCGGGCAGCTTGCAAGGCAAGGCTCATGGGAGCAGGAAGTGGCCAGCGGTTCATAGGCTTCAGCGCTACCCCCGCAAGGCCAAAGGCGCAACTTGCTTGACGATTCGCCAAGGCGGCGTTATGCGCCCCGCTTTCCCAGCAATCGCTGAACCTTTCGAAACGAGAAGAGATCAACCATGTCGCGCATCTGCGAACTGACCGGCAAGGGCCGCATGACTGGCCACAATGTCAGCCACGCCAACAACAAGACCAAGCGCGTGTTTCTGCCCAATCTGCAGAACGTCACGCTGTTGTCGGAAAAGCTCGATCGCAGCTTCAAGTTCCGCGTCTCGACCCATGGGCTGCGCTCGGTGGAGCACAATGGCGGCCTCGACAACTGGCTGCTCAAGACCAACGACGAGAAGCTCAGCCCGCGCGCCCTCAAGGTGAAGCGCGAGCTGGTCAAGGCGCAAAGCGAAGCCGCCTGATCTCAGCCGCCCCTGTCGCAAGGGGCAGCAATCACGGGACAAGCGCTCGGGCAACCGGGCGCTTTTTCGTATGTCCGGGTCACGCCGCAGAATCGAACACCAGATTGGCCAGCAAAGTGCGCTGGAACACCGACAGATTGTCATCCGAGATGATCCACACATCGACCCGCCCATCGCTGCGTTCGCGCAGGGCGAGGCCTTCGTAATTCTCGCGCGGCAGCACGCCCTCAAGCCGCAAAGTGATCTGAGGCGCGAACACGCCGCCTGCCTCGGGCACAGCGCCGATCGCCAGCAGGCTGGCAAAAGGTGGCCAGGCGCGGCGCGAAGGCCATTCGAGCTTGCGCAGCACCGCCAGCAAACGCCCGTCGGGCAACCTTGCGGCATCGGTGATCTCATAGCCCTTCTCGGGCACCTTGATCGCAAAGCGGTCAGGCTTGCCCCCCTCGACCGGATCGCTGGCAAAGATCAGGCCTTCGCGTTGGCCCTCGGGCAGGATCACAAACCGCCCGTCCTCCAGCCGCACCATCGCTTCGATACCGGAATTGCTGGTCCAATCGACCTCATCGCCCAGATCACGCCGCCCGGCAGGCGTGCCGTCCGAACCGAAGCGGTGAATGGCGTGATCATTCTCCGAGGCAAGCCAGAGCATCCCGGTGGCCGGATCATGCACTGCGGCCTCAATGTCGAAAAAGCGATGGTGGAGCGCCTCATCGGGGAACACTCGGGCAAGCCGTGGGGGTTGTGGCAGCGCTCCGGGCGGCGAAAAATCGAGCCGCCAGCCGCGATCGGAAAAGGCCGCAAATCGGCCCTCGCCCAGATCAAGCAGGGCAGAAAAGCCGCCGAACTGGGGATCAGAAGACGTCAGGTGCCATAACCCGCCAAGCGCCCATCCTCGCGTGCCGGTGGCGCTTGGCGCTGTGACTGGGACGGCGGCGAGATCGCCTGCCGGTGCTTGTGGGGGCTCGCTGCGCAGCCATGTGCCGGGCGCACACATCAGCGCAACGGCAAGCGCCGCGATCACTCTCGCCTTGCTGCGCACGCCTAGTTCATCGGCCCTGTAAACAGCAGCGGATCAAGCCGTGCATCGTGCCATTTGAGGCTCCAGTGAAGATGCGGCCCGGTGGCCCGTCCGGTTGCACCGACATGGCCGATGATCTGGCCCTGCTGCACCCTTTCACCCTCGGTCACGAGGATCTGCGAGGCGTGCAGGAACGCGCTGTTCAGCCCCGCCCCGTGATCAAGGATGATGAGGCTGCCTTCAAGGCTGAAGCCGCTGCGCGCCAGCACCACCACGCCATCGGCAGGGGCTGCGAACGGCGTGCCTGGGCCCGGCGCAATGTCGATGCCGGTGTGAAAACTCGCCGGTTCGCCGCGATAGATGCGCTGGCGTCCGAACAGGCCGGAAATGCGCCCCCTGACCGGCCAGATAAAATCCTGCTGCCAGCCGGTTGCAGGCGTCGCCCGCGCGCGCGCGGCGGCGATCAGATCAAGCTCGGGCTTGCGGCGTTCCCAGAAATCGGCCGCAGGAACGCTGGCGGTAAGTGGCAGATTGATGCGCTGGATGTTCCACGCGCGCGGAGCAATCGCAAGGCTGCGCGTTTCCTCCCGGCCATCGCTATAAGTGACGCGCAAGGTCACGCTGGCCGGACTGTCGCGATCAAAGGCAGCGAAAAAGCGCCCGTCAGGCGCGATGGTCACGCGCGTTTCGTCAAGACTTAACGCTTGCGCTCCGGCCGGTGCTTTCCCGCGGATAAAGCCGCCCTGAGTCAGCGGCCCGCCGAAATGGAGCGCGGCATGGGCAGGCGCGCTCGCGGCTAGGGCCATCAGCGCGGCTGCCATGATCGCCCGAAGCAAGCGGCCCAGACGAAACGCCGCCACGCCGCTCACCCCTTGGGCAGCGCGTCCAGCCCCAGCAGGCGCTTGGTCGCGATCTCGCACGAGGCATAGGCCTCCTGCCGCTCGGCGCTCCAGTAGCGCAATTCTTCGAGTTCGATGGCCTCACCCGTCACCGCGCACAGCACATAGCGGCCGGGCCGCAGGACACGAAAGCTTGAGGGGCCGTAATAGAGCTTGGCCACCTTGTCAGAACCGGACATCAACATGGGCCCAGCCTTAGCATCGGTGGGCTAGCTGAACAAATCATCTTGTGCGCTTGCAGCGGGTTTGGCCGCTTTGGGGGCGGGCCGCGCGAGGGGCGCAGCGGCTCCTGCGGGGGCAAGATCAAGCCGCCCATCGGAAAATTCAGCCGTCAGACGGGCCAGTTTGGCCGCCGCCGCGCGGGTGGTGACGGGCTGGCCCTCGTGATCAAGCATCAGCGCAAAGCCGCGCTCCAAGGGCTTTTTCGGGTGCAATTGCTGCGCCAGCCGGGCGAGCGCATCGAGCCGCTGCTGGGCGTGCGCGATGGGGCGTTCCACCAATGCGGGCGTCAGCCGCACGCGGGAAAGGCGCTCGCTGGCAAGAGCAACGGGCCGCTCGATCAGCTTGGGGGTCAGTCCGGCGCGCGCCAGCCGCTCGCCCGCATTGGCCAGCGGGCGCTCGATCAGGCGGGGGGTGAGGCCCGCGCGCTCCAGCCGCATTTGCGCCTCACTATGCTGGCGGGCCAGCAGCGCAGGGGACAGCCGCGCCGCTGCCCCTGCGAGCGCCTCGCGCCCCAGCCCGGCGCGCGCGGTAAGCCCGCGCCGCAAGCGTTCGGCCAGATCATCCAATCGCTGGGTCTGGGCCGCCAGCAGGGCCTCGGGCCGGGGCAAGAGCCGCGCGCGCGCTGCCAACCGCTCGCGTCCCAACTCCAGCGGGCGATAGACCGCACGGCGCTGACGTGCGCCAAGATCAGACAGGGTAAAGGCCAGATCAGCGCGCACCGGCACAGCCATTTCGGCAGCCGCCGTGGGTGTCGGCGCGCGGCGATCAGCGGCGAAATCGGCCAGCGTGGTGTCGGTTTCGTGGCCCACGGCTGAAATCACCGGGATGGTGCATTCAGCGATGGCGCGCACCACGGGCTCCTCGTTGAAGGCCCACAAGTCCTCGATCGACCCACCCCCGCGCGCGACGATCACCAGATCAGGGCGCGGAACCGCTCCGCCGGGGGCAAGCGCCGAAAAGCCGCGCACCGCAGCGGCGACTTGTTCGGCTGCGCCCTGACCCTGCACCAGCACCGGCCACACCAGCACATGGGAAGGAAAGCCATCCGCCAGCCGGTGCAGAATGTCGCGGATCACCGCACCTGTGGGCGAGGTGACCACGCCGATGACTTGCGGCAGGAACGGCAAGCGCCGCTTACGTTCGGGCGCAAACAGCCCTTCAGCCGCCAGCCTCGCGCGGGTTTTCTCCAAAAGCGCCAGCAGCGCGCCCTCGCCCGCCAATTCCAGCCGATCAATCACGATCTGATATTTCGAGCGCCCCGGAAAAGTGGTCAGCTTGCCGGTCGCGATCACTTCCAGCCCGTCTTCGGCGCGGAAATTGAGCCGCGCGGCGTTGCCCTTCCACATCACGCCATCGAGCACCGCGCCTTCATCTTTCAGCGCGCAGTAGAAATGCCCTGACGCGGCCCGCTTCACCCCCGACAATTCCCCGCGCAGCCGGACATAGCCGAAGCGATCCTCGACCGTGCGCTTCAGGGCCTGCGAAATCTCGGTGATCGTGAGGGGTTGCGCATTGTCGCCCCCGGCGCTCTTCGCTACCAGCGCGGGGGTGTCATCAAGGTTTGGCGGAGGGGCCATGAATATCCTGCTTCTGGGTTCGGGTGGACGCGAACATGCGCTTAGCTGGAAGCTGGCGCAATCCCCGCTGACCGATCAATTGTTCGCAGCCCCCGGCAATGTCGGGATTGGCCTGATGGCACGCTGTGTGCCCTTGCCGCTCAAAAACCACGATGCGGTGCTGCGCTTTTGCGCTGAAAACACCATCGGGCTGGTGGTGATCGGGCCGGAAGCACCGCTGGTCGATGGTCTGGCGGACAGCTTGCGCGCAGGCGGCCTCGCGGTCTTCGGCCCGTCGCAGGCCGCTGCGCAGCTCGAAGGATCGAAAGGCTTTACCAAGGATCTGTGCGCGCGCGCCGGGATCCCGACGGCAGGCTATGTCCGCACCGTCAGCCTCGAGGAAGCCCGCGCCGCGCTGGCCCGCTTTACCGCTCCTTATGTGCTGAAAGCCGATGGACTCGCAGCGGGTAAAGGCGTGGTGATCGCTGAAACGCTGGAGGAGGCCGAAGCCGCGCTGGCCGATATGTTCGGCGGGGCCTTTGGCGAAGCGGGCGCCGAAGTCGTGATCGAGGAATTCATGCAAGGCGAGGAGGCGAGCTTCTTTGCATTGACCGATGGGCACACCATCATCCCCTTCGGCAGCGCGCAGGATCACAAGCGCGTCGGCGATGGCGATACCGGCCCCAACACCGGCGGCATGGGCGCCTATTCGCCCGCCAGCGTGCTCACTCCCGAACTGGAAGCGCGCGTGATGGCCGAAATTATCGAGCCCACCGTGCGCACTTTGCGAGAGGACGGCATGCCTTATCAGGGCGTGCTTTATGCGGGCCTGATGCTGACGGCGGAAGGCCCCAAGCTGATCGAATACAACGCGCGCTTTGGCGATCCGGAATGTCAGGTGCTGATGATGCGCCTTGAAAGCGATCTGGTGGAGATCATGCTGGCCGCCGCGCTCGGCACGCTCGCTGGGGTTGAAGCCAAGTTCTCCGACCAATGCGCGCTCACTGTGGTGATGGCGGCCAAGGGCTATCCCGGCACGCCTGAAAAGGGCGGCGTGATCGATCTGGACGCATGCGATGTGCCGGGCGCGATGGTGTTCCATGCCGGAACCGGCGTGAAGGATGAACATCTGATCGCCGCCGGCGGGCGCGTGCTCAATGTCAGCG
>MEDW01000003.1 GCA_001724215.1 Erythrobacter sp. SCN 62-14 | reverse complement strand
TCTGGGCGGCGTCGCTGGTGCGAGTGTTGATTCCGGGCTGCTTACCATCGGGATTGATGCCAGCGCCGATGCCTCGGGTGTTGGCGGCGATGCGGGTGGTTTCAGCGCAGGCGCAGGCGGGCTTGGCCAAGGCGGCAATGCGTTCTTCCAGGCCAATGGCAACCTTCTGGACAGCGCCACCATCGAGATCGGCGCCTCGGTGGTGGTCAGCTCTGATGGGTTTGGCGGCGATGGGGACGATGATTTTGCCGGTCTGGGCGGGCGCGGTCTGGGCGGCAGCCTTTCCCAGACCAACCCGTTTGATCCGTCGTTTGGCAATGGGGCTTTCCTGCTGGCAAGCGGGGATAATGGGAATATCTCGGTTGGTGCATCTGCGCTCGTCAGTGCCAGTGGGCGCGGTGGTCGCGGCGGGGCCGGTACCGCAAGCGCAATCGATGGCGGCGATGGCGGCGAAGGGTTGGGCGGGACCGCGCAGGTCGGGCTTGCCCTGCTGGGTCTGCCGGGCACGCTTGGCAATGGCACGGCAAGCTTCAGCACAGTCGATATCTTCGCCACCGGCGCAGGCGGCGATGGCGGTGCAACCTCCAGCAACACCGCCGGGGCCGGGGGAGAAGGCACCGGCGGTTCGGCGATTTTTGTCTCGGCTGCCGGCGCGCTTGATGCGGCAAGCGTTGGCCTTGATGCTGCAGGATTTGGCGGCTCAGGTTCGCCTGGCGCGCTGGGGCAAGGCGGCTTTGCTGCGGTTGTGGGCGGTTCGGGTGGTTCGATGAACGTCACTGGCCTATCGGCTTCGGCCCGTGGGTTTGGCGGCTTTGGCACCGAAGATGGCGCTGGCACGGGGCGCGGCGGCAGTGCCTTTGTCAATATTTCCGGGTTTGATTTCGGTGCCACAGGCGATGTCTTTCTTGATGCTTCGGGCTTTGGTGGCTCGGCTGAATTTCTTGCCGGCGGCGAAGGGATTGGCGGCACAGCCTATCTCGGCACCTTGACCAATATGATCGGCAGCGCGGCCGTGGATGGCACGCTGTTGATCAGTTCCAATGGTTTTGGCGGCGATAGTGATTCCGGTGAGACCGGCGGAACTGGCCGCGGCGGCGAAGCTTTTGTTCAGGCGCTTGCCAGCAACCAGATCAATCTGGGGTCCTTGCAAGTCACTGCCAGCGGACTTGGCGCTGGCAGCGGCGAAGGCGGTGATATGGTCGGCGGCGATGGCTTTGGCGGCCTTGCCGAAATCCGCGCTTTTGATTCTGGCAGCGCAGTTATTGTGCAGCGCAACTTCGAGAGTGATTTTTCCGACGATCTGAACGGCGGCGCAATGCTGGCCGCGCTGGGCATTGGCGGCAACACGCGGGTGAGCGATGCAACAGGCGGCAATGGCACGGGCGGCACAGCCGGTTTGCGCGCGGGGCTGGGCGGTTCGATCACTTTGCCAGCGACGCCGCTGAGCGACCCTGACAGCGTGGGCGCGATCGGCATTCTGGCGCGCGGGATTGGCGGCCTTGCCGGGGGCAATGGCGTGTTCAATGTGACAGGCGGGGTTGGCCGGGGCGGGCTTGCCGAGATTTTCGCCGATAATGGCCAGATCAGCATGGGCGAGACAATCCTTGGCGCCGAAGGCCTTGGCGGAAGGCCCTTTCCGGACGGCAGCAATGTCACTGGCGGCGATGCCTTTGGCGGCACGCGCAGCGTTCGGATTTTGCAGAACAGCACGCTCAATGCCGAACTGGTCGGCGGCGGGTCGGGCGCGATTGGAGGCCGCAATCTGGCGGGCGGCAATGGCGGCAATGCGACCGGCGGTATCAATGAGCTGGTGGTGCGCGGCACAGCCAATCTGCGCGGGCAAACATCTTTTGTTGATGAAGCCATCGGTGGGATGGGCGAGATCGGCGGCAATGCTGTCGCCGGGCGCTGGCGGCTCGAATTGAACGATGGCGTGGTCAATCCTCTGCCCGGCTCTGGCGCCATGGCGGGCGGACTGGTGCTGGGTTCGCTGGTCGAAGGCGGCAATGGGGTCGAGCGTGGCGGAGATGCAACCGCGCTGGCGTCAACAGGCTTTGCCGATTCCGCCACGATCACCGGCGGTTCGCTGCGCATTTCGCACATCGCGCGCGGCGGCGATGCATCAGGCAGCGATGGACAAGGTGGCAGCGCTTTGATCGGCGGCAGTTTTTCCGATGATACCGTGCTGCTCACCCTGGCCTCTTCGGATTTCGATCTGGTCGGTCAGTTTGATTTAACCTCCTCGGCGATTGGCGGGGCCGGGGAAAGCGGCGGCAGTGCCCGCGCGCTGAACGTGGTGTTGCAGACCTTTAACAGCGAAATCACGATCAATCCGGATAGCGGCGGAAGCTCTGCCATGGCTGTCTCGGCCACCGCGCAGGGTGGCAGCGGACAATCTGCCGGACAGGCTCGGGGCGGGTTTGCGAGCTTGTCTGCGCGCGGATCAGCTATCCAGGCGCAAGATCTGGTGATGGATGCCAGCGCCGTTTCTTTGCCCAACAACCCGAATTTCGGAGGAGCATTCGTCGATGCTGGTGCGGTCGACCTCACGCTTGATGGCAACAGCTTTGTAACTTTTGCAGATGCCAATTTGCTCAGCAACGCAACCAGTTCGCCGGGCGGTTCTGCGAATGGCAATTTCATCAACGTCAGGCTCGGCAATTTCGACGTTCCCGGTTCGCCTCAACTGACGGTGGGCAATCTGGTGATTGATGCCAATGCCCAAGGCGGATCGGACAGCGGCTTTGCCAATTTCCCCGGTGAGTTCAGGATTGTGGCCGATCTGGGCAGTCTGGTTGCAGGCTCCATCACAGCAACAGCTCTGGGCGACATCCTGAGCTCGCTGGGTGATGGATCAGCAATCGAGGCCTATGGCGGCGACATCTCGATCGCCAACGCGCTGAACGTGGATGTTCTGGGTGACTTCAGCCTTGTGGCAGGCGAGTTGGATATGTTTGGCCTTGAAGGCTTTATCGGCGGTCCGACCAGTGGCGGGCCAGCCTTTGATATTCGTTCGCAGGGCTTTATCTTTCTGGATGGCGATGGCCCGCCACGCTTGGGCATCAGCGCGACATCGATCGATCTGACTTCGCGCAATCTGTTTGTCAGCGACGAGGTTCAGGTCGCGGCGCAGAACATGAATGTCACTTCGCTGGAAACCGTGAATTCGGCGGTGCTTGGCGGACCGACCGAAGGCTCCGGCTTCACACTCACTCAGGCCGAGTTTGACCAGCTGCAGGTGCGCAATTTCACCTTCAACGGGCCGCGCATCACCGGCAGTGATCCTGACCGCGCCGATATTGTCATTCGCGATCTGACGATTGATGGAACGGCTGCCAATGGTTTCAACAGCTTTGCGGTGCGTGCCGATCAAGCCGGCGGCCTGATCCGGGTTGAGGGCGGGGTCGCCGTAACACCGGCGGGGGTTGACCATGTGTTCACGCTTGCCGCCAATAACCGGATCGAAGTCTTGACCCCCGGCGGTATCCAATTGACGGATAGTGAGAATCTTCCTTCCGGCACTCTCAATATGACAGCCGCCGATATCTGGGTGGGAGATCTTGCGCTGATTGAACAATTGCGGCTGGATCGCAATTTTGCAGGCCGCAATGACGTGCTGCGGGTTGCCGCAGCGGGCAGCGATAACCCGCTCGGCTATATCGCAGCGCGCGCAATCAATATCGGCGTTGTCACCTCGCTGCTGGTGCGCAACACCGGGATGACGGGCATTGAGCAAGGCGGATTGCTGGTGGGTGAGGGCGGCTTGTCGATCGCCCAGATTTCGCCCTTGTCCGGCCCGCCGCTGGATGTCTTTGCCTATGGCCGCCGCCAGACCGGGCCCAACAGTTTCGTAACCGGTGAGGCGTTTTTTGCAGAGGTTGATTACAATTTCGCCAGCATTCCCGAGACGATCTACTCGGATACGAGTGAATTCAACGATTGCCTGATCACCGGGACGAATTGCGTCCCTGTTCAGCCACCGCCGCCACCGCCACCGCCACCGCCACCGCCACCGCCATCGCCGCCGCCGCCTCCGCCGCCACCGCCGCCGCCGCCGCCGCCGACGACGTCGCAGGTTCCGAACGTGCCGGTGACAAACGCTTCAGTGGTGCTCGATCCGCTCGAGCAATCGGAGGAGATTGTCCTGTCCCAGCAAGAGGATGACAGCCGCTTTGGGATGGACTTCCCCAGCCTCATCGATGCGCCGCTCATTTCCGAAGATGGCCCGCTGGATGATCCGGTGACCACCGGGGGTGATGCATCGACCTATGGCAATCGCGTTTTTGGTCCGGCCGGCGCAGGGGGGCAGTGAGATGAAGAGACCAGCAATGCTCGTCCGTGTGCTCGCCGCTGCGGCTGCCTGTCTCGGCTTTGCGGCGAGCCTTGACGCGCCGCTGCGCGCCCAGACCACCAGCCAGCTCCCGATCAGCTTGCGCGATGCCTTCCCGATTGGCAGCAATGGACTGTGTGAGGCGCAGATCATCGCACCAGAACCCGGCGCAGCGCTGTTTGACCGGCGCTATTCGGTGATTTGCCGCGATGCCGCAGCGCCCGTAGGCACGCTGTGGGTGGTGAAGGGCCGCAATGATGGCGATCCGGCGCGGCGTTTTGCTTCTGCAGATGCGGTTTGCACATTGGCCAGCGACGGCGGCAATGGCGATCTGGCGAGGCTGGACAATCTGGCGCGGCTTGATTGCACCGCGCCGGGCAGCGTGCTGCGCACCGCAGTTCTTGCCGGCGAAGCGGGGGGACGCATTTACGCCGCCAGCGGCCTTTCCGCCTATGGCAAGGCGCTTGAACTCGGGCTTGCCTCCTTGGCGAATGATCGGGTTTTACCGGGCGCGGTCGATATTCCGCTGACCCAGCTTACCGACACGCTCAGCTTTGCCCGCCAGCAGGCCGCCGCGATTGCCTCGGATCTGGCGCTGGTCGCAGGCTATCGTCGCAGCAATGCGGGCAATTTTGCCGAGGCAGCGGAGTTTTTTGGTGCCTCTGCTGCGACCACGGGCAATGGCAGTGGCACCGAAGCGCTGCTCAATCAGGCCTTGCAGCAATCCAATCTTGGCAATTTCATCGAGGCTCGGCGGTTGTTGGTCCAGACACGCCGTGAAAGCGCAAATAGCCCCATTCTGGCCCGCTTGCAGCGCAATTACGAAGCGCTTGATGCGCTTAACCAGCAGCAAGCCGAGCGCGCCCTGACCATCCTTGAAGCGCCGCTGGCGAGCGATTTCATCGACGCTGAGGCGCTGCGCGAACTGACGATCGGACCAGCCTTGGCAGGACGGCTTGCCGCAGAAAACCAGCAGCTGTTGAGCGGTGCCTTAGCCAATGCGCTGACCCCGCTGGAACGCGCCCAATTGCTTGATGGTCAGGCCGATTACCTGCGCGCCACCGCGCTTGGGCAGGTTGGTCGCAATGATGAGGCCGCGCGCTTCCTTACGAGCGCCAACACCACGCTTGCCGAAGTGCGCGGCGGGCAAGTGACCTCGATCATCTGGTTGCGCGCACAGGTGCTTGGTGAGCTTGCCGCTATGGCCGAGCGCGCTGGGCGGCTGGGTGAGGCGGAAGGCCTGCACAGGCAAGCCATTGCGCTGGTTGGCGCCGCCTACCCCGGCTCTCCGGCTTGGGACAGCGCGCGCGCGCAGCTGGCCGGGCTTTACGCGCGCAGCAATCGGCGCAGCGAGGCGCTGGGGCTCTATCGTCAGATCGTGCGTGATGCCAAAGGCCGCCCTCTGGGCTCGTTGCGGGCGCTGATGCAGCCCTATTTTGCTGTGGTGCTGGCTGGCGCTGATGGTGGGATTAGCGATGCAGCTGCCGTCGATGATCTGTTCACCGCCAGCCAATTGCTGCAACGTTCCGGCCTTGCCCAGACGCAGGCGGTGCTTGCGCGCGAATTGTCAGGGGGGAGCGACGAGGCCGCCGAATTGTTCCGCCGCGTGACCAACCTGGCGCGTGCCATCGAACAGGCGCGCTTTGGCGTGCAGCAATTGGAAGGGCTTGCGCAGCCCACGTCCGATCAGCTCCAATTGCTTGAGGAGCGCCGCCTTGGCCTTGCGCAACTCGAGGTGCAGCAGGGCGAATTGTTGCAATTGCTGGCGCAAAACCCCCGCTATCGTGCGGTTGCAGACAGTGCGGTGTCACTCGCTGATCTGCAAGCCGCACTGCGCAGCGATGAGGCCTATGTGAAGCTCGTGGTGCTCGATCCGGACGCCTATATGCTTTATCTTACCCCGACTGCTGCGCGGGTCTGGCAAGTCGATGCAAACGCGCAGCAGCTCGAAACGCTGGTGACGACCTTGCGGTGCTGACCTATCCGTTTGATGTCGATGCCTCGCGCGAGCTTTATGTGCGCTTGTTTGCACCGATCGCCGAGGTCTTGCCCGGCCATCGCCACATCATCTTCGAGCCCGATGGTGCCTTGCTCAAATTGCCGATCAATCTGCTGGTGACCGATGATGCCAGCCTTGCGCGCTATAAGCAGGCGAGCACCGCGCGCGGCGGGGATGAATATGATTTCCGCGGCATCGCCTGGCTGGGCCGCGGCAGCGAGATCACCACGGCGGTTGCACCGGCGGCGTTTCGTGATGTGCGCGCCGCGCGGCGTTCCAGCGCACAGCGACCCTATCTCGGACTGGGCGAAAATGCACCGCTGGGCGAAGTGGAGATCACTCGTGCGCGCACGCGGGCTGCGCTTGAAGGCGGGGAGAATTGCTTGTGGTCTCCCAATATCTGGGCACGGCCGATCAAGTCCGATGAACTGTTTGCTGCCGCTCGCAGACTCGGAGACGGCTCGCGGGTGGTGACCCGCGGCGAATTCACCGACAGCGCCATCCGCGAGATGGAGGATCTGGCCGATTACCGCATCCTGCATTTTGCCACTCACGGGCTGGTCACTGCCCCCCAACCGAAATGCCCGCCACGCCCGGCATTGTTGACCTCCTTTGGCCAAGGGGATTCCGATGGCCTGCTGACTTTCGGTGAGATTTTCAACCTCAGGATTGATGCCGATCTGGTGATCCTGTCGGCCTGCGACACTGCGGGCAGCGCGACAATTGGCGCAACCCGCGAGGCTGGTGTGACAACCGGCGGTGATTTCGCGCTTGATGGGTTGGTGCGCGCCTTTGTGGGCGCCGGGGGACGCACCGTGCTGGCAAGCCATTGGCCGGTGCCTGATGATTTCAACGCGACGCAGCGACTGATTTCCGGACTGTTTGCCGATGATGGGAGCACCACGGCAGCAGCACTGCGCCGCTCGCAGCTGGATCTGATGGATGATCCTGAAACCTCGCACCCCTTCTACTGGTCGGCCTTCGCGATTGTCGGGGATGGTGCTGCGGCGCTGGCGCGCTGAGCGAGGCGGCGCGCGGTGAACACTTTGGCCACGATCCCGCGCGACGGCTTGCGCATGGTGGCGCGTGGGTGGCGCAATGTGCGCGAGGCGGGACCGCTGCAATTGGTGGCAACCATGCTGCTGATCCTGCTGGCGCTGTTTGTCGCACGCTTCAGTTGGAATCTGCCCGGTGAGAATGGTGGGCCAACTCCGCTGACCAATGATGCAGAGCGCGCATTTTATGATTTGCGTGCTTACTTCACCGCGCCGATGGTGGGCCAAGATGATCGCATCGTGCTGGTGGTCTATGACGATCAGACGCTGATCCGGGCGCGCAAACGCTCGCCCTTGGATCGCGGGATCTTGGCGGCAGCATTGCGCACGCTGGACACGATGAATGCCAAAGCCATCGGGATCGATATCCTGTTCGATCAGCCACAGGATGAAGACGAGGCGCTGATTGCCGCGCTGCGCGATATGCAGACGCCAACTGCGGTCGCCTATGCCAACATCGCCACCAATGAAAGCGATCTGGTTTACGAACAGCAGATGTTTTTGGAAGAATTCCTCGATCAGATCGAGGGCACGCGGTCGCGCGCAGCGAGCATCCGGCTCGACAATGCTTTTGGCGCGACGCGGGTGTGGCCGCCGATAACGCCGGGTCTGCCGCCCTTGCTGGGCCGTGCTATGCTGGAAGACGCTGCTGAATTGCCGAGCGAATTTGCCGATTATGGCGGTGCGATTGCCTATCGCCGCCCGCGCTTTGCTGATGAGCCGCTGTTTGCCTCTTTGCAGATTGATCTGTTCGCCGATCCCGATCCCGATGTGCTGCCTTTTCTGGCTGAGCAGATTGCCGGCAAATATGTTCTCATCGGCGGCGATATCGTCGATTATGACCGCGTTGATACCTCGTTCACGTCGGTCAGTGGCCAGCGTCCGGCAGGGCTGGCCGTGCATGGCGATATCATCGCCCAGATGCTGGATGGCAAGGCGCTGCGTGCGATTTCGCCCGCGCTGAAATGGCTGATGGCGGTGCTGGTGGTGGCAAGCGCTGCGCTGATTGCGCTGCTGGAATGGCCTGCGCGGCGGCTGGTTCCGGTGCTGGCGGGTTTGCTTGCCTTGCTGCTCGGTCTGCCTTGGGCGCTGGAGGCGCGCGGGGTGGACACCTATGGCCTGCCGGCTGTCGGCTGGCTGGCGGGATGGATCATCGCCTTTGCCGGCGTGACGGCTGCAGCGCGCGCATCGGGCGCAGCCAGCCGCAATTTCGCGCAAAGTGCGCTTGGCAAATATATCCCACGCGACATTGCGCAGGCGATCATCGAGGAGCCAGAACTGCTCGAATTGCGTGGCGATAAACGCAGCATTTTTGTGCTGTTCAGCGATCTGGAAGGCTTCACCAAGATGAGCCATGCGCTCGAGCCGGAAATGGTCGCAACCTTGCTCAATCGCTATCTCGATATGCTGAGCCAGGTGGTGCTCGATAATGGCGGGGTGATCGACAAATTCGTGGGCGATGCGGTGGTGGCCTTCTGGGGAGCGCCGATCAGCCGGCCCGATGATGGTGCGCGCGCGGCAAAGGCAGGCTATGCAATTTGGCAGGCGGGTGAGGCCTTCCGTGCCGAAGTCGCTGCCATGGATGCCAGCCTGCCGCCGATCGGCAAGACCCGCGTCGGGCTTCATTATGGCGAGGCGGTGATCGGCAATTTCGGCGGGGCAACGCGCATCCAGTACACTGCCCTTGGCGACAGCATGAACACCGCAGCCCGACTGGAGGCTGCGAACAAGCAATTGGCCTCAAGCGTGATGGCAAGCCGCGAATTTGCCGAAGCATCCGGGCTCGACTGGTGGCGCCCTATGGGCCGGGTGCAATTGCGCGGCCGCGCTCGTCCGGTTGACCTGTTCGAGCCTGCGCCCGATTTCCCTGCACATGACCGCGCCCGCCTTGTCGAAGCGATGGGGCTGATCGGGCGTGACACTCAGGGCGCAATCGCCATTGTTGAGGCGCTCTGCGCTGGTCATGGGGACGATTTGGCCTTACAAAAACTGTTGGAACGTTTGGGCCGCGTGGATGAGGGAGGGACTTATGTTCTCAGCTAGGTTGAAACAACGGATTTCCGGTGCACTGCTTGCCGGCGCATGTCTTGCCATGCCAGCGAGCGTCTTGGCAGGCGTGGTGGTGAAATCCTCCGGGCCATCGGCCTCACGCTTTCCTGTCGGCACCAAGCTCGATGACAATGCCACAATCACCTTGCGCGATGGCGATGTGGTGACAGTGCTGACCTCGGGCGGTACCCGCGTGATCAAGGGCGCGGGCAGCCACCGGGTGGGAGATCGCCCGCAAGTGGCGAACGAGCGCTTTGCTGCCCTTACCCGCAAGCGGGCCGCCAGCCGGGTGCGCACCGGGGCGGTGCGCGGCGAAGTGGATGACGCGCCCAGCAATCCCAGCCTGTGGTATGTCGATGTGACGCGCTCGGGTACGATCTGCCTTTATGATCTCGACACTGTGCGGCTGTGGCGTCCTGGCACGGCTGGCGTCTCGACCTACCGCATCGCCGATGAAGCGGGGGAAGCGCAGGTCGAGGTGACTTTCGATGACACGGTGATGATCGCTGCGCTCGATCCTGCGCGCCTGCCGATCCGCGAAGGGACAACCTATCAGGTGACCGCGCCCGACGGGACGCTCGCCGCCCAGCTTGGCTTTATGCTTTTGAGCGAGGATTATGAGGCACCCGATGCGCTTGCCGAAGCGCTGATCGGCAAAGGGTGCGCTGTCCAACTTGAGCAGCTCAGCACATCGCTCGAAGCAGCAGCGCAGGCCGCAGAGGATATGGAAGCGTGAAGGCACAATAGGGTGTTTACAAGCCTCGTTCATACGGCAAGGATGGGCATCGGGCTGAATCAGGCGCAGGCTAAGGTCTGAGGCTGGCACAGCAAGGCATCTCGAAGGGGGAAGAGATGGCGGAAAGATCGGCTTTGAACCACGCGTTGAGGCGGTTGCTTGCGCCTGCGGGCGGGGCAATGCTCGCGCTCTGCGTGATTTTTCCCGCTTCCGTCGCGATTGGTAATCCGGTGTTTGAAGGCGTGGCCAGCTGTGCAGGCTCCACTTGCCATGGCCGGGCTGAAGGCAACGGCGCGGTTGTCCGGCAGGATGAAATAGCCACCTGGCAAGAACCCTCCTCACCCTCGGGCGCCCATAGCCGCGCTTACGCCGTGCTTGCCGGGCGGCGCGGGCAGCAGATTGCCGCCAGCCTTGGATTGGGGTCTGCAACCTCTGCCGAGGCCTGTCTAGGCTGCCATGCGACCTATGCCCCCAAAGCGCAGCGCGGCGCGAAATTCACGCTCAGCGATGGGGTGGGCTGCGAAAGCTGCCACGGCGCTTCGGGATCGACCAGCGGCGCAGGCTGGCTGGCGGCACACTATGCCCGGCCTGCCACCCATGCGAGCAACATTGCGGCAGGGCTGATCCCGCTTGATACCCCCAAGGCGCGCGCCAATGTCTGCCTTGATTGCCACTATGGTTCATCCAAGCCGGGGCAATTCGTGACTCACGCGATGATGGCAGCAGGCCACCCGCGCATTTCCTTCGAGCTTGATCTGTTCAGCACGCTGCAACAGCACCACGATATTGATGCCGACTATGTGGCGCGCAAATCGCGCCCGAATGCGGTGCGGTTCTGGGCGGTGGGACAGGCCGAAGCGGTGCGGCGGGCCACCAGCCTGTTTGCCCAGCCCAAATTTGCGTCAGAAGGCATCTTCCCGCAGTTCTATTTCTACGATTGCCATTCGTGCCACCGCACCATCACTGACGGGCCAAACCGCAAGCTGACCTTTGAGGTTAATCCCGCCCGTCCCATCGCCTTTGGCAATCCGCCTTTCAATGATGAAAACATCATCCTGCTCGGCGCGGTGGCGGGCGCGCTGGTCCCGTCAGAAGCCGCTGCATTCCGCACTGCGGCGCGTGATTTCCACAAGGCGATGGCAAGCGATGCAGGCGCGGCGCGCACAGCGGCGCAAGGGCTGGGTGCGCGGGCCGGGGCGCTCGCTGATGCGCTCAGCACGCGCGGCTATGGCAAAGATGATGCCTTCCGCGTGATCGCCATTATCGCAGGTGAGGCAACCTCTGCGCAGTTCACCGACTATGCCGGATCGGTGCAGGCGGTGATGGCGGTGGACACGCTCTTGAATGCTCTGGTGCGCGAGGGCCGCGTCACCAGCGGGGCGGCAGCGGGTATCCGCGCCAATCTGGCGCGCGCTTACAAGGCGGTGGAAGAGCCCAACGCCTATCGCCCCGCCGATTTCCGCAGCGCTTTGAAGGCGGCTGCCGGCGCGATTGGCAGGCTTGGCTGATGGGGCGCAAGGGGGGAACCGCGCTGCTGGCTGGCCTTGCCCTGGTGGTGAGCGCGTGCGGCGGCGGCGGTGAAAGTGGCGGCGGAGGCGGCGGCGGAACCGCGCCGCCCGCGCCGCCACCTGCTCCGCCTCCTAGCGGCGCGTTTTATTCCGTGCCGCGCGCCGAAAACCTGAGTGCAGCCGAAGTCGGCACGATCATTGCGCAGGCCGCAGCCCAGGCCCGTGCCAGCGGGGCCAGCGCCACTATCGCCGTTACTGACCGCGTGGGCAATGTGCTCGGCGTGTTTGCCATGCCGGGAGCAGGAGCGACTGCGCGGATATCGGCGGCGCCCAATGGCGACAATATTGATGCGCAAGGGCTGGAAGTGCCCAGCGCCGCTGCCGCCATCGCCAAGGCAATCACCGGGGCTTATCTGTCGAGCAGCGGGAATGCCTTTTCCACCCGCACCGCCAGCATGATCGTGCAAGAGCACTTCCCGCCCGCCCCCAGCACGGCTGGCCTTGAAAGCGGGCCTTTGTTTGGCGTCCAGTTCAGCCAATTGCCCTGCTCTGATCTGGCCGCGCGGGCGAGTGATGGGATGGTCGGGCCCAAGCGCTCGCCCTTGGGGCTGGCGGCTGATCCGGGGGGCTTTCCGCTTTATAAAAACGGCGTCGTAGTGGGCGGTATCGGGGTGATGGCCGACGGGGTCTATGGGTTTGATCCCAATGTGCTCGACCGCGACAATGATCTGGATGAGCTGATTGCGCTGGCCGGCACGGTGGGCTTCGAAGCACCGATCACCATCCGCGCAGACCGCATTTTCGCTGACGGCACATCGCTGCGCTACACCGATGCGGCCTATTCGCAAGTCGGTGCGATTGGCGGCGCGAGCTTTGCGGCAACCCCCGGCGCGCTGGTGGCGGTGGCGGGTTATTTCGGCGGCGGCGGCCTTGTTGCAGGGGCAACCTATGGCAGCGAGGCTTCGGGCGTGCGCGCGTCTTTGCCTTCCGAGTTCAGCTTGCGCGATGCCTTTGTGCTGACCAACGGTATGGGCGCTGCCCGCTTCCCGGTCCGCGGCGGGACAGATGCAGGCGATGTCGCCACCCCCATCTCCTTTGCCGAGGCGCGGGTGATCCTCGAAGAAGCCTTCACCATCATGAGCCGCGCGCGCGCCCAAATCCGCCAGCCCTTGGACAGCCGCGCCGAAGTGACGATCAGCCTGGTTGATACGCGCGGGGCGGTGCTCGGCATTGTGCGTTCGCCCGATGCGCCGATTTTCGGGATTGATGTGAGCTTGCAGAAGGCGCGCAGCGCCAATTTCTTCTCTGCCCCCTTTGCGGCTGCCGAAATGCAGGCGGCCAGCGGCGAAGTGCCGCAATTCGTGAGTCGCGCGCGCGATTTCCTCGGCAATCCACAGGCGCTGACCGGGCAATTCGCTTTCTCGGACCGGGCGACCGGAAACCTTGCGCGCCCCTATTTCCCCGATGGCGAATTGGGCCGCCCACCGGGGCCGTTTTCGCGCCCCATCGCACAGTTCAATCCCTTTTCGACCGGGCTGCAATCGGCGCTCATCATCGGCAATTTGGCGCAGCACTTGGGCTTTGTCACCGGCGCTGCGCCCACTGATACGCCGAGGAATTGCACCAGCCTGCCGGTGACGCCTGCGGGCACGAGCCGCCTTGCCAATGGCATCCAGATCTTTCCCGGCTCTGTTCCGATCTATCGCGGTAATGTGCTGGTCGGCGCGATTGGTGTGTCGGGCGACGGGATCGATCAGGATGACATGATCAGCTTTCTCGGCCTTCACAATGGCGCGCAGAAGGCGGGGACCGGCATCGGCAATGCGCCGAATGCGATCCGCGCAGACCGCGTGCTTGTGCAGGTGGGCACGCGGCAGGTGCGGCTGCGCTATATCAACTGCCCCTTCGCGCCTTTCCTAGATACCGCAGCGCAGAACGTGTGCGAGGGGCTTTAGGCGATGGCTTGGCTCTTCCTCCCTGCTGCGTTGATTGTGCAACCGGTCGCCGCCGAAGAGCCGAGCGAGCAAGCATCCCCGCCGCCCGCCGATTGGGAGGAGGACGCGCCGCCGGTTGACCCGGAACTGATCGAAGGCCGCCAGCGGCCCGGCTACACCGCGCCGCTGCCCGAACGCACCATCCAGCGCAACGAAGGCGCGATCCGTGCGCCGCCGCCCGAAGCTTTCCCGCGCGATCAGCTCCCGATCCCTGATCGCTGGCGGCTGATTGAAACGCTGGGGCTGGTGCGCGAAAACCTGTTCGACCCCTATAACCAGAACACTTACAAGGGGGATCGCCCGATCAACCGCGAAAAAGTGCCGTGGCTGCCGATTAAAGGCGATGATTGGTTTTTCGTC
The DNA here is from genome assembly GCA_001724215.1 of Erythrobacter sp. SCN 62-14. Lineage (GTDB taxonomy): Bacteria > Pseudomonadota > Alphaproteobacteria > Sphingomonadales > Sphingomonadaceae > Erythrobacter. Next base: position 52,775 of record MEDW01000003.1, on the reverse strand, counting down.
GCCAATCTCATCAGCGACACTGTGTATGAACCGCGCACTTTCCCGATTCCTGTCGGGATCCAGACGACGCAGGACCCCGACCGGCTCGATGTGTTCGGCAACAATTTCTCGACTGTGCTGAGCCAGACTTTTCTGGTCGGCGCAGCGCTGCTCAAAGGCTCGACCAACTTCAAGCCGCCCTCGATTGAATACCGCGTCACGCTCGCTTTCAACATGAACTATGTCGAAGTGCCCGAACGGCGCGTGCTGTTTGTCGAGCCTTCGCGCGGGACGACCCGCTTTGACAGTTTCGTGGGGGTGCAGGAAGCTTTCGTCGATTACCACTTCACCGAATTCGACACGGAACGCTTCGATTTCATCTCGATCCGCGCAGGCATCCAGCCGTTTCAGTCGGATTTCCGCGGGTTCCTGTTCAACGATCAGCAATTGGGCGTGCGGCTGTTCGGCTCGCGCGACAACAACCGCTTTCAGTTCAATCTCGGCGCGTTCTGGCGGCTGGAGAAAGACACCAATTCCGGCCTCAATTCGATTGTCCAGCGCCCGCGCGATGATTTTGTGTTTGTCGCCAATGCCTACCGGCAGGATTTCCTGATCCCCGCGCTCACCAGCCAGATCACTGTTGCCTACAACATGAACCGCGAAGGCGGCCGCATCGAGGTGGACACCAATGGCTTTCCGGTGCGCCCGGCTTTGCTCGGCGATTTGCGGGGGCGCGATTATGATGTGGTCTATCTGGGCTACAACGCTGATGGCCGCATCGGACGCATCAACCTGACGGCGAGCGCCTATTGGGCGCTCGGCGAAAACCGCAACAATATCTTCACCGGAGAGCCTGCCAATATCAACGCCCAGTTCGGCGCGCTGGAGGCAAGTTACGACAATAACTGGATGCGCTTCCGTCTGTCCGGCGCCTATGCAAGCGGCGATAAAGACCCGTTTGACAACAAGGAAACCGGGTTTGATGCGATCTTTGAAAACCCGATTTTTGCAGGGGCGGATACCTCTTACTGGATCCGCCAGACCATTCCTTTCGCAGGTGGCGGGCGCGCCGTCAGCGTCAATGGGCGCAATGGCATCCTCAACTCGCTGCGCAGCTCGAAAGAGCAGGGCCAATCCAATTTCGTCAATCCCGGCCTGATCCTGACCGGCATTGGCGCGGATTTCGATCTGACGCCGGAGTTCCGACTTTCCACCAATGCCAACCACCTGTGGTTCCAGAACACGCAGGTTTTACAGGTGTTAAGGAACGAAGGCAGCATCCCGCGCGAGATCGGTTTTGATCTGTCAGCCGCCGCAATCTGGCGGCCCAAGGCGACGCAGAACATTGTGATGCGGCTGTCGGCCGCCGCGCTGCTGCCGGGCAAGGGCTTTCGCAATCTGTTTGATAATCTGGGCACAGGCCGCGAGTTTTTCTCGGTGCTGGCCAATGTGGTGCTGACTTACTGATGGCTTGGCTGACCCAACCCCTGATGCGCACACTCGCTCTGGTGATCGGAGCAGGCCTCTTGGCGCTTGCGATGCTGGCGGGCGACACGATGGCGGCCGACAAGGAAAAACCGGTGAAGCGCGATTATTCCCGCGTGATTGCCGCGCCCGCTCCGGCCCAGCAATCGGTCGCGGAAATGGATAAGAAATCAGAAGGCTGTCTCACCTGCCACACCAAATCCGATGCACCCACCATGCACCTTTCGCCTGCCGTACGGATAGGCTGCACCGATTGCCACGGCGGGGATACGTCTGTGCGCGGCAACGCCGAATTGCCGCACGATCACCCCGATTATGTCGCCGCGCGCGACCGGGCGCATGTGCTTCCCAAATATCCCGATAGCTGGCATTTTCCCTCATCCGCCAATCCCAAGCGGACCTATGCGCTGCTCAACAAGGAAGCGCCTGAATTCGTCAAATTCGTGAACCCATCCGATTACCGCGTGGCGCGCGATGCCTGCGGGGCGTGTCACATTCAGGCGATCGAGGCGGCGGAACGATCAATCATGGCGACAGGCGCGATGCTGTGGGGCGGGGCGGCCTATAATAACGGCATTTTGCCCTTCAAGAATTACGCTTTGGGAGAGGCCTATACCCGCGATGGCAAGCCTGCGAAGATCACTTCGCCCGGCGCCGGCAAGGATGGCAAGCTGTCAGCCGAACAGGAAGCGCGCGGCGTGCTGGCTGAGCTTTACCCCCTGCCCACATGGCAGGTGATCCCGCCGGGCGATGTGTTCCGGGTGTTTGAACGCGGCGGGCGCACCATCAATTCGCAATTCCCCGAAATCGGCTTGCCGAGCCCATCGGGCCAGATCCAGCGGTTGGAGGAGCCGGGGCGGCCTGATTTGAAGCAATCCAATCGCGGCCCCGGCACGGGGCTGAGGGTGGCGATCCCCGCGCTCAACATCCACAAGACGCGCCTCAATGATCCCTTCACATGGTTCATGGGGACCAACGATCAGCCGGGCGATTATCGCCATTCGGGCTGCGCATCCTGCCATGTGGTCTATGCCAATGACCGCGAGCCGCGCCATTCGCTCACCTATGCGCAATATGGCCGCGATGGGCAGACCATCACGGTTGACCCCACGATCGCGAACAAGCTGGAGCCTGCGGGCGGAGGCTATGGCAAGAAGGATAAAAAACATGCGGCGGTGAAGGAGCCCGGCAAGACTTATGAGGACGGCGCGCTCACCATCGACGGCAAGATGAAGGAGAAGGGCCACCCGCTTCAACACGTCTTCACCCGCGCCATCCCCACCGCGCAGTGCATGAATTGCCATATGCACCAGCCCAATATCTTCCTCAATTCCTACCTCGGCTACACCATGTGGGACTATGAAAGCGATGCGCCTTTCATGTGGCCAGAGCAGCAGAAGTATCCCACCTCTGCCGAAGTGCGCGCGGTGCTCGATCGCAACCCGGAGGGCGCGGCGCCAAAAGGCAAGTGGGCAGATCTCGATTTCCTGCGCAATGTCTATGACTTGAACCCCAAGCTCAAAGATACGCAATTTGCCGATTATCACGGCCACGGCTGGAATTTCCGCGCCATCTTCAAGCGCGACCGCGAGGGCAATTTGCTCGATGCCGACGGCAAGATCATCGATCCCGATGATCCCGAAAAATGGCGCAAGGAAGGCGAGGGCAAGTTTGTCGAACCCGGCGTCAATCCCGGAAAAGCAGTCCACATGATGAGCATCCACGCCGAGGTCGGGATGCAATGCGCCGATTGCCATTACGAACAGGACAGCCACGGCAATGGCCTCATCTATGGCGAGGTGGCAAACGCCATCGAAATCGGCTGCAAGGATTGCCACGGCACGGCAGATGCCTACCCCACGCTTCGCACCAGCGGGCCTGCTGCCCCGCCGCAGGGGCATAACCTTGCGCTGCTCAGGAACCCCGATGGCCAGCGCCGCTTTGAATGGGTCGAAGGCGCAGATGGCCGCCGCAAGCTGATTCAGCGCTCGATTGTCGATCCCAAGCTCGAATGGGTGGTGAGCCTGGTGAAGGACGCAGTCGATCCGACCTCGCCCGAATTCAACGCCAAGGCGGCGCGCGCCAAGCTGATGAGCCGCTATGGCGCGGAAACCGGCCGGTTTGAATTTGGTGAAGGTGTCAGCCTTGAAGACCGCGCCCACCGCGATCCCGAAATGGCGTGCTTCACCTGCCACCTGTCATGGACGACCAGCTGCGGCGGGTGTCACCTGCCGATTGAGGCCAACTGGAAAACCGCCTCGCACCGTTATGAAGGCGGCGAGACGCGCAACTTTGCGACTTACAACCCGCAGGTCGCGCGCGATGAAATGTTCCAGCTCGGCAAGCACCAGACCACCAAGGGCAATCAGATCGCCCCGGTGCGGTCATCCTCGGCGCTGGTGCTGTCCTCGATGAACATCAACCGCGAGCGCATCTACGTGCAGCAGCCGCCGATCAGCGCGATCGGGTTCTCGTCACAGGCCTTCGCGCCGCATTTCCCGCACACTGTGCGGAAAACCGAGACCAAGACCTGCTCGGATTGCCACCTTTCCGACAAGGACGATAACAACGCGATCATGGCGCAGCTGCTCTTGCTGGGCACGAATTATGTAAACTTCGTTGGGATGAACGCGTGGACGGGTCTTGAGGGCGGGTTTCAGGCGACCCGCGTCACCGAATATGACGAGCCGCAATCGGTGATCGGGTCATACCTCCACAAATACGCCTATCCCGATTATTGGCGGATGCACGTTGAGGATAATGGCCGCGAACTGAAGAACTGGGTGCGCGGCAATACTTTCGACAAGAACCTCTCGGGCGAAACCAAGCCGTTAGAGGAATTCGTCAACATCAATCAGGGAACGCCGGGCCGGGTCGGCTGCTTGCAGGTGCGCGGCGAATATATGTTCGTGGCCGAAGGCAAGGGCGGCTTTCGCGCCTATGATGTCGCCTCTGTCGCCAACAAGGGGGTGTCCGAGCGCATCCTGACGGGGCCGTTCTCCAAGCTGGGCCACAACACGCAGGTCAAGACCGCGAACGCCACCTGCATGGCGCTGCCCACCAATCAGCCGATTGCGCCCACCCGCAGCACCCCTGAAATGCGCGCAATCAATCAGGAACAGGCGTTCCTGCCGATCTATAATTATGCGGTGGTGACTGACAGCGTGGAGGGGCTGGTGCTCGTCAATGTCAACACGCTGGCCGACGGCGAATTCCGCGGCAACCGGCTGCGGCGCGAAGTGCTCGCCGATGGCAGCACCGCGTGGAACCCCGGAGGCGTGCTCGATGGGGCGCGGCATATCCACTTGGCGGGCGAGGTTGCCTTCATTACCGCGGCGCGTGGGCTTGTCGTGGTCGATCTCGCCAATCCGCTCGAACCCAAGCTTGCTGCGGTGCGCGAGCTTCGCGATGCACGGGCGAGCGCGATCCAGTTCCGCTATTTGTGGGTTTCGGATGCGGATGGGGTGAAGCTGTTCGATGTCACCAACCTGCGACATCCTATCGCCCGGCCCGAAGCCACAGTGCGCCTTAGCGACGCGCGCCGCATCTATGTCGCGCGCACCTATGCCTATGTCGCGGCCAAGGCCGAGGGCCTCGTGATCCTCGACGTCAAGAACCCGCTCGCCCCGCGCATCCACCAAAAGGTGACGCTCGATGGCGCGCTGAATGATGCCGAGGATGTGATGGTGGCGACCACCAATGCCTCGCTGTTTGCCTATGTGGCGGATGGGCGCAACGGCATGAAGCTGCTGCAACTCACCAGTCCCGATAGCCAGCGCAATTTCTATGGTTTTTCACCTACGCCCGTGCCCGAACTGATTGCCTTCGCCAAGACGCCTTCACCCGCGATCTCCATCTCCAAGGGGCTCGACCGCGACCGCGCGGTGGATGAAACCGGCGGGCAGATCGCGGTGTTTGGACGGCTTGGTTCGCGGCCCTTCACCCGGCCTGAAATGGAGCGGCTGTTCATGACCCGCGCAGGCGTGCCGTGGAAAGTCAGCGACGAGGTCAATATGAGCCGCTGGATCGGGCGCTTGCCGCCTCCTGCAAGCCAGCAACGGGCAGGGCGCTAAGGGGCGGGGGCTAACCGCGCTCTGCAAACATATCGCGGATCATGGGTTGCAAGCCTTGCGTGTAGCGGGCGAGCACCTGCCAATCGCCCACGCGTTCGTAATGCGAAACCAGCCGCTGCCCGTCCCAGCGGTGCAGCGCATAGGTCGGCGGTTCGGTGGTGATAAGCTCGCGATCATCGGGCACATCCTGATCGATCGCGGAGAGATCCATCGCCACCAAAGGCGCAACCGACGGCGTCACGCCCAGCGGGATGCCGGCAAAGCGGGTGGTGATCTGGCGGTGCAAGTGCCCGCAATGGATCGCCTGCACCTGTGTTTGCCCTTCGAGCACGCTGCGCAGCCGGACAATCCACGGCTCATCAGGTGCCGGGTCCATCCAGTCGATCCCGGCCACCACCGGCGGGTGATGCAGGAAGATCAGCGTCGGCGTCTCGGGCGCTTCGGCCAGCCTTGCGGTGAGCCATGCCGCCCGCGCTTCGCAGAAAGCGCCGCCGTGGCGGCCATCTTCGAGGCTGTCGAGGCAGATGATCCTGAGGCCCGCCATCTCGAACGCCCAATGCAGAAATCCGCCTTCCGCCGCCTCCATATGCGGGAAAGCGCCGAGCAATCCCTCGCGGCTGTCATGATTGCACACCATGGGCACTATCGGGCAGGGGCCGCATTCTAGCAGGGCGGCGGTCTTGGCAAAGCTTTCCCCATCGCCGTGATCGGTGATGTCGCCTGACAGCACCAGCAGATCGGGCACATTGGGGCCGTGGAACAAGCGCTCCAGCACCGCGCGAAAGCGGGTGAGGTTCAATTCCTCCGGCTTTTCATCGGGGGCAAAGCCGACGTGAATATCGGTGATTTGCGCGATCAGCAGCGCGCGCGGATCACGCGTTTCTTGCGCGGGGATCACTGGTCGGAGCCTTTGGCGCGGCGGGCGTCTGCAACATAGCTGGAGGCTCCTTTGGTCGTTTCAGAACGGCTTTGCGACCATTGTCCTGATGGGACGTGATAGGCGTGGCACATCGCGCAGGATGAGGGCACGATTTTCTTGGTTTTCTGGGCGGTTGCTCCAAGGTGGCAGTCACGACAACTTGCCAGATCAGGGATTAAAAGATCGTTCGCGGTCTTGGATTTGTCGGCCGCGTGGCAATCGGTGCATTCTTCCTTTTTGTGCGCCTCGTGACTGAAATAGCCATGCATCAGGAAGCGATCAGGCAGGTTCACCGGCACGAGGTCAGCGCGGCCACCCGTTTGTGTGGGCAGGTGGCATTCGGTGCACACCCCGCCCTTTTCAAGGCCTCGTGCAAGGCTGATATGGGCGTTCACCGGGCGGCCAAATTGGGCGTAGTAACGTCCGGCCTCACCGAACTGCCCCGGCCGCTGGCGGGCGGCGCCAACAGGCTTGCGGGCGGCGCCTTGCCTCAGGCCTGCAATATCCTCGCGGAATTTGCGCACATCGCCGTGGCGCAGGCTGGTGAAGCCGCCCGCGCCGCGCCCTGACACAAGGCTGTGGCAGCTCTCGCAGGATTGCTCCATCTCGACCGGCTTGAAGCTGATTTTGTCAGCAGTGGCCGCGTGGCAATCCTTGCACTCAAGCGGCGCGCCATATTGCGCAAGGCTGATCGCCATGCGCGCCGCACCCCCGCGTTCATCCATGTGGACATCGTGCGGGAAAATCAGCCCGCTTTGCTCCACCGGCTTTTTATCGAGCGACAGGCGCACCGGCTCTTTTGCCCCATAGGCGGCATAGAAAGTGGGGCGGAATTGCGGGTGCTGTTTGCCGAAATCATGCGCATTGGCGAGAGCGGTGTCGGTAAGCCGCGTATCCAGCTTGTCGTGGCAATCGCTGCAGAAAGCCTCGCTTGCAGGCTGTTGTCGCACCTTGCCTTCGTGTTCGGTGTGGCAGGTGGTGCAGGCGCCGCGCCCTTCCTTGCCGAACATTCCGGCGATTTTCCACAAGGCGGCATCGCCTGATGAAAGCTCCGGCATCCCGGCGATGAGGCGCGGTTTCGCGGCGTGATCGCCCAGCCCCTTGTGGCACGAAATGCAGGTCTCATCGCGCACCGAGACAAAGGCGTTCACATGGCAGCTTTCGCAATTTTCTTCGAGCGCGTGGTGCTTCACCGAAAGCGCGCCAGTGCTCCACGCGGCATCGAGCACGGTCTGGCCGTGCGTGATCTTGTCCGGATCATTGGGAGTGATCGTGCGGGTGGCATGGGTGAAGACCGGAACGGCCAGCAGCAGCACGAGGATAAGGCTGGCGAGCACCCATGAGGCGGCGCGCTTGCTCGGCAGGGCGCTGGCGAGCGCGAAGCCTGCCACCGCATCGCCCTTGCCTTCCTCGGCAGGGGCTTGGCGGATGGTGAGGGTGACTCGGCCCGCTTCATCGCGCGCTGCTGCGATCAGGGCAGAGCCAAGCGCAATTTCGCCGCCGACGCCCGGATCGATCACGCCCTCGGTGACGCTGCGCCCGTCGAGCGCAAAGCCGAGCGTGCCGAGCGCCTCGGCGCGCAAAGTGCCATCGCTTGCAAGGGTGAGCGCCAAGTGGCGCTGTTCCACCGCGAGATCGGGCAGGTGGATATCGCATTCCGCCGCGCGGCCCACCGTGAGGTGCGCCTGTTCCACGACCCGATCACGAATGATCTCGCGGCCCGAGGCGGTGAAGTCGATGGTGCGGATGAGGAATGCCATCGCCTGCCCCCTCACCAGTAATAGAACACGCTGATGACGTGCGCGATAAGCGCCGCGATCAGGGCAATGGTGGCAGGGATGTGGAGGAACAGCCAGATTTCCAGCAGCGCCTTGATCCGCAAGTAACCGCGGATCTGGGCGAGCTGTTCGCGGCGTTTATCCAGCAGGGCATGGACGCGCGCGTGGGCTTCATCGCCCGTCCCGATGGCCTTGAGCGCGCGGGCAGTGGCGCAAGCCGGATAGCTCCCGGTAAGCCGCCCCCATGCGCCGCCGTGGAAGATATCTTGCGTGAGCGTTGCCAGCACCAGGTCGGCCTCGGCGCGTTCGAGCGGCTGCGCGGCGCTATCCAATTGGCGATCCAGTGCCGCGAGCGCATCGAGCATTTCGATGCGTGTCATTTCGCGGCGATTGGCAGAAAGGTGCGCGGGCAAGGTGGCATAGGCGATCACCCCCCAGATGCCCGACAAGATCACCACCATCATCAACACATAGGCGAGCGTGTGGACATTCCAGCTCACCTGAAACCCGGTGTGCAGCGTCCCGATCACGATCAGCGAGAGGCCGAGATAGACATGGGCCGATGTCCACGCCTTGAGGCTCCACGCGCCGGTGGTGATGTGGCGCTTCCTCACACCCAAGAGCGAAAGCCACAGGATCAGCAGCACGCCGATGGTGCCGAGCGTATAGCCAAGCCATGTCCCGCCATTGGGGCGCGGCTCTTGATCGATCAGCGCATAGGCGAGCACCGCCGTGCCGCTCAGGACAAGCGCAATCCACAGCCAGCGGAAACGGCGGTGTTTGAGGAAGCTCACATGATCGGAATCGCGCCGCGCCTCGTCACGGCTAAAGCGGCTTTTGCCAGCGCCGGATGCGCGGCTCGCCATTACTCCACATCCTCGGTGAGCTTGGTGAAGGTGAGGAATTTGTCGGGGCTCACACGGATGGCCGCGCCCGTCGGGCAGGCGCGCACACAGGCCGGGCCGCCATCAATGCCGGAACACATATCGCATTTGATCGCGAGCTTGGCCTCCGGCATTTGCTGCTTGGCCGCTTCCTTCTTGCGCCAGCCATAGGGCGCCTCGCCCGGGCCGGGGCCCGCGCCAAACAGCATCCATTGGAGGAGGCTCGGCTTTTTCGGCGGCTTTGCGTCCATGCGGATCACGCCATAGGGGCAGTTCCGCTGGCAATTGCCGCAGCCGATGCAGGTTTCATCGATGAACACCTCGCCATCCGGGCCGCGGTGGATTGCATTGGGCGGGCAATCGGCCATGCAATGGGGATGCTCGCAGTGGCGGCATGACGTCGGCACATGGAGATGGGCGTAGGAACGCCCGGCCTCGCGGTCGAGCCGGGAGAGGCCATCATGGCTGTCGGCACAGGCCTTCTCGCAATTGTCGCAGCCAATGCAGAGTTTTTCATCGATGAGCAGCACATCGGTTGCCTCGCCAATGCCGTTGTCGACAAGGAAGGCGGCGGTTTCGGAGTAGAGATCAACCGCGCCGGTGAAATCGCCTTTCCGGCTCTCGATAAAGGCGTTGGTGGCGCGGCGCCCCGCCATGTCGGCCAGCGCCTTTTCGCGCAGCGCCGGGTTTTTATCGAGTAGCGCTAGAAACCCGTCGCCCGGCAGTCGGATCACCTCGGATTTGATCGCGGCTTTCACCGTGGCGGTGCGGGCTGAACCATCGATCACCGCCATTTCGCCGAAATAGGAACCAGCGGGCAGGTAAGAGAGGAACACCGGCTTGCCGCCGATTTCCTTCTCCACAATCATCGACCCGCGCCGGATAATGAAGATGTCCTTGTCATCCGCCCCTTCAGTGACGATCACTTGGCCCGCGCGCGCCTGCATCACTTCTGCACTGGCGACGAGCGGCGCGACATCTTCGCGGGTGAGGCCTGAACCGAACATCTGGAGCAGTTGGCGTTCAATCGAAATCGCGGTGACCGCGCGCGCTGCTCCCGGCGAGGTTGCCAGCAATTTCAGCGCTGCGGTGCGCGACAATTCGAGCGCAATGACAGGCTCCGCCGCGCGCACCGTCGCACCCCGGCGGCGGCCGGAAATCAGGCCCACCTCGCCAAAGATCGAGCCCTGTTCGATCGGCACAGTGATCGAGGGATCATGCGGGCTGACTTCAACCGCGACCGAGCCTTCGGCAATCGCGAACATCGAGGAACCCGGCTCGTTGCGGCGGAAAATCACGTCGCCCGGCTCATAGGCGTGAGCCGTGGAATCGAGCATCAATTCGCGCAGCTGCAGGGTGGAAAGATCGGCCAGAATGCCGATATTGTCGCCAAACACGCCGAGCCATTCATCCACGTTGCGATTGCCGGGAAGGTGATTGAATTTCTCCGCCAGAATAGGCTCATCGGCGGGCTTCAAGTCAGCGTTCCCGTTCAGGAACTCGATCACATCATAGCCCTGGTTCATGCAGTGCTTGATCAGCGGATAGCCCGCCAGCGCGCCGATCACATGGATGCCGGGCGTGGTGGTTTCGAACACGGGCGAAAGCTTGGGGAAGGCACCGGGTTCGCTGCTCGAAAATTCGATGCCCATGGCCTCCACAAAGCCGCGCGGTGGCTGCGAGCCGGTGCGTGCGATGATGCGCTGGCAGGGAATCGCCTCCTGCCCGTCGCGGGTGTCGAGCAGCAATTCGCCGTCCCGAACTTCGGCAGGTGTCGTCTCGCGCCGCACAAAGATGCGCCCCTCGCGTTCGGCTTCTTCGAGCAGCGCCACGTTCGCCGCCTTGGCGCGGGCGAAATCAGCCGAGCGGTTGAGGATCGTCACCACATTGCGCTGCGCCGGGTCAGCTGCCAGACCCAGCGCATTTTCAATCCCCGCATCGCCCGATCCGATCACGGTGATGTGTTCATCAAAATATTCGCCCGGATCATCCAATTGATACTGGATCATCGGCGAATCCGCTCCCGGACAGCGCAGCCGGTTGGGATTGCCCTGTGTGCCAATGGCGAGCACGATGGCTTCAGCTGCCACCACTTCGCCGCTGCGCAAGTGGATCGCGAAATTGCCTTTTGCGCCTTCGACCTTGGTCACTTCGGCGTTGAGTTTTACGTTCACGCGCCCCGTGGCGATCTGTTCGTCCCACGTCCCAAGGATCGCCTCGCGCTTGCCCGCGTCGAAATCGAGATCGCTTCTGAGCACCAGATTGGCGGGCGTTGCCATGACGTGCTTGCCCTTCTGGTATTTGAAGATCGTGTCGGAGAGGTGATCGGTTTTTTCGATCAGCACATGGCTCATGCCAATTGCCGCCGCGCGCGCCGCAGCGCTCAATCCGGCAGGGCCTGATCCAATTATGGCGACTTTATACAAGTCCGACAATCGATCCCCCCCTCTGGACCCAATTGTGCCTAAGAGCAGCATAAAGAAAACGCGCACCTTTGCCAGTGCGAATTGCCGGTTGCTGCGCGCACTGCTAGCGCTTGTCTGATGGATAGCGAGACACAAAACGGCACAAATCGGCTCGGCTGGTATTTGCTGGGCGCAGCTTTGGTGCTGGCGGCGGCTTCGATTGGTTACAACATTTATGAAGGCACAGGCGGAACAGCGCCTGTCGCCGGCTCGCAGGGCGAGGGCGAGCCTGATCTTGCACAACTGCGCACGCTTGCCGAGGCTTCGAGCGATGATCCACGCGCGTGGAGCAATCTGGCCTTTGCTCATTTTGAACGCAGCGAATTTGCCGCGGCGGCGCAGGCCTATACCCGCGCACTGGCCATCGATGACCAGCAAAGCGCGCTGTGGTCGGCGTTGGGTGAGGCACTGGTGATGGCAAGCGCGCGCGATCCTTTGCCGTCAGAGGCGCTGGCGGCTTTCGAAAAGGCTGTGGCACTTGATCCCAAGGATGCCCGCGCGCGCTATTTTCTCGCGGTGAAGAAGGATCTCGACAAGGATCACCAAGGCGCCATTGCCGCATGGCTGGCGTTGCTGGCCGATACCCCTCCCGGCGCGCCGTGGGAATCTGACCTGGTGCGCACCATCGAGCAGGTTGGACAGATAAATGGCATTGAAGTCGCTGCCCGGATTGCCGCTGCCAATGAGCGGCGCAGTGCGGGTGCTTCCCCCAGCGGCGCAGGCCTGCCGGCAGTGCGCGGGCCAAGCGCCGCTGAGATGGCGGCGGCAGGCAGCATGAGCCCTGCCGAGCAGCGCGAAATGGCGCAAGGCATGGTCGCCCAGCTTGAAGCGCGGCTGCAGCAGAACCCCGGCAACCTCGATGGCTGGGTGATGCTGATAAGGAGTCGCATGACGCTGGGAGAGCCTGCCAAGGCGAAGGCTGCGCTTGAGGCAGCGATCCGCGCCAATCCGGGTGAAGCGGCTGAGCTGCGGCGGCAGGCAGAAGCTCTGGGCGTGAAATAGCCAAGGACTCGGACCCACTGCGTGGGGCAGATACGGACTTCCTCTGCCCTGCCAATCAATGCGTCACCAATCGGCCACCCGCATGGCTGGGCAGGGTGGGTTATACGGCCTTCCGGCAGCAGGCAGGCTCCACGTCATACCAAGGTTCACTGGCGTGAACCCATGCGCCTTCCACCCCGCCTCCCTGCCCGGCCACCATACCCTATTGGTATCATTGGTGGCCGGGCAGGGAGGTGGGGTGGGAGGTATGAGCGAAGCTCAACGAGCTTGAGTATCAGCTGCCAATCTCTGGCCGGCTAGAAATTCATGAACAGATTGATGTTTGCCGTATGATCGATCCGGTCGGGCCCGTCACGCACGACATATTGGTTGAGATAGCCCGGCACGATCTCGACTCCTTTGGTCAGCGGCACCGATATGCCTGCGAAATTGCGCCAGATCGACAAGCCGCCGCGTTGCACGCTGGTCTGGTTGAGGTCGATGAAGGGTTCGGAGAAGGCGACCAGTCGATTGTGTTTTGTTATCGGCGCGCGCAGCTGGACGAACTGCCGCACACGCCAGGCGGTGCCGTCGCGCTCCTCAAAAAAGCGTTGTTCGAGCCGGGTGCGCGAGTCCAGGGTCAAACCGCCAGCAGTTCTCAGCAGACGAACGTTTAATTCCTGATAGAGCCGATGCTCGTTCAGTTCGACCGGCCCAACCGGATCGGTGAAAATATAGGCATAGCCTGCGCCAATATTGACATTATCATTAAGCCGATAGCCCACCAGCGAACGCAGCAGCAATTGCCCCAGCCGATCTGCGTCATTGGTGAAACGTTCCTGCGCTTCCAGCCTGACATAGACCTTGTCGCTGGTGTTGATGGTTGCAAATTGCCCGAGCCAGAGGTTGAAATCCTCTTCGCTGGCTTGGGCAGGGACAGCCAATCCGGCAAGCAGGGCAAGCCCGAGCATGGCGCGGCGCCCAGTGCGCAAAAGGAGCGAGGTTGGCATGGCAGAACTTTCGGAAATGTCAGGTCAGGGATTGAGCGTGCAGGCCGCGCTTGTTCGGGCGCGGCCTGCACAACTCATGAGGAAGCGACGAGCCTGTCAGCTGCCGTTGAACGGCAACGAGGAATGGTGCGAAACGATCCGGATCTTGCCCTCGGCGTCTTTTACGTAGCCGAAGTTGTATTCCACCTTGGTCTCCGGACCGCCATTGGCCGGGGTGAAGAAGTAATTGCCCATGGCAATCGCCATATAACAGCTGTTGTTGATGATCCCGGCGTTCTGCCAGCGCACTTTGGTCCACGGAGTGATCGCAAAGCCCTTGTCTTCAGGGAATGACGGATTGCCGCCGACGAAATAGGACAGCGCACCATCAAAGGACGCGCGGAACTGCTCGACCGAGGCAAGGGTCGGCTTGAACAGCACCAGGCTGAGATCATAGCCGTAGAAGTCATCGATGTGCTTGGCGGCAGCCTCGCGATAGTCGCCGCCTGCGGTGAAGACTTCACCGATCTTGATGATGCCATCGCCCCAGGCCACCTGGGCATCGACGATGTCTTTTTCAGTGATGCAGTTGGCGCTGTATTGCAGCATTGCCTCTGTGGGCGCGGCTTTGGCGCTGTCTTCTGTTTGGTTGCAGGCGGCGAGTGCGGGCAGGCTGGCTGCGGCGAGCAATGCGAAAAGTTTTTTGGACACAGTGTTTCTCCATGACAGGGTGAATAGTGATCATGGATCTGGCTGTTTCTGCGCAGACGCGCGTCAGCCATCCGGCAAGCGTAATGACCTATGCCGGATGGCGTATGACAAAGCGGTTTGGGCGGTCTAGCAAGGTGGCATGACTTCCGGTTCTTCTTCTGCGGGTATGCCTGAGAACACCGCTGACCTGCGGGCGCTTTATCGCGCAGCCGAGGCACGCGCTGCGCGCCTGCGCGTTCTGGTCGAGGCCGGGCAGGCGCTTGCGGCAGCGACCCCTGACACGCTTGACGAGGTAGCAGCGCAGCTGGCCACCGGGGCGGCCCATCTTGCCGGATATGCTCGGGGTTGTTTGGTTCTGCCACCTGCCAGCAAGCCGCAGGGCGGGGCGAGCGAACTGGTTCTAGCCTTGCCTGCACCCGGACGGGGGCAGGGCGGCGCGGGCTGGCTGGTGCTGGCGGACAGGCGCGGCGAGCCAAGCAGCGAAGACCACAAGACGCTGTCGCTGCTGTGTCAATTGATCGGTGCAAGCCTTTCGGCGCGGGCGCGCGAGGCGCGGCTGGTGCGCCTTCTCGGAGAATTGCTGCGCATACAGGAAACCGAGCGCAGCCGCATTGCCCATGAACTTCATGATGGTGTCGCGCAATCGGCGGCTGCGCTGATGCGACGGCTGGAACTGGCTGGTGATGGCGATCCGGTTGATCTTCTGGCAGCCACTGATCAGGCTCGTGCGCTGGTGCAGGAACTGCGCCGGGTGATTGCAGGAATGCGTCCGCCGGTCCTCGATGATCTCGGGCTGGTCCCGGCGCTTGGTCAACTTGCTCATGAAGCAGGCCATGAGGGGCTTGAGGTCGAACTTGCACTCGACGGCGCAGCGCGGCCCGAACCGATCATCGAGACAGCGCTTTTCCGGATTGCGCAGGAAGCGCTCAACAACGCGGTCGCTCATGCCGGGCCGGGCACACGGGTTACTGTCCGGCTTGATCGCGGCAAGGCTGGCGCGTGGCGTTTGCGGGTGTGCGACAATGGCCGCGGCTTTGATCCTGCTGCGCTCAGCCCAGGCGGGAGTGCAGGCGGGCTTGGCCTTGCCTATATGCGTGAGCGGATCGAATTGCTCGGCGGAGAGTTGAAGGTCGATAGCGCTCCCGGCGCTGGTTGTACCATCCTGGCGGAGCTTCCCCCCCAATGAGCCTTGCGCGTGTCGTCATTGCGGATGACCATGTTCTTGCCCGCGAGGGCCTGCGCGCCATGCTTGAAAGGGATGGGCGTTATCAGGTGGTGGCCGAAGCGACGAGGGGCGAGGAAGCGCTGTGCCTGTGCCGCGAACACGCGCCCGATCTTGCGCTGCTCGACATCCGCTACGCAGCCGGCGAAATCGACGGGTTGGAGGTGGCGCGTCAGCTTGCTGAGGAAATGCCCGATCTGCCGGTTGTCATGCTGACAATGCACGACACCGCCGATTATCTGCGCGCCGCGATCGCCGCGGGGGCGCGGGGGTTTGTGCTTAAGGATGCATCGCGCACCGCCTTTCTGGCGGCTCTCGAACAGGTTCTGACGGGCGGGGTCGCCTTTCCGCCCAAGCTGATGCGACGCGCCGTGGTCGATCCCGGCCAGGCTTCCGCGCGCGCTGCTCTTGATCGTTTGACCCCGCGTGAGTGGGAAGTGCTCGACGCCCTTGCTGCAGGCCGAACCAACAAGGAAATCGCCCAAGTGCTTGGCATCAGTCCGGGCACCGTAAAGACACATGTCGAACGCTTGATTGGCAAGTTGGGGGTGCGCGACCGGACGCAAGCGGCCATTCTGGCCGTGGAGCATCGCCGCGGCGAGGCGGCCTGATGATCGCCACAATCGGCAACTGGTGGGCCAATCGCCGCCTCGCCACAAAGGGGCTGGTGGTGGTGGCGCTGCCGCTGCTTATCTTCCTCGGCTCGCTCGCCGCGCTGTTTACCATCAATCGTCTCGAAGCGCGTGCCGGTGAAGACGTGCGTCTCACCATCGCTATTCAGACCGATGTAAACGAGGTTCACGCCTTGCTGGCGGAAGCCTCGAGTGGAGTGCGCGGTTATCTCCTGACCGGCGAAGCGCGTTTCCTCGAAGCCTATACCCGAGCCGAGACGCGCGTGCCCGAAGTCACGCAGCGGCTGCGCAATTCGATCCGCGATGCGGAAGCTGCTGCTCGTCTGGCGCGCATCGAAACGCTTTCAGAACGCAAGCGCGAAGGCCTTGCCGCATTGTTTGCAGCGCGCCAGCGCGGCGGCGCCGAGGTTGTCGCAGATCCCTCGATCGCAGTTGGCCTTGGCGAGAACAAGCAGGTGCTGGACAGCTTGCGCAGCGAAATTGATGGCATGCAGGCGCGCGAGCGCGAATTGCTCGCCGCACGCCAGGAGCGCCTTGATCGGTTGCGTCGCAATGGCCTTATCGCCACCGCCATCCTGACGGTGAGCGGCCTGGTCGGTAGCCTGTTTGCGGTGTTTCTTTTCTCCAGCGGCATCGTGCGCCGGGTGCAGCGTCTCGAACGCGGCGCGGTGCAGTTGGCACAAGGCGAAGCTTTGCCGTCTTTCGGACCTGCCCATGACGAAATCGGCGCGCTGGCCGAGCGCATGGGTGAGGCAAGCCAGCTGTTGCGCGCGCGCGAACAGGCGCTGCGTGAGGGCGAGGAACGCTTCCGTCTGGTGATTGAGGGGGTGCGTGATTACGGAATTTTTGCGCTTGATCCCGCCGGCCATGTCGTCAGCTGGAACACCGGCGCTCAGCGGATCAAAGGTTGGCGCAGCGATGAAATTCTTGGCCGGCATTTTTCGGTGTTCTACCCCGGCGAGGACAGTTGGGAGCGCTCGATGCGCAACCTTGCTGATGCTGTGCGCGATGGCCGAGTGGAGGACGAGGGCTGGCGCGTGCGCAAGGACGGCACGCATTTCTGGGCCAATGTCGTCATCACCGCGCTTTATGACGATGCCGGCGCGCTGCGCGGTTTTTCCAAGGTCACCCGCGACATCACAGAGCGTCGGCGCGCCGAGGAGGCACTGGAGGCTGCCCGGCACGAAGCCGAAACCGCCAGCGCGGCAAAGAGCTTGTTCCTGTCACGCATGAGCCACGAACTGCGCACACCGCTCAATGCGATCCTTGGCTTTGCCCAGCTGCTGGAGATCGAGCGCGGCCCATCGCGCGCGCCTGAACGCGACAGCGTCGGGCAGATCCTGAGAGCCGGACGGCACCTTCTGGGATTGATCGACGAAGTGCTCGACATCGCCCGTATCGAAGCGGGCAAGCTGGCGCTCGATATGGCTCCGGCAGCGCTCAACCCCGTGATTGAAGAAGCCGTCGGATTGTTGTTACCCCATGCCACAAGCCGCGAAGTCACAGTTCTGGTTGAACCGGCTGATCTGCCTCCTGTCCTGACCGATCGTCGGCGGTTGTTGCAGGTGCTCCTCAATCTGCTGAACAATGCGATCAAGTATAATTGCCAAGGTGGTAGCGTGGTGATCAAGGCCGAGCAGCGGGAGGACCGCGTGCGGGTCAGCTTCACTGATACAGGAATTGGCATCGAACCCGATCAGTCAGTCCACCTGTTCCAGCCTTTCACTCGGCTGGGCGCTGCCGCAGCCCGTTCCGAGGGCACGGGGCTGGGCCTTTCGCTGTCGCGCGCGTTGATCGATGCCATGGGCGGTGCGATCGGTTATTCGCCGCGCACCGATGGGCGTGCGGGCGCGTGCTTCTGGATTGAATTGCCCTCTTCGGCCCAATCCCCCGAAGTGCCAAAAGATCCTGTATGTGCTGCGCAAGGCCTGCCCCTTAGGCCGCATCGCGCAAGCATTCTGCTGATCGAGGACAATCTTGCCAACGCCCAGCTGATCGAGGCGGTGATTGCCCGCGAATTGCCCGATGCAAGATTGCTGAGCGCGATGCAGGCGGGCATCGGGCTCGATCTTGCGCTGCGCCACCGGCCTGATCTGGTGCTGCTTGATCTTCATTTGCCTGATCGGACAGGCGATTGGGTGCTCAGCCAATTGCAACGCGAATTGCCCGGTTTGCCCGTGATCCTGCTTACCGCAGATGCGCTGGCCGCGCAGGAAGACTGGATCGGGCACGGGGCTCGGGCGGTTTTGACCAAGCCGATCGATCTGGCGCGGCTTACCGAGCATTTGCAACGCGCCTTGGCGGATTGTGCGACATGATGGCCGAGCGCGACTTGTCGGCCATGCGACTGCTGGTGATCGATGATGAGCCCGCCAACCTCGCGCTGGTTTGCGCAGTCCTTGAACGAGAGGGCTACAGCGAGATTGAAACCTTGCTTGATCCCGCGCAGGCGGTGGAGCGCTATCTTGCGTTCCAGCCTGATCTTGTGTTGCTTGATCTGATGATGCCCGATCTTGACGGCTATGCTCTGCTCGACCGGCTGGAACGTCTGGCAGGGCGCGATGATCTGGTGCCGATTATGGTGCTGACGGCCGATACCTCTCTGGAAGCGAAGCGCCGGGCGCTCGCTCTGGGGGCACGCGATATTGTCACCAAGCCGTTCGATGTGTTCGAATTTGCTTTAAGGGTCGCCAATCTGCTCGAACTGCGCATGCTCTTTCGTGAACGGCGCCGCTGATAGAACAAGCGCAGGTCTGCGCTTGCCCGTCACGAAGGTTTCGCTATTTCAAGGCTTTGCTATGCATCCAAGGCTCTCCTGCATCGGGCGCAAGGTCCGATTGCGGTCACGTCAGCCCATGCACCGGGCGTCAGATAAGCGGCGTTGCTCCCACCCCGCCTCCCAGTTCCTTGAACCCGCCCGGCCACAATATCCTGTTGCTATCATTGGTGGCCGGGCAGCGAGACGTGGGCGCATAAGTTCACGGCATTGAACCTTGCTATCCGTCCTGCCCGAGGCTCACACCACGCCGAAAGCCAGCATCGCATCGGCCACTTTCTTGAAGCCTGCGATATTCGCGCCCTTCACATAATCGACATAGCCCCCTTTTTTGGCCCCCTTGTCACCATAGGTGAGGCAGCGATCATGGATGCCCGACATGATGTCTTTGAGCATCTGCTGGAGTTCTTCCTCGCTCCAACTTTTGCGCAGCGAGTTCTGGCTCATTTCAAGGCCTGATACGGCAACCCCGCCTGCATTCGATGCCTTGCCCGGCGCATAGAGCAGGCGTGCATCCTTGAAGGTGTGCACCGCATCGAGATCACACGGCATGTTCGCCCCTTCGGAAACCGCAATACAGCCATTTGCGATCAGCTTTTTCGCATCCTCGCCCAAGAGTTCGTTCTGCGTTGCGCAGGGCAGGGCGACATCACACGCCACGCCCCATGGGGTTTTGTCAGCATGGAAGGTGGCGCTGGGAAATTCGGCGACATAATCCTCGATCCGCCCGCGGCGGTGGGTCTTGTGGGTCTTTACCCAATCGATCTTTTCCTGATCGATGCCATCCGGATCATGGATGAAGCCGCCGGAATCGGACAGGGTCAGCACCGTGCCGCCAAGCTGGACGATCTTTTCGGCGGCATGGGTTGCCACATTGCCGCTGCCCGAAATCACCGCTCTCAAGCCATCAAGGCTGCGGCCCTGATGCTTCATCATGTTTTCAAGGAAATAGACCGCGCCATAGCCGGTTGCCTCGGTGCGGATCAGCGAGCCGCCCCATTCCAGCCCCTTGCCCGTCAGCACCCCGGTAAAGTTGTTGGTGATGCGCTTGTACTGGCCGAACATGAAGCCGATTTCGCGCCCGCCCACGCCAATATCGCCGGCGGGCACGTCCACATCTGCTCCGATATGGCGGTAAAGCTCGGTCATGAAGGATTGGCAAAAGCGCATGATTTCGCGCACGCTCTTGCCTTTGGGGTTGAAATTCGATCCCCCCTTGCCCCCGCCCATGGGAAGGCCGGTGAGTGCGTTCTTGAAGGTTTGTTCAAAGGCAAGGAACTTGAGCACGCTTTCATTGACTGACGGGTGAAAACGGATGCCCCCCTTGTAAGGGCCAATCGCGTTGTTGTTCTGCACCCGCCAGCCGCGCTGGACACGGATATTGCCGTTGTCATCTTCCCAGCACACGCGAAAGCTCACGACGCGATCCGGTTCGGCCATGCGGCGCAGGATCTGCTGTTCGTGATATTGTTCCTTGTCCTCGATAAAGTCGAAGATGTCCTCTGCAACCTCCTGCACCGCCTGCACAAATTCGGGCTGGTGAGGGTTGCGTTTTTTCACGCCCTCCATGAAGCCATTGAGGTCGACGTGGTCGGTAACTGCCATGATGATTCTCCCCCCTTGAGGGAGCGTATCAGTCCAATGGCAGCACGGCTTGTCGTTTTGCGGCAAAGTGCCGAATTGCAAGGTCGATGCTCAGATAGCCGAACTGAAGCTGCGCTGGGTGAACTTGCGATAGGCGTCGAACAGGCTGGCAATGACGCGGGCATAGGGTAGGCCTTCCGGCGTGATCGCAAGGTCATTGCCCGCGATCCGCACCAGATCACGTTCGAGGAAGGGGGCAAGGCGAGCGCGCACCTCGCCCAACAGGCACGGTGCGATGGCCGCATGGCCTTCGCACAGGAGATGCTCGATCACACCACCGCGCAACTGATCCTCGCGGTTTCGGATGATGCCATGCGTGGCGGATAAGCGCCCTTGCGAGGACAGCATCCGGTAGCGGCCATTGTTCTTTTCATTCTGGGCGATCAGGCCGGGAAAGCCGCTGATCGCGGTCGAACCCATGCCGATCAGCACGTCTGACCCATCATCGGTAAAGCCCTGAAAATTGCGCCGGAGCCTTCCGGTGCGCGCCGCCTCGGCCATAGGGTCATGGGGCAGGGCGAAGTGATCAAAGCCGATCGGGCGGTAGCCATGGTCGGTCAGATAGGCATAGCCTTGAGCGGCCATGGCAAAGCGTTCCGCAGCGCCCGCGAGCGTTTCTTGAGGTATCATTTTCTGGCGCGGCACCATGTGGGGCACATGGGCATAGCCGAACAGCGCAATGCGGTCTGCGCCCATCAGGCGGGTGTGCTCGAGCGTATCCTCCAAATCGGCTGCGTCCTGATGGGGCAGACCATACATCAGATCGAAATTGAGCGAGGTGACGCCAGCCGCGCGCAGCCATTCCACGCTGCGGCTGATGAGCAGCGGGCTTTGCTCGCGTCCGATGGCCTTCTGACAATGGGGCGCAAAGGTCTGTACGCCCATGCTTGCCCGCGTGATTCCCGCCTCGCCGATAGCGCGGCCCCAGGCGGGGTTCATGCTGCGCGGATCGAGTTCAATCGACCATTCGGGTGCGTAAAGTGGGAAATGCGCGTGGAGTGCATCGACAAGAGCAAGGAATTCGGCAGGCAGGATCGCGTTGGGGCTGCCCCCGCCAAAAGCAATGCGCCGCACCCGCGCGCCTGCGGGTAGCAGGCTGGCGACAGTCGCAAGTTCCTGATGGAGCGCGGTAAGGTAAGTTTCCACCCGCGTGCGCTTGCCCGCCGCCCCGGTGTTGCAGCCGCAATAATAGCAGATCATCTCGCAGAAGGGGATGTGGAGATAGATCGAGACATCGCCAGCTGCCCCGGCAATCGCGCGCTCAATGGCGCCTTGTTCAAGCGGGCCGAAATCGGCCGCGGTGGGATAGCTGGTGTAGCGCGGCACGGCGCGCTCGAGGAGATCGGGGTGATAGGTCCACATGAGGGCTGTTAGACAGCCCCGGCGCGCGTGCGTCTTTGCGCTGGATCAATTGCCGCGCTTTGCTTTCTCGCGGCAGGTTCCGGCATGGCAGGCCTTGGGGTGGCACTCGCGCTCGCTGGGGGTGTCTTGACCCAGCGGGATCGTGATTTCGCCGCCGCCGCACAGCTTGGCGGTGAGCATGGCGCTTTCCTGCGGCAAAGGCCCGATCAGCACCGGGATAAGGGCAGCGAGCGCAAAGGCGGGGGAGATGCTCACGCCTCGTCCTCCTCATCAATGAGGATGCGGTTGGCAGCCCCGTCCATATCCTCGTACTGGCCTGCTTTCATCGACCACATGAAGGCGGCAAGGCCCAAGGCGCCCATGCCGAGCGCGATGGGGATGAGGAAGGCAAGGCCTGTCACCCGCGCGGCTCCTTCGCGCTGCTGGCGAGGCGCAGCGAATTGGCGACCACCACCAGCGAGCTTAGCGACATGGCAATCGCGGCAATCAGCGGCGTGACATAGCCGAACAGCGCGAGCGGCACGGCAAGCACATTATAGACAATCGAGAAGCCGAAATTCTGCCGCACGATCTGCATGGTGCGCCGCGCCACCCGGATGGCGAGGGCGACGGGCATGAGCTTTTCACCAATGAACACCGCGTCGGCGGCCTGCTGGCTGGCGTCCGAAGCCGTGCCCGGCGCAATCGAGGCATGGGCGGCGGCGAGTGCTGGGCCATCATTCAGCCCATCGCCCACCATCAGCGGGCGGCGGCCTTCAGCGCGAAGGGCCTCCAAGGCGGCGAGTTTGGCCTGCGGGCTGGCCTCGGCGGTGGCTTCAAGGCCAAGTTCGGCTGCCACCTCGGCAACCGGCGCAGCGCGGTCACCCGAGAGGATCTGCGCGCTGATATTCCATTGGCCGAGCGCCGTGATCGTCGCGGCCGCATCGCTGCGCAGCGGATCGGCAAAAGTGATAATCTGGCTGTGCTCGCCAATAACAAGGCGCGTGGCCAGCGCGCTGGTGGCGCTGTCGGGCCGCTCAAGCGCGACCAACACGCCCTGCCACTCGCCGCTCAGCCCTTCGCCGCTTGCCTCGTGGATGTTGGCGATGGGTGCAGGCTCCACCCCTTCCCGCAGCAGGCTGGCGGCAAGCCCCTTGCTCAAGGGATGACGGCTCGCCTGCGCCAATCCCAGCGCGACGCTGCGCGCTTCTGCATCCAGCGCCGCAATATCCGGGCGCGGTTCGCCCAGGGTCAGCGTGCCGGTCTTGTCGAACAGCGCCATGTCGCATTCGGCAAGCCGTTCCAGCGCGCTCCCGTCCTTGACCAACAGCCCGCGTTTGAGCAGCGCGCCCGAGGCCACCACTTGGGCAGAAGGCACAGCCAGGCCCATTGCGCAGGGACAGGTGATAATCAGCACCGCAATCGCGATCACCAGCGATTGGTGCACGCCTGCGCCTGCGATCATCCAGCCCACGAATGCCAGTGCAGCAAGAGTGTGGACCACCGGCGCATAGGCGCGGCTGGCGCGATCAGCGATGCGCACATAGTGGCTGCGCGATTGGCCCGCCTCGTCCATCAACCGGGCGATTTCGGCCAAGGCTGTGTCCTCGGCCACACGGGTGAGGCGCACCTGGATCGGTGCGCCCAGATTGATTGCGCCTGCGTGAACTTCGCTTCCCACCGAGACCGGCTCGGGCAGGCTTTCGCCCGTCAACATAGCGTTATCAAGCGTGCTCGCACCCTGTTCCACCACGCCATCGGCGGCCAGCGCCTCGCCAGCGGCGAGGAGCACCAGCATGCCGGGTTCAAGCGCTTCGGCGGCGACGCGGCGCGTTGAACCATCGGGCGCAATCACGCTGGCGCTCTTGCCCATCCGGCCCAGCAAGGCGCCAATCCCGGCGCGCGTCCGCGTGCGCATTTCGGCATCGAGCGCGCGCCCTGCGAGCAGGAAAAACAGCAGCATCACCGCGCTTTCGAAATAGGCGTGTTCGCCCCCTGTGATCGTCTCATAGATGCTCAAGGCGGTTGCCAGGATCACCCCAATCGAGATCGGCACGTCCATATTGGTGCGCTTGTGGCTCAGCGCCATCCAAGCGCTGGCAAAGAAGGGGCGGCCCGAATAGGCAATAACCGGCAGGGCGATCAGCGCGGAAAGCCAATGAAACAGGTGCTTGGTCGCCCCGTCCGCGCCCGACCAGATGCTGACGGAGAGCAGCATCACATTCATCATGCCAAAGCCTGCCACGCCGAGAGCGCGGGTGAGTTGCTTGCGCTCTTTCGCGTCGGTTCCGAGAGGATTATCGGCCACGCGCTGCGCTTCAAAGCCGAGCGAGAGCAGAGCGCGTTCGAGCACTGCTTCATCCAGCCCCGGATCATGTTCAATCGCCACGCGCTTGGCCGAGAAATTGGCGCGTGCGGTATGAATGCCGGGGGTCTTGGGCAGTTCGCGCTCAATCTTGGCGATGCAGCCTGCACACCGCATCCCCGGCACGGTGAAGCGGGTCGCGGCAAGCGGGCGTTCTTCCGGCGCAGTAAGGGGGGCGGGGGCATTCATTGCTAGAATTCGCTTTCCTCGGCCCAGGTTATCGCGCCGGCATCGGCTGACAGCCGGATCAGCCAGCGGCCCTCGTCAACCGGCTGGTCCGAGCGCCACAGCCCATCGCCAAGCGAGCGGAAGGTGAGATCGGCAAAGGCTTTCTCACCCAGTGGGCGGCGCAGGGCGGCCTCGAACCGCGTGCCTTCGGGAACGCCTGCGGTGCGCAGCAACACATGGCCATCATTGCTGCGCTCGGGCCTCACCTGCCAGCCGAGCGCGCGCGCCTGTTCGGCTTCTTCCAGCCAGCCATTGAATTTCTGGCTCGCGACATAGGAATTTTCCACCACCACGCCGTGAAAGCCGCCAATCGCATAGGCCGCCATGGTGGCGTTGACCGCGATCACAATGCCAAAGCCTGCCACCATGATGATCGCCATGTGGCGTCCGGTGAATTTGCCCTTCGAGGGGTGCTCGCTGCTCATTATTGATCCTTAGGGTGGGCGAAATTGGCAGGGGCAAGATCCACCTCTCCGTCCTCTGCCAATGAGGTGAGGCGGAAGGTGAAGCTGTCCGCGTATGTGCCTGCCGGGATTGTCACATAGGCGCGGATGATGCGGGTTTCGTTGGCAGGGACCGAGATTACCTGTTGCGGGGCTGCGGCGTCCATATTGACCGCATCGGTCCACATCAGCGCGCCTTCGGGAAGGCCGACCAGCGCCACTTCCATATCGCGCGGGCGCGCCTGCATATTCCTGAGGCGAAGCGTGTAGGCGTTGCGCACCGCGCCATCCTTCATCAGCATGAAAGGCGGATTGCGATCGGGCGACACGGTGAGCTCGGTGTGCGTGCGCGTGCCAAGCGCGAACAGCAGCGCAGCGCCAATCGCGCTCCACACGCCGAGATAAAGGAACGTGCGCACCCTGAGCAGAGCTTTCCACGCAGGCTGGGCAGGGGCCCCTGCGGCTTCGGCTTCGCATTGGTTGAGCGTTGCGTAATCGATCAGCCCGCGCGGGCGGCCGACATCTTTCATCACCTTGTCGCAGGCATCAATGCACAGCCCGCAGGTGATGCAGCCAATCTGTTGACCTTCGCGGATGTCGATGCCAGTGGGGCAGACCGCCACGCACATATTGCAATCCACGCAGTCCCCGAATTTGTCGGGGGCTTTTTCCGCTTTCTTGACACTGCCGCGCGGTTCGCCCCGCCAGTCCTTGTAAGTCACGATCAGCGAATTTTCATCGAGCATCGCCGCCTGAATGCGGGGCCAGGGGCACATGTAGATGCACACCTGTTCGCGCATGAAACCGCCGAGCCAGAAGGTGGTGAAGGTGAGAATGCCCACGGTTGCATAGGCAACAAACGCAGCCTCGCCGGTGAAGAATTCGCGAAACAGCGTGGGCGCATCGGCGAAATAGAGGATCCACGCGCCGCCGGTTGCCATGCTGATCGCAAGATAGATCGTCCACTTGATCCCGCGCCGCGCGATCTTGGATGCTGTCCACGGGGCTTTATCAAGACGCATTCTTGCGTTGCGATCCCCGTCGATAAAGCGATCAACGTGCTGGAACAGATCGGTCCACACGGTTTGCGGACAGGCATAGCCGCACCACGCGCGGCCCACCGCGCTGGTCACCAGAAACAGGCCAATCCCCGCCATGATCAGCCAGCCAGCCACGAAATAGAATTCGTGCGGCCAGATCTCGATATCGAACATATAAAAGCGGCGATGTTCAAGATCGATCAGCACTGCCTGATCGGGCGCGAACGGCCCGCGATCCCAGCGAAGCCAAGGGGTCACATAGTAAATCCCCAAAGTGACCAGCATCACCAGCCATTTGAAGCGCCGGAACGGGCCATCAATGCGTTTATTGTGCACCGCCTTGCGCGCTTCATAAAGCTTGACCGGGCGCTGGGGTGGGGGAGGAGGGCCGCCCGCAGGCGCAGACGCCGGTTGGGGCGCAGGGTTTTCACCCAGCGCCCCTGCCCAATCGCGGGACTTATTTGTCTGATCGGGATGCCCCGTGTCAGCCATCATTGGCAGCCTTGGCAGGAGCCTTGCTGGCTTGCTGCATTTCCTCTGCGGCAGCTTCGGGATCGCCTTCAGGCGTCAAGCCGCCGCCGCGCGAGTGCACATAGGCCGCCAGCATCTTGATGGTGACGGGATCAAGCCTGTCACCCCATGATGGCATCACGCCGTGGCGCGGGTTGGCAATCTGGCTGCGAACTTGAGCAGGGCTTCCGCCAAAGAGCCAGATTGCATCGTTCAGCGCCGGGGCGCCTTGGGTCTGATCGCCTGCGCCGGTTGGCCCATGGCAGGCGGCGCAGTTTTCAGCGAAAATATTCGCGCCCTTGGCGCTGCCTTTGCCTTGCCCGCTCAAGGAAAGGACATGGGCGGTCACTGCATCAAGCTCTGCCTTGCTGAAAATATCGCCAAAGGCCGGCATAAAGCTGATGCGGGTGTTGTCATCGGCTTCCCAGCGGATGCCATGGGTGATGGTCTGCTTGATATCGGTAAGCGTGCCGCCCCACAGCCA
Organism: Erythrobacter sp. SCN 62-14; assembly: GCA_001724215.1. Classification (GTDB taxonomy): domain Bacteria; phylum Pseudomonadota; class Alphaproteobacteria; order Sphingomonadales; family Sphingomonadaceae; genus Erythrobacter. The sequence continues at coordinate 25,826 of MEDW01000003.1, read as the reverse complement.
ATCATCATTGTTGAGATTGGGGAAGCCTTCGGAACCGGCAGCCCCTGCGCCATGGCATTGCACACAATTCACCCGGAACGCGGCCGCCCCGCCATTGATTGCAGCCTGCCACAATTCCGGCGAGCGCGGCAATTGTTCAATATCGGTGACCGCAATCTGCTCACGGATGCTTTGGCGCGCCATGTCAGCTGCGCTCATATCTGCGGCAAGTTGCCCGCGGCTCGTCCATCCCAGTGTTCCCTTGGTCGCGCGTTCCAGCATCGGGATCGCCGGGTATAGCACCACAATGACAGCCGCCACCGCAATCGTCGCATAGAAGGTCCACAGCCACCAGCGCGGCAGCGGGGTGTTCAGTTCCTCGATGCCATCCCATTCATGGCCGACGGTCTCGGTGCCGGTCGGCTCGTCGATCCGCTTATTCGCCATCGTCGTCATCCTTGAAAATCGAGTGCTTGGCGGTCTCGACATGGCGCTTGGCGCCTGGGCGGAAATGCCACAGGCAGAGCGTCAGATAGAGGCCGAAGATCAGCGCCAGCCAATAAGAGTCGGCAAAATGGCGCAGGGTTTCATAAAAGCTCACCGGCCCTTCTCCTTGGCGAGTTGTTCCTGCGCTGCCGCGCTGTTCACATCGACCAGCGTGCCAAGCATCTGGAGATAGGCGACCAGCGCATCCATTTCGGTGACGCGGCGCGGGTTGCCATCGTAATCGCGGATCTGCGCCTTGGGATAGCGCTCCACGAGATCGCCCGGATCAAGATCGGGATTGGCCTGCGCCATCAGATCTTTCTCGGCCATCTCGATATCGACATCGCTGTAGGGCACGCCGACCCGCCTCAGCGCGGTGAGCGTGGCCGAAGGGTTCGGCACTTTGAGCGGCGTTTCGGCAAGGAAAGCGTAGCTGGGCATAATGCTTTCCGGCACGACCGAGCGCGGCGCTTTCAGGTGCTGGACGTGCCATTCATCCGAATAGCGCCCGCCCACGCGCGCCAAGTCCGGCCCGGTGCGTTTTGATCCCCACTGGAAGGGGTGATCATACATAGATTCCGCGGCGAGGCTGTAATGGCCATAGCGTTCAACCTCGTCCCTGAAGGGGCGGATCATCTGGCTGTGACAGGTGTAGCAGCCTTCGCGGATGTAGATATCGCGGCCCGCCTGTTCGAGCGGGGTATAGGGACGCATCCCTTCCACCTTCTCGATGGTGTTATCGAGCCAGAACAGCGGCGCGATTTCGACAATCCCGCCGATGGCTACTGTCACCAAAGTGGCAGCGGCGAGCAGGGTGACGTTCTTCTCAAGCTTTTTATGGCCATCAAAAACGTCGCTTGGGGGTGCAGCATTGCTCATGGGTAAGTTCCTTCCTTGCTGCGCTTATTCGGCGGGTTGAGCTTGGGGCTGTGCGACAATCGGGCGGTCGGCAGCCTCATCGTGCGGCGTGTCGCCCAGCGGCGCTTCGTCGCGCAGCTTGCCGGCAATCGTCATCCACATATTGTAGGACATGATGACCGCGCCCGAGAGGTAGAGCAGCCCGCCAAAGGCACGCAGCGCATACATCTTTTCCAGCGCCACCACCGTGTCGATGAAGCTGTTCACGAGGTATCCGTCCGAGCCATATTCGCGCCACATCAGGCCCTGCGTGATCCCGGCGACCCACATGCTGGCGGCGTAGAAAACAATGCCAGCGGTCGCGAGCCAGAAGTGCCAGTTGATCATACGAAGCGAGTACATCCGTTCACGCTGCCACAGGCGCGGGATCAGGAAGTAGAGGCAGGCAAAGGTGATCATGCCGTTCCAGCCCAGCGCGCCGGAATGGACGTGGCCGATGGTCCAGTCGGTGTAGTGCGACAGCGAGTTCACTGCCTTGATCGACAGGACGGGGCCTTCAAACGTGCTCATCCCGTAGAAGGCGAGCGCCAGCACCATCATGCGGATAATCGGATCGGTGCGGATCTTGTCCCATGCGCCGTTCAAGGTCATCAGCCCGTTGATCATCCCGCCCCACGAAGGCATCCACAGCATGATCGAAAACACCATGCCCAGCGTCTGCGCCCAGTCGGGCAGGGCGGTGTAATGGAGGTGGTGGGGCCCGGCCCAGATATAGAGGAAGATCAGCGACCAGAAGTGGATGATCGACAGGCGATAGGAATAGACTGGGCGGCCCGCTTGCTTCGGCACGAAGTAATACATCATCGCGAGGAAGCCTGCGGTAAGGAAGAAACCCACCGCGTTGTGGCCATACCACCACTGGGTCATCGCATCCTGAACGCCGGCAAAGGCGCTGTAGCTGCGCGATCCGAAAATGCTCACCGGAATGGCAAGGTTGTTCACCACATGGAGCATGGCGACAGTGATGATGAAAGCGAGGAAGAACCAGTTGGCCACATAGATATGCGGTTCATGGCGGCGCAAAATCGTGCCGACGAACACCGCCAGATAGGCCAGCCACACGATGGTAAGCCACAGATCGACATACCATTCGGGCTCGGCATATTCCTTGGATTGGGTGACGCCCATCAGGTAGCCGGTGGCGGCGAGCACGATGAACAGCTGATAGCCCCAGAACACAAACCGCGCCATGCCGGGGAAAGCCAGCGTCGTGCGGCAGGTGCGCTGCACCACATAGAAACTGGTTGCGATCAGGGCATTGCCGCCGAACGCAAAAATCACCGCGCTGGTGTGCAGCGGGCGCACCCGGCCAAAATTGAACCAGGGTTCGAAATTCAATTGCGGGAACACGAGCTGGGTGGCGATAATCACGCCGACGAGTAGGCCTGCAAGCCCCCAGAACATGGTCGCAATCACGCCCCAGCGGATCACGTCATCATCATAGCGGCTTGGCCCCGGCGGCATCTTGAAGATGCTTTGCGCGCGTGCGAGCGGATCAAACCGCACCATTGTCAGCACTGCCAGAAGCGCCGCCACAAAGGCGATCAGGCCCATGTGCACGGCAAAGGCCGTATCCTGCGCCAAAGCAAGCGCGATGATGGCCAGAAGGAGGACTGCGCCCCACATTCCAAGCCGCCGTACCACTGATTCCATGATGAAAAGTCCCCTTTCGTCAGCTCGCAACTAACGAGCCCCCGAGTGGCTAGAATTGATCTAAATCAAGTTTGTGTCAAATGTGCTGGACGGTTCCTGCACACCGGTGTTGGCCCGCAGCTTGGGCCAGAGCGGGCATATCCAGCAATTGGACCAAAGAACGGCCTTGTGTCTTGATCAGGCCAGCCTCGCGCAGTTCGGTAAACTGGCGGCTGACTGTCTCGATCGTGAGGCCCAGACTGTCACCAATGTCGCGCCGGCTCATCGGCAGGATCAGCCGACAGGATTTGCCCGCCAGCCCGCCGCCGTGCTCAGCCATCGAGATCAGGAAATCTGCCACTCTTTGCCGTGCCGATTTGTGCCCCATCTGCATCATGCGAGTGCGGCTGCGATGGAGCGCTTGCAGACTGCGAGTAAGCACCCATCGCAGGATCGCTGGCTCGCCTTGGGCAATGTCGAGAAATCTGTCAGTTGAAAACACCAACAGCTCGCACGGGTCCAGCGCAATCAGGCGAAAATCGCTGTCGCGCTCGCGCAGCACTGAGATCATGTCGCCCGGGAAATGGAAAGCCAGCACTTGCATCGCATTGCTCTCGCTGCCTGCTGATGGCTGTGCGACCAGCTTGGCCGCTCCCGCCGCGATGTAGACGAGCCGATCAGTTTGGGGATCGCAAACGAGCGCTTCGCTTTTCATCAGACGCTTGTGCTGGCTGATTGCGCACAGTTCATCGGCGATCGCGCTGTGTGCCAGATCGTCGGGCAAGGATGCCCGGAATTTGGCTATGCCATTATCGGCAGTTGGGGACAGACGCTTTGCCATGATGGGTGCTCAGATGGAGCATTATGTCGGCTGCGTCTTTGATCGGGATCAATGAGCATCGCCATCTCATCAAGCTATCGGCGGCGCCATAGGCAGCAAACACCCTGGGTTGCAGTTCGCGACCACTGCTGTCTGGACGGGAAGGAATTATGCATAAATTGATCACTTTGGGCTGTGCGGCGCTGGCCGTGGCGGCCAGTCCCGCGATGGCTCAGGACCGTGCCGGAGACGTCCAGGTCAAGGTCATGGGCAGCGCGGTTTTGCCCGATGGCAAGATCAAGCGCGTAAACGTTGATTTGGTTGGCGTGCCGGCCGACACCCAGACGAACGCAACCGACAACTTCGTGCCGACGGCTGCCATCGAATATTTCGTGACCAACAATGTCTCGATCGAAACGATTGCCGGGGTCACCCAGCATCAGGTCAAGGCAACTGCTGGTCTGCCACAGGGCGCACAATTGGTGCGTGAGGCGCGGCTTTTGCCTGCCACGCTGACGGCCAAGTATCATTTTGACCTTGCCAAGGACATCAAGCCCTATGTCGGCGCAGGCCCTGCGTTGTTCATATGGTTGACGGATAAGCCGGGCAGCACCGCGCAGGCGATTGGCGTTACTCGCACAAACCTGTCGAACGAGTTTGGCGTTGCGCTGCAGGCGGGCGTGGATATTGCACTGGGTGACAGCGGACTTGGCCTCTCGCTGGATGCCAAGCGCTATTTCATTGGCACAACCGCGCAATTTTTCGCAGGCAACACCCTGGCACTCGAAACCGATCACCGGCTGGACCCATGGGTGCTCAGCGCCGGGGTGTCCTACCGGTTCTAACCGGCTACGAGAGCCCAAGAAAGCTGCAGGGGCGCGGCAGGTGTTGGCCTGCTGCGCCCCTTCTGTTTGTGCTGCGCTCGACAGTGATGCGCATATGATCCCGGCGGGGACGCGTTAGCATAAGACCTTTGTCTAAGCACCTGGTCGGTGTAGCCTGCGCTATAGCCCGGCCAAGAGAAGGGAGACTCAACGCCATGATCCACGCTGTCCAACGCCCGCAGGCAGACCGCGCCAGCCATTGCCTGCCCGAAGATTACGCGCGGATGTATCAGCGCTCGGTTGAAGACCCGGACGGATTCTGGCTCGAACAGGCGAAGCGGCTTGACTGGATGCGCGCGCCGACCAAGGGCGGATCGTGGTCCTATGATCCGGTTGGCATAGAATGGTTTGCTGATGGCCAGCTGAACCTGTGCTATAACGCCGTGGATCGTCACTTGGCCGAGGCGGCGGATCGCACGGCGCTGATTTTTGAGCCCGATGATCCCGCCACCCCTTCTCGCAGTCTCACCTATGGTGAACTTCACCGCGAAGTCATCCTTATGGCCAATGCGCTGAAGGCACTCGGTGTAAAGCGCGGCGACCGCGTAACGCTCTATATGCCGATGATTATCGAAGGCGTCACCGCAATGCTCGCCTGCGCCCGGCTGGGTGCGGCGCACTCGGTGGTGTTCGGCGGCTTTTCTCCCGAAGCGCTTGCCGGAAGGATCGAGGATTGCGCCAGCCGCTTTGTCATTACCGCTGACGAGGGCCTGCGCGGTGGCAAGCGCGTGCCTTTGAAAGCCAATGTTGATGCGGCTTTGGCGCATGACGGCATCGCGGTGGACGGCGTGCTGGTGGTGCGCCACACGGGCGGCGCTGTCACCATGGCTGAGGGGCGCGATCACTGGTTCCACGATATCGCCAGCGATGTGGATTGCCCCTGCGAGGTGATGGACGCTGAAGATCCCCTGTTCATCCTCTACACCTCGGGTTCGACTGGCAAGCCCAAGGGCGTGCTCCACAGCACCGGCGGATATGGCGTGTGGACGGCGACGACCTTTCACTACATTTTTGATTACTGCCCAGGCGAAGTGTTCTGGTGCACCGCCGATATCGGCTGGGTGACGGGGCACAGCTACATCGTCTACGGCCCGCTTATGAACGGCGCGACCGCCGTGGTGTTCGAAGGCGTGCCCAATTATCCCGATCATGGCCGGTTCTGGGATGTGGTCGACAAGCACAAGGTCAACATTCTCTACACCGCGCCGACCGCGATCCGTGCGCTGATGCGCGAGGGCGATGATCATGTGACCAGCCGCAGCCGTGCCTCGCTGCGCTTGCTGGGCAGCGTGGGTGAGCCGATCAATCCCGAAGCCTGGCGCTGGTATTTCGATGTAGTGGGCGAGGGGCGCTGCCCGATTATTGACACCTGGTGGCAAACCGAGACCGGCGGCTGCATGATCACCACGCTGCCCGGCGCGCATGATATGAAGCCAGGCAGCGCTGGCCTCCCGTTCTTTGGTATTCGCCCGCAGCTTGTTGACAATGAAGGTGTGGTGCTCGCTCATGAACCGGGGAGCGCCACCGAAGGCAATCTGTGCATCACGCATAGCTGGCCCGGGCAGGCGCGCACCGTTTACGGCGATCACGAGCGCTTCGTGCAGACCTATTTCAGCACCTATGCGGGCAAATATTTCACCGGCGATGGCTGCAAGCGTGATGAGGATGGATATTATTGGATCACCGGCCGTGTTGACGATGTCATCAATGTCTCCGGCCACCGCATGGGCACAGCCGAAGTTGAAAGCGCGCTGGTATCCCACCCCAAGGTCGCAGAGGCCGCGGTGGTGGGCTATCCGCATGATCTGAAAGGACAGGGCATCTATTGTTATGTCACGCTCAACGCGGGTGAGGAGAGCACAGAGGCGCTCCATACTGAGCTCAAAACCCATGTAAGGAAGGAAATCGGCCCGATTGCAACGCCCGATTGCCTGCAGTTCACCGATGGCTTGCCCAAGACCCGTTCAGGCAAGATCATGCGCCGCATCCTGCGCAAGATTGCCGAGAATGATTTCGGCGCCTTGGGGGATACCTCAACCCTGGCGGATCCTTCGCTGGTCGATCGCCTGATTGAAGGACGCCAAAACCGCTAGAATTGGGCCTTATTCAAGGCCGAGTTCGGGCAGGTTGATCGTGGCTGCGTTGTAATTGGCTGCAGCCAGTCTGCCCGAAAGTTCCGCGCGGATCGCACGCACCTGCGCATCCGCGGCGGCTTCTTCACGCAGGTTCACAAGGAAGAAATCCCCCGCGCCCAGGCGAAACCGTGTGCGCTCGGCCTGCACCATGGTGGTGGCCTGTCGCACTTCGTCCTGCGCGAGCGAGGAGACCCGGATCGCGGCGTTGAGGGTTGCCAGAATGTTGTCGATCTCAACCTCGATCTGATCGGCAATGCGCCGCTCTCGCAGTTCCAGCTCGCGCAGTTCCGCCTCGGCCCGTGCCAAGCGCCCGCGTGCCTCGCGGCGTTGCAGCGGAACCGAGAAGGTGAGGCCCACCAGCGTATCGGTTGCCGAATCGAAGGTGGCCATGCCGACGGGGCCATCGCCGAACGATTGGCGCACTTCGGCTCGGCCTTGGAGCGAGGGCTGGAGATCATTGCGCCGCAATTCGATGCGGTTGGCCGCTCGTTCGCTTGCCAGCCGCAAGGTGCGCAGTTCCGGGCGCCGCTCCAGCACCTCGTTGCGCGGTGCGGCCAGCAATTCATCCGTGGTAGGCAGCCGGGCGATTTGCTGAAGTGAAGGAATCTGCGCACGCCGCGGGACAATCATCTGCCCTGACGAATCGCGCAGGAAAAAGCTCAGCGAATTTGCCGCCGTCTCGAAATTCCGCCGCGCCTCTTCCAGCAGCGTGCGCCGCCTGAGCAGGTTCTGCTCATTTTCGGTGAGCGCGATTTCCGCCGTCGCGCCCTCGCGCACGCCGCGAGCGAGGCCGACTTGACGGGCTTCTGCGATTTCGAGCAACTCCTCGAATACCCGCACTTCCTCGCCCGCTGCCACCCACCGCCAATAGGCCCGCAAGGCTTCGGCCTGGACATTCAATTGCACCAGCAGCACGTCGATGCTGGCTTGCCCGGCAGCCAGGCGCGTGTCCTCGATCGCAAAACGCCGCTGGTCGATCCGCCGGTCGCGCAGCAGGGAGAACATCGCGCCGATCCGCATTTGGCCGAGTTCGGTGGTGTTGAAACCGCTTTCAGAAGTGGGAAACCGTCCACGCGCCACCCGATAAGAGGCGAACACCTCAGCCCCCAGCGGGCGCAGCGCCTGACGCGCTTCGGTCGAAGCAAAGCCGCCATCGAAAGTGCCGGTGATGCGATCAAACACTTCACCGCGCAGCATCAGATCAAACGCACCATCGGCGGATAATTGATCACCTCGGGCAGCCGCCTCACGCTCGAAAGCTTCAAGGATTGCCGGAAAGGTCAGCGATGATGAGCGCAGCACTTGCTGAGGCAAGAGCGTGCCTTGCCGCAGGGCAATATCCATCGGCTCGCCCACTGGCGCAATGTCCTGCGCTGCGCCCGGCGCTGCGGGCAGCACCAGCGCCGCCGGTGCAACCAGCGACAAGAGCAGCAAACAGGCCCCAAAGCGCATCATGGCTTTTAGCGATCCCCCGAACCCGCCGGAGCGCCCGGCAATTCGGGTGGGAAGCTGTTGAGCTGACGCCAGATTTCATAGCCTACCGGCACAGTGTTGAGCAGCACCCATGCCTGCGCCTTGGCGCCAAAGCGGACAAAGCGTTCTTCCGGCCAGGGGTTGGGATCGGTCTTGTCCTCGCGAATCAGCACGCGAAACCGGCCATTGGGCTGCGATGCCTGATCGATTGAAATCACCTCACCGCCAAACGTGCCAACAGCCACGGCCGGCCACCCGCTGAACTGCACTGCTGGCCAGCCTTCAAACATGATGCGCGCCTTGGCGCCCACTTGCACAAGGCCCACATCAAGGCCGTTGATAAAGACTTCAACCACCCTTTCGGAACTTTCGGGCACGAACATTGCCAGCATATCGCCGGCCCGCACAAAAGTCGCTGCGTCGCCTGCCTGCACTTTCTGGATAAAGCCATCGCGCGGGGCGGTGACAATCTGCACGGCCTGACGCGACAGGTTGACCCGGGCGCGGGCCAATGCTGCCTCGTCACTGGCGACTTTGCCGCGCATATCCTGAATGCGGATCATCGCCTGTTCGTAGTCGCGCCGCGGCGCAAGCCCTGCCTCAAACAACTCGCGCGCGCGGCGTTCGTCAATCTGCGCGGTTGCCAAAGCGCTGCGCGAGGCGTCGAGTTGCAATTCGACTTGGCGCACTTCTGCTTCGAGTCGGTCGATCAATTGGGGGTCGATATCTGCAATCCGGACAATCGGATCGCCTTTCGTCACTTTGGCCCCATCGCGCACATACCATTCCTCAATCCGCCCGGTAACGAGCGCGTTGATCGACTGTTCGCGCTCATTGGGGCTTAAGGTGGTAACCACGCCGCGTCCGGTGGTGGTCTGTACCCAAGGCACATAGATCAGAAAGATCAACGACAGCACAAATCCGGTCAGCAGCATCACGAAGATGGTGCGCATGACGCGGGGAATCTGAACCGATTCAAGCGCCGTGAAGCGCGGTGGAGCATTGCCAAGCGTTGCCATTATTGCTCTCCGCTGGAGGGGCTGCCGTCAAGCAAGCGGCGCGGATCAGGCCCACTTGGCCGGACCGTTCGACTGGCCCGGCGGAATTCGGCGAAATCGTCATAGAAAGTCTGTGTGCTGGCCTGCATATGAAGAAACCGGTCACAGCCCAGCGGATTGTCGCGGTCGGAGAAATAGATCACCGTGGTGTTTGACTGCTCCTTGAGCGCGGCAAAAGTGCGGCTGAGATCACGTTCGTCGATCAGATCAAATAGGCGTGTGAGCACCAGAATCTTGGGCTTGGCAAGAATGGCACTGGCCAGTTTGAGCATAAGCAGTTCGGCAGTGGACAGCGGATAGCCAGTTGCAGCGATCTTGGTGTCGAGACCTTTTTCAAAGCTCGCAATCGTGCTGGCAAGACCGACTGTCTCCAACGCTTCGACAATCCGCCAGCTATCGCCCTTGTCACAGGCAAGCCCGAGATATTCGCGCACGGTCATCGGCACAAAGCTGGGCCGGTCAAGCACATAGACCGATCGGCGCAGGTGATGGGTTTCGATCTCTTTCAAATCGACCCCGCCCAGCGTGGTGTAGCCATTGGCAGGCAGTTCATAAAGCTTGAGGATGTTGGTGAAGAGGCGTTGCAAGCCATGCTGGCTGGTTGCAGCCATGGTGATCGAGCCAGTCGGAAGCGAGAAATTGAAATTGGCCTTTTCAAAGCGTGCCTGGCCACCTGCGTCCTTGAAGGTGAGCGTGTGATCGCTCCCCACGACCGGATCATCGCCGCGCGGGTTTTCCTGCTCCACATCGAAGAACAGCGAAACTTCTTCAACTGCGGCACACAGGTCATAGAAATAGGTCAGGTAGCTGCCCAGCATCGCCACGCCGAAAAACGCCGCAGACAGCACCAGTTCGGCAGCCACCAACTGACCCAACGTCAGTTCGAAATTGATCACCAGCCAGCCGCCCAGACCCAGCAGCACCGCACTGGCGGCTGCGTACATGAACAGGAATGAGAGCGACTGCGAAAAATGCAGCCGGAAATAGCGCTTGCGCGCATTGAGGTAGCCGTGGGTGAATTTGTCGGTTTGCTCGATCGCGTAGTCAATCCGGCGCTGCGATTTGAAAAAGCCGTTGGATTCGCCAACCTGCTCAAGCCATGCAGCCGTTGCGTGCTTGGCGTGGCTGACGTCAATCGACGCGCGTACAGCGCTTGGCCCCCAGATGAACCAGACCAACGCGATCAGCGCCACCATCACCAGTGTGAAGATCAGGAATAGCGGGTGATAAAGCGAGACCAGCACAAAACCGACCCCGATGCCGAGCAAAATCGAATAGCCGTCGAGGATCAGTATAGGCATCCGCGACATCACCACCATCACATCGAAATAGCGGTTGAAAAGCGCAGCGCGGGTGTTGTCGGTGAAAAACGGGTTTTGTGCATAAATCGCAATCAGCGAGATTTCACTGACCAGCCGTGCGTAAAATCGCCGCGCAAACAACTCCATAAGATGGATGCGCAAGGCATAGAGCAGCGAAGATAGCAGCAACAGGCCGAACAAAGTGAGCGAGAGCATCACCAAAGGCGCCGGCATTGCGGTATTTGCAATCGTGCTGATCAGCAGTTGCACCGAGATCGGCGTGGCGAGCGCCAGCACGCTGATGCCCACGCCATAGACAATCGCAATCCAGTAGAAATTGCCTTCCGGCTTGAGTATCTCAAAGAAAATACGGAAGAATTTTGAAAGGGATAGACTTTCGCCATAGGTTGGCTTTCTAACCGGCATAGGCGTGTTCCCGTTCAATCCGCAGCTGCGGAGCGCTGTCATTGAGCGCGTCGACCTGTCCCATCCCGGAAGCGGGCAGGCTTAAGCTCTGCCTCGTTTCATCCATAATGAGAAACTTGCAAGACAGTTCCAAGGCTTGGCCCTTTAATGTTCCACACTTTCGGCACATCGACCGAGCGCTTGATGGCGGCATCATGCGCTTGCTTCAAGCTGCCTTTCGCGTTCATCAGGTTGCCTTGCCTAGCCGACATAGGCGGGCTGGCATAGGCCGGGCGCCCCGATACTTTTTGAACCTTTCAGCCACATGAACCGCAGGGCACAAATGGCGCCTTTGATGAAATAATGTTTTATGGGCGCAACTCGCCGCTTCCGGCAGGTGTTGAGGAATTGCTTGAGGAACCATGCGCCGTTTTGATGTCATACTGGTGGGCGGCGGACATGCCAACATCGCGGTGCTGGCCGATTGGGTGCGCAAGGGGACACCGGGGGGTGGCCATGCGGCTTTGCTCACGCCGCAACCTTTTCTCACCTATTCAGGGATGGTGCCCGGGTGGCTTGCCGGGCGCTATCAACGAGAGGATGGCCGGGTCGATTTGGCCGCCTTGTGCCAGCGCGCCGGGGTGGAATGGATCGCAGGCCACTGCGTCGGGCTTGATCCCGAGCGGCAGATCGTGGTGAGCGATAGGGGTGAGCAGATCGCCTTTGCCTGGGCATCGATTGATACAGGCGCTGTGGGGCGTGCGCGCGAAACTCTCGGCGATGATCCGCGCCTGTGCGAAGTGCGCCCAATGGATCGCTTTGTCGCGCAATTTGACGCGTGGCGCAGCGCCAACCGGCAAGGCGCGCAGCGGATCGCAGTGATTGGCGGCGGGGCAGGGGGTGTGGAGCTGGCCTTTGCTTGTGCGAATATGGCGAGCTTGGATGCGCCGTGTGAGGTCGTGCTGGTGACGGGACGGGGAGGGCTTCTTCCCGGTTTTGGCGGGCGGCTTAAGGCGCTCGCGACACGCGAATTGGCGGGGCGGGGGATCGCCGTGATCGCGGATGACGCGCGCGTCCTCGATGGTGCGCTTTATACAGGGGCGCAATGCCTTGAGCCGGTGGATATCATCATTGCCGCCCTCGGCAGCGCGGCGCCCGACTGGCCGCAGGCTGGCGGATTGGCGTGCGATGCGGCAGGCTTTATCGCGGTTGATCGCTACCAGCGCAGCCTTTCTCATCCTCATATTTTTGCCGCAGGCGATATCGCGACAAGGACAGATCGGGCCGTACCCCATTCGGGCGTGCATGCGGTGCACACAGGTCCGGTGCTTGCCGCCAATCTGCGCGCGGTGTTGACGGGAAAGCAACTGCGCAGCAGCTACACCCCGCGGCCTGCCAGTCTTTACCTGATAAGTTGCGGTGACGGAACCGCGCTGGCAAGCTATGGCGCATGCGCTGCGCAGGGCCGCTGGGCGCAAGCGTTGAAGCAGCGCATAGACAGCCGGTGGATTGCCGCATACGCCAAGCTGGCGGGCGCGTAAGTGGTGCAGCGCACCGCCACATAGGAAACACTCTTGCTCAAAAAGCTTCTCATCCTCGCCGCTTTGGCTGCCGTGATGGCCACCTATTTCGGGTTTGGCCTCGGGCAATATCTCACCTTTGACGGGATGAAGGCGGCAGTCGCGGGTTGGGATGCCTTCTATAGCGAAAACCCCGCTGTGGTGCTGGCGGCGTTCTTTCTCGCTTATGTGGCGGTAACGGCAGCATCTCTGCCGGGGGCTGCGATCATGACGCTGGCAGCGGGCGCGCTGTTCGGGCTGGTGGTGGGCACAGTGCTGGTGAGCTTTGCCTCAACGCTCGGTGCGGGGCTTGCTTTTCTGTCGGCACGCTATGTGCTGCGCGATGGGCTAGAAGCGCGTTTTGGTGAGCGGCTGCGCAGCATCAACGCAGGGATGGAGCGCGACGGAGTGTTCTATCTGTTCAGCTTGCGCATGATCCCGGTGGTGCCATTCTTTGTAGTCAATCTGGTGATGGGTCTCACACGGCTGCCGTTTGTCACCTTCCTGTGGGTGAGCCAGGTGGGGATGCTGCTGGGCACGATTGTCTATGTGAACGCGGGCACGCAACTGGCGCGGATCGATAGCCTTTCCGGCATTGCCTCGCCCGCGCTGCTCGCCTCGTTTGCGCTCTTGGGAATTGCACCATGGCTGGCCAAACTGGTGATCGGCGCTTTGCGCGCGCGCCGTGCCTATGCGGGCTTTGACCGCCCCAAAAGGTTTGATCGCAATCTGGTGGTGATTGGTGCAGGCGCTGCCGGTCTGGTGTCCTCCTATATTGCGGCGACAGTCAAGGCCAAGGTAACGCTGGTTGAGGCAGGCGCGATGGGCGGCGATTGTCTCAACACCGGCTGCGTTCCGTCCAAGGCGCTGATTAAGTCTGCCAAAGTGGCACAGCAGATGCGCCGCGCTGATCGCTACGGGATTGCCCCGGTGCGTCCACGGGTCCCCTTTCGCGACACGATCGAGCGGGTGCGCGATGTGATCCGCGCGATTGAGCCGCACGATTCGATCGAGCGTTACGAAGGTTTGGGCGTTGATGTGGTGCAAGGCTATGCGCGCATCCTTGATCCGTGGACAATCGAGATCGCACGGACCGATGGCACGACACAGCGCCTCACCACGCGCAGCATCATCCTTGCCACCGGCGCCGAACCGGTCGTGCCGCCGATCCCCGGCATCGAGACATCGGGCTATCTGACCAGCGAGACGATGTGGGATGCCTTTGCCCGAATGGATGAAGTGCCGCGCCGTTTGTGCGTGCTAGGCGGCGGACCGATTGGCTGCGAATTGGCGCAGGCCTTCGCCCGTTTGGGTGCAGAGGTAACACTGATCGAGCAGGCGGATCGGCTGTTGGGACGCGAGGATGCCGAGGTCAGCGAGCTTGCTGCCGCCGTGCTCGAAGAAGCAGGAGTGCGTGTGCTGACAGGCCACACCGCCGCACGCTTTGAGCAAGGCATGGTGATAGCCGAGCGCGCAGGCGATGAACTGCGCGTCGCCTATGATGCGCTGATCGTGGCGGTGGGGCGGAGGCCGCGCTTGGCGGGTTTCGGTTTGGAGGAATTGGGGATCGCGGGCGAGGGCGAAGGCGTGCTTTCCACGGATGGCCTGCTGGCCACGCGCTTTCCCAATATCTTTGCCGCAGGCGATGTGGCAGGGCCCTATCAACTCACCCATGTGGCCAGTCATCAGGCGTGGTATGCCGCTGTAAACGCTCTGTTCGGGCACTTGAAGAAGTTCACAGCCGATTACAGAGTCATCCCGCAAGTCACTTTTCTAGATCCCGAATTTGCCCGCGTCGGGATCAATGAACGCGAGGCCGAGGCCAAGGGCATCGCTTATGAAGTCACCCGCTATGCAATCGACGATCTCGACCGCGCGATTGCCGAAAGCGAGATGCGCGGATTTGTGAAAGTGCTCACCCAGCCCGGCAAGGATCGCATCCTTGGGGTGACGATCGTCGCGGCCCATGCGGGCGAATTGCTTGCCGAATATGTGCTGGCGATGAAACACGGGCTGGGGCTGAACAAGATCCTTGGAACGATCCATTCCTATCCCACCTTTGCTGAGGCGAATAAATTTGCCGCCGGTCAATGGAAACTCGCAAGAAAGCCGGAAAAGCTGCTGAAAATGGTTGAGAAATACCACGCATGGCGGCGCGGGTAAGCGCGCGTGGAAGCGTTTGATCAGTTTCGCGGGGTGATTGGCCTTGCGGTGCTGCTTGGCCTCGCGTGGGCCATGAGCGAGAACCGCGAGGCGCGGCCTTCGTGGCGCTGGATTGCAGGTGCGCTGGCGCTTCAGGGAGCCTTGGCGCTGGTGGTGGTGCGCGTGCCTTTTGTCTGGGACTTGATGGGCTATGCCAACAGCGCTGTGCAGGCCATTGAACAGGCAACGCTTGTGGGTTCATCCTATATGTTCGGTTATCTCGGCGGCGCGCCTTTGCCCTTTCAACTGGCCGAAGGGGCCGAGCCGCCGCTGGTGATTGCCTTTCAGATTCTGCCGCTGGTGATCGTCTTCTCGGCTCTCGCTGCGTTGCTGTGGCATTGGGGTGTGTTGAGGGCGGCGGTGAGCGGGCTGTCGTTTCTTTTGCGGCGCAGCCTCGGTGTGTCGGGTGTGGTCGGCCTGTCTGGCGGGGCGAATATGTTTCTGGGCGTCGTCGAGAGCCCTTTGGTGGTGCGGGCCTATTTTGCCAAGATGAGCCGGGCCGAGCTCTTTCAGGTGATGGCGCTGGCCATGGCGACGATCTCAGGCGCAATCCTGATCCTTTATGCCACCACGCTCAGCCGGACTGTTCCCGACGCGGTTGGCCACATGATCGCTGCGTCACTGGTGTCGCTTCCCGCGGCGCTGCTGATTGCGCGCCTGATGGTTCCGCAGACAGGTGACAGGCTCGCCACCGAGCTCGATGAAGCCGAGCCGGGGCTAAAATACGAATCGAGCATTGATGCCATTGTCAAAGGCACGATGGACGGGATGCAGCTGTTCCTTGCCGTGATTGCGGTCATCATCGTCGTGTTTGCACTGGTGGCGCTCAGCGATCAGGCATTGGCGCTGGCGCCGCAGGTTGAGGGCGAACCACTCACCCTAAAACGCCTGTTCGGTTGGGCCTTTGCGCCGCTGATGTGGCTGATTGGGGTGCCATGGTTCGAGGCGCAGGCGGCCGGCGCGCTGATGGGCACCAAGGCGGTGCTCAATGAATATGTCGCCTATCTGGAACTTGCCGCACTGCCTGCCGGAACCTTGGGGCCAAGGAGCCTGCTGATTGTGACCTATGCCCTGTGCGGAGTGGCGAATCTGGCAAGCGTGGGCTTGCTGGTGTCGACCATCGGCACATTGTGCCCCGAGCGCCGCGCCGAGGCGGCGGGGCTGGGCATCAAAAGCTGGATTGCGGGCAATCTTGCCACCGCCATGACGGGGGCATGGATCGGGCTTATCACCCATGTTTGATGCAAGGCTGCGCCCGCTGATTGATCCCGCGCTCAACCACGCAGGGCGCGTGCTGGCGGGGATGGGTGTTACGGCCAACCAGCTGACCTTTGCAGGGCTTGCGCTGGGGCTGGCAGGGGCAGGCGCAATTGCGGCGGGCGCGATCGGCTGGGGCCTTGCGCTCATCATCGCCAACCGGGTGTTTGATGGGCTCGACGGCGCGGTCGCGCGGGTGCGGGGGCCAAGCGATCTGGGCGGCTATTTCGACATTGTCGCGGATTTCGCCTTTTATGTGTCTATTCCGCTCGGCTTTGGCGTGTTGGCGGCCGCAAACACTCTCCCTGCGCTGGTGCTGGTCGCCAGTTTTGTGCTCACCGGCGTCAGCTTCCTTGCCTTTGCCACCATTGCCGCCAAACGGGGGGCCGAGACAGCCGCCCATGGCCGCAAAAGCTTTTTCTATTCGACAGGCCTTGCCGAAGGGGCGGAAACCATCGCGGTGTTCATTGCGATGTGCCTGTTTCCGGCGTGGTTCGGTGTGATCGCCTATGCCTATGCCGCTTTATGTGCGCTCACTATCCTACAGCGCAGCGCCCTTGCCATCACCATGTTTCGTGACTGACTGATCAGTTTCCGCCAAGGCGCACAGATGTTGCAGCGCGCAGGGCCTCAATGCGCTTGGCATTGGCGCCGAGATCGCTTTGCCCGACCCGGCTAACCGACCGGAAGTCGATCTGGTTCGCGCCGATGCGCGCCACCATATCATCCCTGAAACCGAACCAGCGGGTTTCGGCCACGCCTTCGACAATTCCTGCCTCACTGTCGATGCGAATGTTCTTGAACCCCAGATCGTCCATCGCCGCAGCGACGGCGGCTGCGCCTGCTTGTGCAGTGGCGCGCCCCAGAGGCAGTGGACGGAGCGTCGGATAGATATCGGTGATGATCTGCGCATGGCTGCGAACCGCAAGGCTTGGCGATACCTCGGCAAAAAGCGGGATTTCGCTCAGCGGGGTCTGGTAATCATTGAGCGGATTGGCTCCCGATTTCTCGCGCGCAGCCATGGTGGCTTGTGAAAAGGCGGGCGGGTTGGCGGTGTCGGTTGCAACGTCATGGATCGGATTGTCCTGCGCGGTGCTCGCCATCGAGCCGAAAGTGATCAGCACAGCGCCAGCCACCACCACACCGCTTAGTGCGATGCCGGCGCGGGTGTTGTTGCGCGGTTTTTTCAGCAACACCAGCACCATCACCAGCGACACCAGCGACACCAGCGCCAAACCCGCAGCCAGCAGGAATCCCCCCCCCATCGTCAGCGCGAGGAGACCAATCTGCCAGCCCCAGATCCCGATCTTGGTGCCAAGCGCGGCGATCAGGAAGAACACCGGCAGGAATGCGGCGAGGGCGAGAATGGTTTTGCTGTGCCAGGGAAGGTCTTTCATGCCGGTCCTTTTAGCCAGCCCGCAGCACAAGGCAACTGGCCGACTTTTCGGGGGCTATGAAACGCTTTTGCGATCGGTGCGTTGGGATAAAAGGCGGACGGGCGCAAAACTGCGCAAACCCGCTGCACGGCGCCGCTTTTCATAGCGGAAAAAGTGTTTTAAAGCCTCACGCGATGCGGGAGGACATCAGTTGTTAGAGGACATGCAATCATGAAGCGTACTACCCTGTTGAGCGCAATTGCGCTGGCCAGCCTCGTGACCGTTTCGGCTTGTGGCGGCGGCGCTGAAGAAGCGGCCGCTCCGGCTCCCGAAGCTCCGGCTGAAATGGAAGCCCCGGCCGAGGAAGAAGCTCCGGCTGAAGAAGCTGCTACCGAAGAAGCCGCTGCTACCCCGGCTGCTGCAACCGCTGGTTTTGCCGGCATGACCACCGACGTGAAGGCTGGTGAGCGCGTGTTCGCTCTATGCCGTTCGTGCCACGTGCTTGACGAAGGCGTGAACCGCGTTGGCCCGTCGCTCCACAACATCGTGGGCCGCAAGTCGGGCACCGTCCCTGGCTTCAACTATTCGGATGCCAACAAGAACAGCGGCGTGACCTGGACCACCGACGTGCTGTTTGAATACCTCGAAGATCCCAAGGGCTTCATGCCGGGCACCAAGATGGCTTTCCCGGGCATCAAGAACCCGCAGGACCGCGCCAACCTGATTGCTTATCTCGAAAGCACCAAGAGCTGATCGGCTGAGGCCACTGTTCAATGAAAAAGGCGGTGTGGGAAACCACGCCGCCTTTTTTGTGTCTGGTGTCTCGGAGGCAATGCTGACGAGGGGGAGGGAGCGTGGTTATCCGCGCCCTCTTGCGCTCCTTTGCATCACGATCAGGCGGCCGTGGCCATCCGGGCAAGCTCACACTGCGACCAGATTTCGGAAAGCGCTTTGATTAGCCGGTCAATATCGCCATCGGTGTGCACCGGCGAAGGGGTCAGGCGCAGCCGCTCGGTCCCGACCGGGACAGTGGGATAATTGATCGGCTGGACATAGATGCCGTGATTGTCCATCAGCCAGTCGCTGATCATTTTGCACTTCTTGGCATCACCCACCATCACCGGGATGATGTGGCTGGGATTGGGCAGATGCGGAATGCCCATCATGTCGAGCTTGCGACGCACTTGTGCAACGCGCTCCTGCTGCATTTCGCGTTCGACGCTGCTGGTTTTTAGGTGACGAATGCTGGCTGCCGCCCCCGCTGCGATGGCAGGGGGCAGGGCGGTGGAGAAGATAAAGCCGCTGGCAAAGCTGCGCACAAAATCAACCAGATCCTTGCTCGCCGCGATATAGCCACCCATCACGCCGAACGCCTTGCCGAGCGTGCCTTCGATCACAGTGATGCGGTCCATCAACCCTTCGCGTTCGGCAATGCCGCCGCCGCGCGGGCCGTAAAGGCCCACCGCGTGAACCTCGTCGATATAGCTCATTGCGCCGTGTTTTTCGCACACGTCAAGAATTTCAGCGATCGGCGCAATATCGCCATCCATCGAATAGACGCTTTCGAAGATCACCAGCTTGGGCACTTCGGGGCCGTAATCGGACAGCAGACGGTCCAGATCCTCAGGGTCATTATGCTTCCAGATCTTGTAAGGCGCGCGGCTGTGGCGCACCCCTTCGATCATCGAGGCATGGTTGAGGGCATCGGAAAACACCACGCAGCCCGGGATCTTGGCTGCGAGTGTTCCGATGCCCGCCCAGTTCGAGACATAGCCCGAAGTGAACAAGAGTGCGGCTTCTTTGCCGTGCAGATCGGCCAGTTCCTGCTCAAGCAGGACGTGGTGATGGTTGGTGCCCGAAATGTTGCGCGTGCCGCCTGCGCCGGCACCGCATTCGTCGAGGCAGTCATGCATGGCCTGCAACACCTCGGGGTGCTGGCCCATGCCAAGATAATCGTTGGAGCACCACACGGTAACAGCCTGTGTTTCCTCACCAATGAAGCGCGTGGCATGAGGGAAGCGGCCGCGGTGGCGCTTGATATCGGTGAACACCCGATAGCGCCCGTCTTCACGCACCTTGTCGAGTTCGCGGGCGAAAAAAGCGTCAAAATCCATGGGGTGTCCCTTTTGCATCCATGTTTACATTTGCAATATCCCGCTTGCCCGGAACATTGACCTTGGCCTCCGCCAGCTTGCCCTGTGCCAGCTTGCTCTGCGGAAGCGCCCAACCCCACAGCATCCCGTCACGGAACGGAAGCGAGAGGAACAGGTGTTCAATCACGCCCAACAGCGAAAGCGTGAACAAAAGGCTTGCTCCAACCATCTGCGCGCTGCCGACAGGGGCAGCAAGCGCGGCGTTCGCAAACCAGACCGCCGTGCTGGCGATGGCCATCATCGACACGGCCAAAAGTGGCGTCATTCGGTTTGGGCCGAAATAGGACTTTAGGTAGGCAAGGTGATCGGGCAGCATTTCGACAGACGAATTGGGCACGCCCACAAACAGGTTGATCTTGGAGATCAGCCGCATCGCGAACATCAGCACAAACACGCTTGCCCCGATCTGATTGGGCACATTCCATGACAGCGAAATCAGCAGCAGCGCAGTCAGCGCCAGCGCGACCTCGTGATGCATCACTGTGGATGCCGCCTGCCTGAAACGCGCGACCCCCTTGAGCGAAGGGTCGGCAGGGCCGCGGCGCGGGCCAGCCGCCGCGCCTGTGAGAAAGCTGATTTCATGCCAGCCCCACACCATCAGTGCACCGATAAAGCCGAGATAGATTGCCCATACCTCTGCCGACAGCGAGGCGAACAGGATCACGACGAGCCCCGCGATCCCGCTGATGCTGCCCACCATCTGACTGCGTGAGAAAGTGGAACGCGGGCGGTTATCGGCCCAGGCGACCAGGCCCGTTGCCACAAACCACACCACAACCGTCACGATGAAGGGGAGAATATGGCCTTCCCAGCTTACCATGCAGGCTGCATCCGGATGGTGGCGGGCAGTTCATTCTTTTTGGTCGGGTGCAGATAAAGCCGCGCAAAGGCAAGGCCAGCGCCTGCCATGCCGGAAACCCGCTTGGCAAGGCCGCCGATGCCGCCCTGACGCTTGCCTTCCTCGATGCGCAGCGAGGCAAGGCGCATCGCTTCCATCTGGCGGCGGAAGGCCGGGCTGTCGATGTCGAGTTCCATCGGATAGACCTGCCGGGTGATCTGGTTGCACACCTTGAACACCTCGTAATCATATTCGGTCGGATCAACGCCCAGTGCTGCGTGGAAGGCAGGCCGCGCGTGATCGCGCACATACATCGTGGCATAGACCGCGACGAGGAAGAAGCGGATCCACAGCTTGTTATAGCCTTTCAGCAGCTTGGGATCAGCGCGCATGATCATGGCGAAGGCCTCGCCATGGCGGAACTCGTCGTTGCACCATTGTTCAAACCAATCGAAGATCGGGTGAAACTTATATTGCGGATTGCGCGCCAATTGGCGGTAGATCGTGATGTAGCGGGCATAGCCGATCTTCTCGGACAGATAGACCGAGTACCAGATGAATTTCGGCTTGAAGTAGTGATACTTCTTGGACTTGGTGAGAAAGCCCAGATTGATCCCGATGCCTTCATCCTTCAAAGTTTCGTTGATGAACCCGGCATGGCGGCTTTCATCGCGGGCGAGCAGCTTGAACAGCTGCTTCATGTCGGGGTTCTTGGTGCGCTTTGCGATTTCGGCGTAGAGAATGCAGCCGGAAAATTCGCTGGTCAGCGAGGACACCAGAAAATCGATGAATTCGGCCCGCAGTTCCGGTTCGAGCGCGCTGATCACCCCGTCGAAGCTTTCATTCTTGCGGAAGTGCTTTTTATTGGGGTCGGCCACCATATCGGCCATCAACTGATCCCACTCTGCCCGCACGAGGCTCACGTCAATCTTGTCGAGCGCGTCGAAATCGGTGGTGTAGAACCGGGGCGAGAGCACGGTTTCATGCGCCGCCATCGCCAGCGTATCAGGCTTGGCTTCCTGGGCTGGGGGGGTGATGGTGGTGTGGGCGTTCATCGGATGCTCCCGGGGTTGAAACTGACTTCGTACAATTCGGTAAGATCGAAATAGGCGGCCATCCGCGTCCAAGCGCGGGTGAGGGCATTGGCGCGCTTGACTGTCGCCATGCGGGTGAATTGCAGGCTCTGTCCGAAATCCACCGTCATCGGCGCGCCATGCACCTTGACCTCATCTCCCGGATAGAGCGGGATGTCACCCTCCAGCTCGACATGCGCGTGGAAATGATCCGGGCTCTGTTCGATCGTGATGGTGCAGGGGATATCGAACTGACGACTGGTCATTTGCGCCCCCTGCGCGAAAATCCGTTTTCTTCAGGCAGCATGTTGGAAAAGACCAAGCGGTTGTCGGGTCCAAAATTGGCCACTTCCACGCTGCGATCAGTGACCGGATCAAGCAAGGTCAGCGAGGAATCCGACCAGCCGATCAATTGGAACGGGACTTCAGGACCCTGATCGCGGATCCGACGCTGATGCACCAGGCTGCGCACGCTGGTACGGATGAAGCCACCTTCGCCGATACCAAAGCGTCCCACCACTTCGCCGGTGTCGGCATCCTCAACCCGCACTGTGCCGTCTTCTTCATCGTAGAATTTGATCGGACGCTGCACCGCCGCTTCAATATTGGCCTCAGCCCGATATTGAGCAGCCACGGCGCTTTTGGGCAGATAGCCATTGGTGACCAGCAGCGTGAGGATGATCGAAATCAGCACCAGACCGCCCATCAACAGCAAGGGCACGCGGTGGACGGTGACTTCGTCTTTTTCGTATTCCCGAACGATCATGCGGGAGCTCCCTCCAGTCCCTTGTCGCCAAGCGGATCACCAAGACCGGGGCGCGTTGTGGCCGCTGGACGCAGCGTGGCTGCGCCAACGGACCCGACACCCTGATGAGCAGGTCCAGCAGCCGGTTCTTTGATATCGCTCAAATTCTGTTCAATTTCACCATAAATCGCGCGTGCATCGGCCATCATTTGGGCAACGCGTGCAACCTCGGGAATGGCGCGCAACATGGGCTGAGGGTGATTGATATGCCAGGGGCGCAGATGCGGCCACAGGAGCACGACACCAAGCAACCTATCACCATTCAATTCCAGCGCAATGTCGCCAAATCCCTTGCCGCTGTCACGAAGATGCGCCGCTTTGACTTGCTTCAAAGGCACATTGATCCGGGTTTCGATGGCCATGCCGATGCGCATAATGACCCGCACATCTGTGAGAATGTAAAGCGTGCTGCGCGCACTCAGCCATGCAAGGAAATAAAGGATTGCGATGGTGACAACCCCGGCGCCTGCCATGATAGCAGCGGTGCCTGGCCGGTTTGTGGCCAATGAGACCGCGACGAGCACGGCAAAGTAGAACGCAATCCAGTAGGTGCGGAACGCGCCGCGAGCAAGCAGAGCGACATTGGGACGCCCCTTCCACAAGACACGTTCATCCGGCTGCGGAGTGCCCATCTTGTCGCCATGTGCGGTGGGGCCATCGCCCTCCAGCAGCGCGTGATCAAGACCGGGGGGCAGCGGGTTTGCCGCCCCCTGATCAGTGCTTTGGTTCACAGCCACGGTTCTGCCCTTTCCGGGGTTGCATACATGTAGCCGCCGCCGAAATAGGCCTGAATGCGATCTTCTTCGTAGCGGGTGATCTGGCCGGGGGTTTCGAGTTCAGGCACGTTCTCGAATTGCTCGGCGGTGATCGCATCGATTTCCACCAGCTCCGGCTTGTCGCCAAAGAAGCCCTTGGTCTGGACGGCGGCCACCATCATCGGAGCAAGCACTTTCTTGCCCGAATTGGTCGTGACTTCAAGATAACGGATGATGTGTTCGGCCTGATCGGTCCAGATATCGGTGATCTTGCCGGCAATCTTGCCATCAGCCGCCTTGACCGGCCAGCCCATGATGTTGGGATCACCCGGGGCAATTTCCATTTCGTGATAGGAATTGCCGATCGGAATGATACGCGGACGGCCATCTGCGGTCACGTCGGGGTATTTGGCGCGGTTTGCCCAAGCTGCCGGACCAAGGCCATCGATCATGGGATCGCCGGTCGGAACATAAGGAGCGCCCGCCGAGTGGAACGCAGGCTTGGCCGGAATGCTCACGGGATCACGCGGCACGTCTTCGGGAATATAGGTTCCGCGGCCATTGGGCAGCTTGAACACTTTCTTGTCACCATCGAACAGGCTGCCGGGATGGATGCGCCCGGTCAGTTCATCTTCGAGCGGATAGCCTTCGCGCCGGCTCTCCTTGTTGAGGTAGAACACCAACGCGATGAAGAAGACAAAGAACAGCAGGAAAGCGGCTTCGGCAACATCGAATGTGCCGACAATATAAGTGTGGTTCATCATGTGACGTTCCTCTCATGGAAACATGCGGCAATCGCGCCTTGGGCAGGGACAGGTGGCATTTTAAAGGCGGCAATCATGTCGGAAATTCCTGCAGGCCAAAGGGTTGCTCGCTCTGGTCTGCGTCACTCTTAGCTTCTCGGCTGCTGCGGCCCACGAGCGGCCCCAGCGCAATAAGCCCAATAAAAAGCAAGATAATCTCAAGAACATAAACTGTGCTATACCCGGTCGAGCGCATGGCGAGCGTAGCGGTGGCGGCATCGCCTTGCACCAACATGGCGACAACATCGCGCAGGATGCCGCCAATCGCAATGCCAGCGCCTGCACAAGTGGCTTGCACTGCACCCCAGGCGCCCAGCGCCATGCCGGCGGTTTCGCTCTTGGCCAGCGCCATCGCTTCCATCAGCGTGCCAACCGAGAACAGCCCAAGCCCGATGCCGATGGTGAGCGCGCCAAGATAAAGCAGCGCAGGCGACCCCAAGGGCGCGGCAAACAGCACCATCAGGAAGGCATTGATGCCAATCACAATACCCTTGCCGGCAATCCGCATCGGATCGCCGCCAAAGCCCAGCATCCGGCCCGACCACATGAACCCGATCAGCGAGCCAAGCGCCCATGCACCGGTAAGGCCGGTCGTCGCGCCCACCGACAGTTTAAGGATTTCGCCGCCATAGGGTTCAAGCAAAGCGTCCTGCATGGCAAAGCCCGCAGCGCCAATGCCGATCGCGGTAAGCAGCCGCGCGTTGCGACGATCGCGCATGAAAGTCTGCCACAATTCGCTGAACGTCGGCGTATCGCGATCAGGCGCGGTCGCCTTGGGATTGCGCGCCTCCTGTTTCCACAGGGCGATGGTGTTGAGGATCAGCGTAATCAGCGCCGTGCCCTGAATGACCTGCACCAGCCGGGTCGGGCTGTAATCATGCAGCAGGCCGCCAATCACAAAGGCTGCGATCATCATGCCAACGAGTAGCATGACATAAAGCAGCGCAATCGCGCGCGGACGCTTGATTTCAGGCGCCAGATCCGTCGCCAGCGCAAGGCCCGCAGTCTGCGTCACGTGAAATCCAATGCCGGTCAGCAGGAAGGCTAGGGCGCCCGCCACCAGCCCCAGCTCAAACCGATCCGCCTCACCAAGCAGCAGCAGCGCAAAAGGCATGATCGCAAGGCCGCCAAACTGCATCAGCGAACCAAACCAGATATAGGGCACGCGCCGCCAACCCAGCACCGAGCGGTGCGTGTCAGACTTGTGCCCGATCAGCGCGCGGAACGGGGCGACCACCACCGGCACAGCAATCAGCAGCGCCACCAGCCAGGTCGGTGTGCCCAGCTCCACGATCATCACCCGGTTGAGCGTGCCGTTCAGCAGCACCATCGCCATCCCCACCGTCACCTGAAACAGCGACAGGCGCAGCAATTGGCTCATCGGCAGATCGGTGCTTCCCGCATCTGCAAAAGGCAGAATGCGGTAGATCATGGCCGTCCAATGCGGCGGTTTGGGGCGAGCCTCTGGTTTCATCCCACTCTCACCAATTCCAGCGCCTGCGAGGTGTAGAACCCACTCGAAATCCGCTTGGTGCGGCCAATCCGCCAGCCGGGCAGCAGCTTGAGCCTGTGGCGGATTTCCCATTCGAGCGTCGGCACAATCGCGGGCGAGCGATCCGAACGCGGGAACAGCTTGCCCACGGTGTACATCGTCTGCAGCAAGGCGGTGCGCGGCGCGAAAGTGAAGAGGATCGAACCCGTGGTGCGCTCGGCCAGCTGCGCGAGTGCATCAGCAAGATCGGCGGGCTGATAGTGGATCAGCGAATCCATCGCGACGACATGAACAAAAGTGCCGAGCGCCGGATCAAGCATATCGCCGCTGCGCCAATCGATCCGGCCGTGGCCGATGAAGGACGGCGTGCGCTCGCGTGCCACTTCGACAAGGCCTGCGGCGACATCACCTACCGCAAGGAA
>MEDW01000002.1 GCA_001724215.1 Erythrobacter sp. SCN 62-14 | reverse complement strand
GTTCGATCTTCGCCCACTGGGCGTCTGTCAGCACATAGCGGTCCATCCCAAGCTTGAATCACAATTCAACCCGCTTGTGAATCCCCACAGGCCCTAGCCCGCGCAAGCGACGCATCGTGTGGCGATGGGCTGCACTGCCAGCCGCGCTTCGGGGATGTCTGCGCCACAATTCGAGCACACCCCATAGGTGCCATTTGCGATCCGCTGAAGCGCGAAGGTGATCTGCCGTGCTTCGGCGCGCAGGACATCATCGACACCTTCGAGTGCCTCATCGTCTGCCAGATCCATCGCCTGCTCGGAAAAGTCGGCATCAAGGGGATGGCGCAGATCATCCTCGATCACCTCGGCACGCTCGTTCAGTTCGGCCAGCCGTGCCCGCAGCTTGCTGGCAATATCTGCAAAATCACTCATCATCCCCTCCATAAGTCTTCGCGATACCATTTGGTTATCACATATTTGACACCCCGACGCACCTTCATCCCGTGATGCAGCGTTGCCGGGTTGACTGCTCCATCTTCTAAGCGATTGTTCCAGAATAGTAATTTCCCCATCTCGGGCTGAAACATCTTACTCAGATGTCTAAAGCGTGTAGCCCCGCCAGCGGCCACGTCATTGAGATAGATCATGAAAGTCCAGGTGCGCTGTCCTGACAGGGCGCAAAACCGCTGATAATCCGCCCCTAAGGGATCAAAATAGTCGGTATGCGCCTTGAATTCCTGCCCTACTGCATAGCGTTGGCCCTGAATGGGTTCGCCATACGCGGGATCGAGCCCTGACAAGTCAGCAAAGCGTTGCTCCAACTCACGCACTGCTGGATGTGTATCGGGCAAATCGCAGGTCTCACTCGTTCGAAAAGCCGGATCGCCGATGTCATCGGCAATGGTCGAAGGGCGGCGGTCCGCCTCGATGAGTGCGATCAGTGCCTCACACAGCGGCGCCGGGATAAAGCGCCGCGCCTGAAACACCTCGGCCTTGGCGGTGGGCACGCGCTGCACGCCCGTCCGGGCGATGACTCGCGCCGCTACAGATTCGCCCAACTCTCCCATCGCGCTTGAGGATAGGCTTAGGCCAGCGGCAAGCAAGTGCCACCTTGCGCAACAATCTTTCGCAGCGAGCCGCATGGCGCAGTTTTCGCTTCCCTTGAGGTGCGCTTTGTGCAAGAGGCGCGCACCCGCTCATTGCGCGCTTGACCACGCGCTTGCCGAAGGTAAACCGCACCCCTCACGCGGCCTTGGCAGCACCCGGCAAGGGGCCTTGGGCATGGGATATGTGGCGATCGTAGCTCAGTTGGTTAGAGCGCCGGTTTGTGGTACCGGAGGTCGCGGGTTCGAACCCCGTCGATCGCCCCATCTGTCTCTCCATTCATGCTGCCCGATCTCTGCCCGCGTGAGCAAAGGGGCATGATTGATGAGCGCGTTCTGGACTGAAGCCGATTTTGACGACCACGAGCTGGTGCAGGTGGTGCGCTGCCGCACAAGCGGTCTGACGGCGATTATCGCGCTGCATTCCACCCATCTTGGCCCCGGCGCAGGCGGGACGCGGTTCTGGCATTATGCCGATCCCGCAGGCGCGATGCGCGATGCGCTGCGCCTGTCGCGCGGCATGAGTTACAAGAACGCGATGGCTGGCCTGCCGATGGGCGGAGGCAAGGCGGTGATTCTCGCCGATGAAAATCGCACCAAGACCCCCGAAATGCTCGCCGCTTTTGGTGATGCGGTCGAAGCCTTGGGCGGGCGCTATGTGACGGCGGAAGACGTTGGCATTTCAGAAGCCGACATGGTCGCCGTTTCGCAGCGCACCGCGCATGTCTCGGGCCTTCCCGTGGCGGGCGAGGGCAGCGCGGGCGGCGACCCCGGCCCCTTCACCGCCTATGGTATCTATCTCGGCATCAAGGCGGCGGTCGCTCACAAGCTGGGCAAGGCGAACCTTGCAGGCGTGCATGTCGCGGTGCAGGGCACCGGCAGCGTTGGCGGCGGCGTGGCGCGGCTTTTGGCGAAAGACGGCGCGCGCCTGACGCTCGCTGATATTCATGCCGAACGGGCTGGCGCTTTGGCCGCAGAGCTGGGCGGCGATGTGGTGGCTTCCGAAGCCATTCAGGGCATTGCTTGCGATGTCTTCAGCCCCAATGCCTTGGGCGCGATCCTTGATGATGAAGGCATCGCGCGACTCGATTGCGCGATTGTTGCAGGCGGCGCGAACAACCAGCTCGCTCGCGCGCATCACGGCGAAGTGTTGGCCGCGCGCGGCATTCTTTACGCGCCCGATTACGTCATCAACGCAGGCGGGATTATTTCGGTTGCCACCGAATACCTTGCCCGCCGCGATGGCTCCCATGCCGAAGCCGCGGCCGTGCGTTCGTTGATCGAACAGATCCCCGGGCGGCTTGAGGCCATCTGGCAGGAAAGCGATACGAGCGGCGTTCCGTCTGATGTGGTGGCTGACCGGATGGCGCAAAAGCTGATCGGCCGGGGCTGAGGCTCGCACTCTTTTCGGGAACAATTGATACCTTAGGCGGATTGCACTCTTGTCGGGGCTGTAGGGTAGACTACAAGGCCTCGCGAGCACATAATCCATGCATATCTACGCCAATCCTGCCCGGTTCCTGAAAATCGCCCGATGGCTCACTCCGTTGCTCTTGTGGAGCGGCCTTGTGCTGTCACTGGGGGCGATGGCCTATGGCGTGTTTACCGTGCCGCCTGATCGCTTGATGGGTGAAACGGTGCGCATCCTGTTTATCCATGTGCCCGCTGCTTGGCTGGGCATGGGAGGATGGACCGGGATTGCGATTTCCAGCGCCATGCTTTTGATCTGGAAGCACCCGCTGGCTGGCATTGCTGCGCGCGCAATTGCGCTGCCGGGGATGACTTTCACCGCGATCTGCCTTGCCACCGGCTCCATCTGGGGCCGACCGACATGGGGCACATGGTGGGTTTGGGATGGCCGACTGACGAGCATGCTGGTGCTGTTGTTCCTCTATGCAGGCTATATCGCCCTGTCTCAGGCTGCGGCGCGCGAGGGCGGATCATCCAAGATCGCAGCGATTTTCGGGCTTGTGGGTGCGGTGAATGTGCCAATCATCAACCGCTCCGTGGTGTGGTGGAATTCGCTCCACCAACCGCCGAGCATCACGGTGGGCAAGAGCGCGATTGATGCCGCTTACCTTGTACCCCTGTTGGCGGCGGTTATCGGGTTTTCGCTGCTGTTTGGCGCTATTGTCCTGATGCGGATGCGCGCGCTGATCGCTGAAGAGCAAGTGGCCGCGCGGCTGCGTCGCCGGGCGCTTGATGATGATGCGCCCCCTGCGGCTCACGCGCCTGCAATGGAGAGAGCGTGATGCGCGAAGATCTGGCGCAGTGGGATTTCGTGATTGCTGCCTATGCAATCGGCTTGGTGGCGCTCGCCGCGTTGACGGTGTGGGCGTGGCGCTCCATGACCCGCGCCGAAGTCAAGCGTGACGCGACGCGCAGGCGCTGAACGGCAGACGGGACGGACGCAAGAGCAATGAAAGCCAAACAACAACGCATGGTGCTGGTGGTGATTGCCATGGTGGCCATCATCGGTGCAGGGCTGATGGCGGCCTGGGCGCTCTCCAATCAGGCGAATTATTTTTACCTGCCCGAACAAATGGCCGAAGCTCCGCCCGAAGTCGGTCAGGCCGTTCGCTTGGGCGGGATGGTTCAGGAAGGCTCGCTCAAGACCGAGGCTGACGGGGTGACTGTCAATTTCCGCGTCACCGGCAATGGTGAAGCGGCCATTCCGGTGCGTTACAGCGGCATCCTGCCCGATCTGTTCGTCGAAGGTTCAGGCGTGGTGGCCGAAGGCTCGCTGCAAGCCAATGGCGTGTTTCTGGCGACCAATCTGCTCGCCAAGCATGATGAGAATTACGTCCCCAAGGAGCTTGAAGGCATGACCCAGCAGCAGGCGGCCAAGGTGGCAGCTGACACGACCGTGGGCCTCCAATAATGGGGATTATCGCGCAATGATTGCCGAGATTGGTCTTGCTGCCCTGTGGCTGGCTGCTGCTTTGGCGGTGTTGCAGATGATTTCGGGCGCAGCGGCCTTGCGCAGCGTGGATGGCAGCACCCATCCGCTTGCAATCTATGCGCGCCCTGCCGCGATTGTGCAGGCGGTGCTGGCCGTGCTCGCTTTCCTCATGCTGCTGCGCGCCTTTGCGATCACCGATTTGTCGATCAAGCTGGTCGCCACCAATTCGCATTCGATGAAGCCGATGATCTACAAGCTCACCGGCACTTGGGGCAATCACGAGGGATCAATGCTGCTGTGGGTCGGGGTGCTGGCGCTTGCCGGCGGCTTGCTTGCAGGGCTGGAAAAGCGGCTGCCGGAAAAGACGATGGGTGCAACCTTGGCGGTGCAGGGCTTTATCGCGCTCGGCTTCTATGCCTTTTTGCTCCTGTCCTCGAACCCGTTTGAACGCCTGCCCGTTCCGGCTGCGGAAGGCATTGGCCTCAACCCGCTCTTGCAGGATATCGGCCTCGCGATCCATCCGCCGACGCTTTATGCAGGCTATGTCGGGCTGTCGGTCGCCTTCAGCCTTGCGATGGGCGCGCTGCTGACGCGGGAGGTCAATCCCAATTTCGCCCGCGCGATGCGGCCCTGGGTGCTGGGGGCATGGGTGCTGCTGACGCTCGGCATTACGGCGGGGTCTTATTGGGCCTATTATGAACTGGGCTGGGGCGGCTGGTGGTTCTGGGATCCGGTCGAAAATGCCTCGCTGATGCCGTGGCTCGCGGCAACGGCGCTGATGCATTCGGTGAGCGTCTTGGCGGCGCGCGACGCTTTGCGGACATGGACGATCATGCTCGGCGTGCTGGCGTTCTCGATGTCGATGCTGGGGACATTTCTGGTGCGCTCGGGCGTGCTCACCAGCGTTCACGCCTTTGCGGTTGATCCGGAACGCGGCGCTTTCATTCTCGCGTTGCTGCTGATTTATATCGGCGGGGCTTTCACGATTTTCGCTTTGCGGGCGAGCGCGGTGTCGGAAGGCAAGCGCTTTGCCGCTGTCAGCCGCGAAGGCGCGCTGGTGTTCAACAATGTGATGCTGTCCGCGATCCTCGCGATTGTCCTGCTCGGCACGCTCTACCCGCTGCTGGCCGAAGCCTTTGATGCGCGCGTGTCGGTGGGCCCGCCCTATTTCAATCCGGCAAGCGCGATCTTCGCGATCCCGATGTTTCTGGTGATGGCGGTTGGCCCGCTGCTCAGATGGAAAGAAGACAAGCCCTTGCGCGTGCAGTTTGAAATGCTGCTGATCGCGGCGGTGCTGATTGCAACCCTCGCGATTGTGGCGCTTGCGGGCGATTATCCGCTGTTGCCGGTGCTGGGGCTGGGGCTGGCAGCCGCGCTTGGGGTGGCGGCTTTCCTGCCCTTGCGCGGGCGCAAGCTGTCCCGCGTGCCCACTGCCGTGTGGGGCATGGTGCTTGCCCATTTCGGCGTGGCGGTGTCGCTGCTCGGCATGGCGAGCGAAGGCGCTTTCACCGAAGAACGCCTCGCCGCCGTTGCGCCGGGCGACACGGTGGAGATGGGTGATTGGCTGATCACACTCGAAAGCGTTGCGCCCGTCGCTGGCCCTAATTGGACCGCGATTGAGGCGCGTGTGGCTGCAAGGCTGGGCGAGGGTGAAGCGGTCACGCTCACCCCGCAGGCGCGCAATTTCTGGTCGCCCGCACAGGCCACCAGCGAAAGCGCGTTGCTGACCCGCTGGAACGGCCAGCTTTACGCGGTGATAGGCGCCCAGACCCCAGATGGCCGCTGGCAATTGCGCGTGTGGTGGAAGCCGTTTGTGACTTTCATCTGGTATGGCGGCTTGCTGATTGCGCTGGGCGGGGTGCTCGCGATTATCGGCCGGGTGCAGGTGGACGTGAAACGCCGCAAGGCGGCTGAACTGGGCGAGGAACGCCGCGCAGATCTTGCTGCACTGACACCGGAGCCTGCGGAATGAGCACTGCTGAAACTCGCTCCGGTCTGCGCCTGTGGTTGTGGATTCCGCTCGCGCTTTTCGCCTTTTTCGCAGGCCTTGCAGGCTATATGCTGACGCAGGAAAAGCCCGAATTTGTAAAGTCCACGATGGTTGGCAAGCCCCTGCCCGAATTCACGCTGGAGCCGGCTTTTGATGGGCTGCCGGGGGCGTCGAGCGGAGATTTCGAAGGCGGCAAGCCGCGCCTTCTCAATATTTGGGCAAGCTGGTGCCTGCCCTGCATTGCCGAGGCTCCGCAACTCGAAGCGCTCAAGGATGAGGGCGTTGAAATCATCGGCATCGCAATCCGCGACCGGCCTGAGGATGTCGCGCGCTTTCTCGAACGCCACGGCAACCCCTACACCCGCATCGGCGCGGATGCGATTTCGGCGGTGCAGTTGGAGCTGGGCTCCTCGGGCGTGCCCGAGACTTTCGTGATCGGCAGCGATGGCACGATCCGTTATCAGCATATTGGCGATATCCGGCCCGAACACGTCGCGCTGCTCAAGGCAGAACTGGAGAAGGCGCAATGAGCCGGGCTCTCGCGCTTGTGGTGAGCGGGGCGCTCGCCTTGGCAGCGCTCGCAGCGTGGCCGCTGGCGAGTGCTATCGCGCAGGATGCTCTGCCGCCTGCGCCCTATGCCTACACCCAGTTGGAAGACCCGGCGCTGGAGGCCAAAGCCAACGCCTTGATGCACACTTTGCGGTGTCTCAAGTGCCAGTCGCAGTCGATTGCCGATTCCGATGCGCCCATGGCAGGCGATATGCGCCATCAGGTGAGGAGCCGGATTCTCGCAGGCGACAGCCCGGACGAAGTGCGCGCCTGGCTGATCGAGCGCTATGGCGATTATGTCAGTTATTCGCCCGAGGTAAGCCAGACGACATGGCCGCTGTTTGTCGTCCCGGTGCTGTTGGTGCTGGCCGCTCTTTTCGTGCTGCTGCGCCGTTTGGGACGGGGTCGCTCCGACAAGATCGCTTCTGAAAGCAGTCTGCCGTGATCCAAGGCTGGTTGGCGATTGGTGCGCTGGCGCTGGGCGCTTTTGCGCTGGCGGCTTTTCTGCTGCGCCTGCCGCGTGACGGCTTTGCGCTCTTTGCCGCGGTGCTGATCTTCGGCCTTGCTGGCTATGCCTGGCAAGGTTCCCCCGGACAGCCTGCCCAGCCAACCCCGCCGCAGGCGCGCGGGGCAGGTGCCGGTGAGGCAATGGTCGAAGGTCGCCGCGCCCTGTTTGAAGATGAAGGCCCGGCCAGCAGCTATCTGATCACCTCCGATGGCTTTGCCCGGCGCGGCAAGTTTGCAGAAGCGGCTGGTTTGCTGCGGCGTGGGCTTGCCGAAAATCCTGCTGATCTTGAAGGCTGGCTGGCACTTGGCATGGCGCTGGTGGGCCATGCGGAAGGAAATGTCACGCCCGCAGCCGTGAACGCTTTTGAACAGGCAAGACGGGTTGATCCCAACCACCCCGGCGCCGAATATTTTCTCGGCTTTGCCTATCTTCAGTCGGGCGAGATCCGCAATGCGCGCAACATCTGGGCCGGTTTGCTCGATCATTCACCGCCCAATGCGCCGTGGCGCGATGGGTTGGAGGCGCAGATCGCCGATCTGGACCGGATGATTGCGAACGCACCGATGCTCCAGCAATAGCCTTCCAGACACCAGCGCGAGTCGGCGTATTGCGAGTGCGAAGCGGCGGTGCTAGGCGCCGTCCCAGCGAGGCAGGCCAATGGCACGCTGATCGCGTAACGTGTTGGGCCGATTGTCCATCGGTCTTGGGGCAGTACCGAAGCTTGCGGGAAATCCATTTGCCATGAGTGCCATTGCAGCGCCAGCGCATCAGCCACCTTCAGGTGGCAAAGGGCATAGTGGCTCCAAGGCAGCGCTGGCTGTTGGCGCGATTGGCATTGTTTTTGGCGATATCGGCACCAGCCCGCTCTACGCCTTCCGCGAAACTTTCGTGGGACCGCACCCGCTCGCCTTGGACGAGGCGCATGTGCTGGGCGTTATCAGCCTGATTTTCTGGTCGATGACGCTGGTCGTCTCGATCCAGTATGTCACCATCCTGATGCGCGCCGATAACAAGGGGCAGGGCGGCAGCCTTGCGCTGGTGGCGCTGATTTCGGAGAGCCTTTCGAAGTCCAAATATGGCTGGATGGCAGTGCTGTTGGGCGTGTTTGCGACCAGTCTGTTTTACGGCGACAGCATGATTACGCCTGCCATTTCGGTGCTTTCCGCGGTCGAAGGGCTGACAGTGGTGGACGCCGGATTGCAGCGCTACGTCATCCCGATTGCGCTGACGCTGCTGGTGTTGCTGTTCCTGTTGCAGAAACGCGGGACGGCCAAGGTCGGAGCGCTGTTCGCGCCCGTCATGATAGTCTATTTTTGCGTGCTGGCGCTGCTGGGTGGGTGGCAGATTGTTCAGACGCCCGACATTCTCTGGGCGCTCAATCCCTATTACGCGGTCAACTTTTTCGTGATTGATGGCACGCTGGCGTTTCTTGCGCTGGGCAGCGTGGTGTTGGCGGTGACAGGCTCTGAGGCGCTCTATTCCGATATGGGCCATTTCGGGCGCGGGCCGATGCGCTTGTCGTGGTTTGGTTTTGTGATGCCGTGCCTGCTGATCAACTATTTCGGGCAAGGCGCGATGGTGATTGGCCTTCCGCCCGAACAGGCGGCCGAGGCGATCAAGAACCCCTTTTTCTTCCTTGCCAATGAAGAATGGCGCCTGCCGCTGGTGTTGCTGGCGACTGTCGCGACATTCATAGCGAGCCAAGCGGTGATTTCGGGTGCGTTCTCGATCACGCACCAAGCCATCCAGATGGGCTATATCCCGCGCTTGTCAGTGCGGCACACTTCGGAAACCGAAGGCGGGCAGATCTACATCCCGATCGTCAACTGGGCGCTGATGGTGGCGGTGATCCTCTTGGTTCTCACGTTCCAGAATTCCTCCAACCTCGCCAGCGCCTATGGCATTGCGGTGACCGGCGCTGTCACCATCGACACGCTGCTGATGGCCGTGCTGTTGGTGGGGGTGTGGAAATGGCGCTGGTGGTATGCCGCGCCCGTGGTGATCCTGTTCCTGATTGTGGACGGGGCCTATTTCGCGGCAAACCTCACCAAAGTGGCGGACGGGGGCTGGTTCCCACTGGTGGTGGGGCTTGTCGCCTTCACGTTGCTCACGACATGGGCGCGCGGGCGCAAGCTGATGCGCGAGCGCATGAGTGAGGGCACCCTGCCGCTCGAAATTTTCGCCAAGTCGGCCAAGAATTCGGCTTTCCGTGTGCCGGGAACGGCGATTTTCATGGCTTCATCCAGCGCAGGCGTGCCTTCGGCGCTGCTCCACAATATCAAGCACAACAAGGTGCTGCACGAACGTGTGGTGATCCTTACCGTGAACATCACCAACGAGCCTTACGTCGATCCCGATCAGCGCTGCGAATACACCGATCTGGGCGATGGGTTCTACCGCGCGATCCTGAATTATGGCTTCATGGAAGAAACCGATGTGCCGTTGGGCCTGAAGAAAATGCAGCGCTGCGGGGGCGAGTTTGACATGATGCAGACGAGCTTCTTCCTCTCGCGCCAGACCCTGCTGCCATCGGAAAAGCCGGGGATGCCGCTGTGGCGTGAGAAGATTTTTGCGTGGCTGCTGAGGAATTCGGCAAGCGCCATGGATTTCTTCAAGCTGCCCACCAACCGCGTGGTGGAATTGGGCAGTCAGGTCGAAATCTAACCCTCGTCCTTGTCCGCGTTCTGTCCCACATCCAGTCCGTGCTTCAGCAACATTGGGATCTGGGTGAAAGTGAACAGGAAGGTGAGCGGCAGGAACACCCACAGCTTGGCCCACAGCCAGCCTTCGAAGGTGAGCTGTGCGCGCAACACCTCGTTGAGCAACGCCAGCGCGAGGAAAAACACCCCCCAGTTGCGCGACAATTTGAGCCAGCCCTGTTCGGTGAGGCCCTCAAACGCGGCTTCGAGCAGGATGCGCAAAAGCGCCCGGCCCATGAAGAACCCGGCGAGCAGGGCCACGCCGAACACGGCGTAGATGATGGTCGGCTTCAATTGCACGAAGGTCGGATCGCCGAAGAAGATCGTCAGCGCGCCAAAGCCCATGATGAGCGCGGTGGAAAACCACAGCATCGGGGAAACCTTGCCGAGCCGCCACTTGGAAATCATCAGCGCCGCGACCGATGCCGCCATGAAGGCGCCGGTGCCATACATGATCGCAAGGATTTCGCCGCTTGCGCTGGTTTCCTCCGGCGACATGGCGCGATAAACGCCAAGGAACACCAGCAGCGGGCCGTAATCCACCGCGACATTGAGCCAGCTTGAGGCGGCCTTTTTGGTTTCTGTCTCGCTCATGGGTCTTTCTTCGTCATTGCGAGCGGCGCAGCCGCGCGGCAATCCAGTTTTTATGCCATTCTAAGGGCGCTGCACTTCACTCTGGATTGCTGTGCCGCCCTCACGATGACGATCATTATGCCACCCCCGCGATCACCCGCGCCACAAGATCGGGATCGAAGGGGCGCAGGTCCTCCATCTTCTCGCCCACGCCAATCGCGTGGATGGGGAGGCCATATTGTTCGGCCGCTGCCACCAGCACGCCGCCGCGCGCGGTGCCGTCGAGCTTGGTCATGATAAGGCCGGTAACGCCTGCCACTTCCTTGAATACGTCGATCTGCGCAAGCGCGTTCTGGCCGTTGGTGGCATCCAGCACCAGCACCACATCATGCGGCGCCTCCGGGTTCAAACGCCCCAGCACGCGGCGGATTTTGGAGAGTTCATCCATCAGCTCGCGCTTGTTCTGAAGCCTTCCGGCAGTGTCGACGATCAGCGCGTCGATGCCGGTGTCGGTCGCTTGGCGGACTGCATCAAACACAATGCTCGCTGGATCGCCGCCTTCCGGCCCGCGCACGATGTCCACCCCGATGCGGCCGGCCCATGTCGCCAACTGGCCGATCGCAGCAGCGCGAAAGGTGTCGCCGGCGGCCAGCAATACGCCGTAATCATCCTCTTGAAACAGGTGGGCGAGCTTGGCGATGGTGGTGGTTTTGCCGCTTCCATTGACGCCAATGACAAGGATCACCTGCGGGCGCGGGAAAGCGGTGATTTCCAGCGGTTTGGCCACGGGCCGCAGGATTTCTGCGATTTCCTCGGCGACCGCTTCCTTCAATTCGCGTGCGGTGATTTCAAGGCCGAAACGCCGCTCGGCCAGCTTGCCGCGAATACGCGCGGCTGCTGCCGGGCCAAGATCGGACATGATGAGCGCGTCTTCGAGATCATCGAGCACGCTGTCATCCAGCTTTGCCGTGCCGCCTGAAAGCCCCGCCAGATTGCTGGTCAGGCGTTCGGAAGTCTTGGCAAAGCCGCCGAGCAGGCGCTGGCTCCAGCCGGTCTCACTCATGCGAGCAATCCTTCTTCTAGGCGTTTCGCGGTGATCATGACCACCTCGCCCGGCAGTGTGCCGGGAGGCAGGCCAAAGCGCGCGTAATTGGGAGCATAGCCCGTCCCGTCGCGCTCGGCGAGGACGGTAAAGGTCTGGCCGATAAGCGATGCAAGCCATGCGCCGCGCGTTTCAGCCACAGCAGCGCGCAGTTCCGCTGCGCGTTCTTTCACCACTGCGCGCGGGATTTGCGGCATCCGTGTAGCGGGCGTGCCAGGGCGCGGCGAATAGGGGAAGATGTGGCCATGGACGATGGCGAGTTCTCGGATGATCGAGACATTGTCGGCATGGTGCGCATCGCTTTCGGTCGGGAAGCCTGCGATCAGGTCTGCACCAATCGCGATTTCGGGCCGCAGCCCCTTCAAACGGCCCACCAGTTCCACCGCATCGCGGCGTAAGTGGCGGCGCTTCATGCGCTTGAGGATGAGGTCTGCCCCGTGCTGCAAGGAAAGATGCAGATGCGGCATCACGCGCGGTTCATGGGCGATGAGATCAAAGAGCTGCGCATCGATCTCAACCCCATCCACCGAGGAAAGCCGGAGCCGCGGCAGGGCAGGGCAGGCATCGAGTATGGCCCGAACCAGAGCGCCAAGGCGGGGAGCATCGGGCAGATCATGGCCCCATGAGGTCAGATCAACCCCGGTCAGCACCACTTCGCGCGCGCCCGCCGCGATGTGTTCGGCCACCTCATGCAGAACTTGTGTCACTGTAAGCGAGCGGCTCGCGCCCCGCCCTTGCGGGATGATGCAGAAAGTGCAGGCATGATCGCAGCCGTTCTGCACCGCGATAAAGGCGCGGGTGCGCGCGGGCATGATCGGCGCATCCTGCAAGGGTATGTTCCAGCTGCGCGGATCGAGCTTGGCCGCATTGGCGATAATGCCGTCCACTTCCGCCATGGCGCCGATGGCCTCGCGCTCAATCTCGGCAGCGCAGCCGGTGACGATCAACCGCGCGGCAGGATGCGCGGCGCGGGCGCGGCGGATCGCCTGACGGGTCTGGCGCACCGCTTCGGCTGTCACCGCGCAGGAATTGACAACCACCACATCCTCACCCTTCAGCATCGCGCGCATTCGCTCGCTTTCCGCAATGTTCATGCGGCAGCCAAGGCTGATGATGGTGGGATCAAGCGGCGCGGCTGCGTTCACGCGTAATCATCCCATTCGAACGCGCCGCGGAAAGCTTCGGTGGCAGGACCGCTCATCAGGATCGGCCCGCCTTTCTGCCATTCGATCACCAGATCGCCGCCCGGCAGGCTGACAGTGACCGGGCTGTGCACGAGCCCTTTGACAATCGCGGCAACGGCAGTGGCACAGGCCCCGGTGCCACAGGCGCGGGTGAGGCCAGCGCCGCGTTCCCACACTCTGAGCCGCAAATGATCGCTGCCCACAAGGCTCGCCACGTTCACATTCACGCGTTCGGGGAAGATCGGATCGTGTTCGATCAGCGGGCCAAGCCGTTCAAGCTCCACCGCATCGGCATCTGGTACGAAAAAGACCGCGTGCGGATTGCCGATATTGATCGCCATGGGGCTTTGTAGATCTTCCCACCCGACCGGCATGGCAGCGGCATCCATTGCGTAGGCTAGCGGGATGGCTTCCCAGTCAAAACGGGGCAGCCCCATATCGACCCGCGCACCGCCTGTCATCGGTTCAAGGGTGATCGCCCCCCCGCCGGTTTCAATGGTGACGCGCTCCCCATGCAGCAGCGCCACTGCGCGCGACGCATTGCCGCAAGCGCCCACCTCGCTGCCGTCGGAATTGAAGATGCGCATGCGGAAAGCATGGGTGTCACTCGGCTCAAGCAGCACCAATTGATCGCAGCCGATGCCCTGCCGCCGGTCAGCCAGCCGGCGTGCGGCCGCCTGTGTCATGACGGGCAGGGACATTTTGCGCGCGTCGAGCACCACGAAATCATTGCCGAGGCCGTGCATCTTGATGAAGGGAATGCGCATCGCCTCTGCGCCTCTATTGTGCGCGAGGCGTTTCGTCCACCCTTGGCAGTGGGACTGCCAATTCCGATCGTCAGGGGTAGAAAATCCGGCGCTGATGGTCTTCATGCGGAGCTGTGCTCGTGCTGTCAGACCTGCGCAGCGGGTGTCCTCGTTCGGTCAGAAGACCTGCCAGCCGCAAGCGCTGGCGCACCTGATCGGCGGTCTCGGGCTTGCCATAGATGTAGCCCTGCGCTTTCAGACCACCCATGTCCTTGAGCGCGGCCAGGATGGTCTCATCTTCCACCCCTTCGGCCGTAATCGGCAGGTTGAGACCGCGGCCTAGCGAAACAATCGCATCGACAATCCGTGAACGGCCTTCGCTTTGGCGCAATTCGGCTATGAAGCTGCGGTCGATCTTGAGCCTGTCGAATGGCAGGGTGCGCAATTGTTCGAAGCTTGAGTAGCCGGTGCCGAAATCATCTAGGCTGACCTTGACGCCCTGATTGCGCAAACTGGTGATCATCGAGCGCACCATCCCGACGTTTTCGTGCAGACAGCTTTCAGTGATCTCGATTTCGAGCCGATATGGTGGGAACTTGGCCGCAACCATTTGCTTCAACAGCTTTTGCGCAAACCACGGATCGCGCAGCTGGACGGGTGAAATATTCACCGAAAGGCTCAGGCTGTCATCCCATTCGCGCGCATCGACAAGCGCCTGTTTCATGAGTTGTTCGGACAGTTCATTGATCAGGCCGATTTCTTCGGCCACCGGAATGAACGTCTCCGGGCTCACCATCCCAAGTTGCGGCGAGCGCCAGCGCGCCAGCATTTCGAAACCCACCAGATCGCCGCTCTCAAGATCGATCTGCTGTTCGTAAAAGGGTTCGAACTCGCCATTCTGAAGCCCGCGGCGGATGCCGATCTCAAGCTCGTTGCGAAAGCGCAATTCGCTTTCCATGCTGGGCTCAAACCAGAAATAGCGGTTACGGCCCTGTTTCTTGGCCTCATACATCGCCATATCAGCGCGGTGCATCAGGGTTTCGGCTGAAATCTCCTCGCCGGGCTCGGTTGGGTCATCGCTGGTGACCCCGACACAGATTGTCGCCTCGATCGTGACGCGGTCGAGGTCGAAAGGAATGCTGGCCTGTTCAAACAGCCGGATCACGAGATCATCCACCCGTTCGGGACGATCTCGGTCATAGGGCATGACAATGGCAAATTCATCGCCGCCGAGCCGGGCAAGACGCGCTTCTTCGGGTAGCACCTTGTGAAAGCGTCGGCACAATTCAACCAGCGCATTGTCGCCGGCGACATGGCCATAGACATCGTTGATCTGCTTGAAATGATCGACATCGATAAGGCAATAGGCAACCGCTTGTCCCCGTGCATGGGCAGCGGCGCGCACCTTTTCGGTGGCAGGAGCCATGCTGCGGCGATTGAGGCAGCCGGTGAGTGGGTCAAGTTCGGCAAGCAGGCGGGCCTGCTCCTCAGCACGGGTGCGCTGTTCGATCTCGGCGCGCAATTCACGATATCGCCGCCAGCCAAAAAT
The DNA here is from genome assembly GCA_001724215.1 of Erythrobacter sp. SCN 62-14. Lineage (GTDB taxonomy): Bacteria > Pseudomonadota > Alphaproteobacteria > Sphingomonadales > Sphingomonadaceae > Erythrobacter. Next base: position 58,873 of record MEDW01000002.1, on the reverse strand, counting down.
GATCAGCGCGATGTTCAGCAAAAGCGCGCTGAGCAACACATTATCGGCTTTGTGACCAGCGAAAAAGAACTCGGACACTGCCTGCGGGACGGCCAAGCCGCCAGACACCACAAACAGCACGATGGCCGCAAGGGTGATCACGAGCACGATGACATCGCGCTCGGCGGTCACCAATCGGTTGGTTCTGTCAGCTTCGGTCACAATCCTTGCACCCCGCTACGCCAAGGCTCCTATAGCTTTGCCGGTCTGGTGATCACCCGCCTTAGACTTGTGGGCGCCACGCCATGCTTTGCCAGCTTTGCCTAAAGATCGAGTTAATTTGCCTCCGGCAGGCGGGCGCGTTAACGCATCGGGCATTCACGCCCATTATTGACAAGAGGAAAGCAATGGCAGGTGAGCCCATGCGTTACTGGCTGATGAAATCAGAACCGTTCAAATATAGTTGGGATGATCTGGTGGCCGAAGCTGAAGGCACTTGGGACGGGGTGCGCAATTATCAGGCGCGCAACAATCTGGCGGCCATGCAGGTGGGGGACGAGGCGTTCTTCTATCACTCGCGCGAAGGGCTTGAGGTGGTTGGCATCTGCACCATCAGTGTTGCCGGGATCATCGATCCGACCGATGAAACCGGCAAGTGGGCCGCGGTGAAGGTCAAGCCCAAGGTGCGATTTGATCACCCGGTTACTCTCGCTGCGATCAAGGCCGAGCCACGCCTTGCCGATATGCAGTTGATCCGTCAGTCGCGCCTGTCGGTGTGCGGTGTCACGCCCGCAGAATGGGCGGTGATCTGCGAAATGGCTCAGTATAAGTTATAGACTTTTCTGATTTTTTCGAAGATTTCGGCGGCTTTTCGGGTGGTTCGTTCCATCCCGGCGCAGCAACGGCTGGCCGCTTTGCGGATGAAATCGCGGAACGGATAAGTAGTTTCCATCATTAGTTGTGTGAAGGGCAAGCAAAAATGCTTGTTCATACAGAATTGATGGAGGATATTTCCCATGGGTAAGCTTACGGAAAACATCAAGGGCACGATCAATGAAGTTGTCGGCGGCCTGAAGCAAGAATCGGATAAGCCGGAAGACAAGGCTGAGGGCAAGGTTCAGGAGTTGAAGGGCAAGGCGCAGAAGGTCAAGGGCAAGGTTGAAGGCGCTCTTGGCAACGACATCTAAGCTATAACCTGACTTTGAATTGAAAAGCCGCCTCTCAGCCGAGGGGCGGTTTTTCGTGTCGACCTCACTTTCGTGCCCGCAGTCCGCTGAGGGTTGCCCCGCTGGCGGCAAGCTGCTCCACTTCGATCACCATGTGAATGAGCCTCAGGCCCTTGCGCCCCTGTGCTTCGGTGAGCGCGGCGATGAATTCCTGCGTGGTCTCGGCGCGCGCGGCCCATGCGCCGAAGCTGCGCGCAAGAGCTGCAAAATCGGGATTGGCAAGACGCGTGGCGCTGACCCGCCCCGGATATTCGCGCTCCTGATGCATCCTTATTGTGCCATAAGCGCCGTTATCGACCACTAATACCAGCAAATCGGCGCCATATTGCGCGGCGGTGGCGAGTTCCTGCCCGTTCATCAGGAAATCGCCATCCCCCGCGACCGCCACCACCATGCGATCGGGCATCCTGAGCGCAGCGGCAATGGCGGCTGGCACGCCGTAACCCATCGCACCGCAGGTGGGCGCAAGCTGGCTGGGGTAGCCCGCATAGCGCCAGTAGCGATGCCACCATCCGGCAAAATTGCCTGCGCCGTTGGCGATGATGGTGTCGGCCGGCAGGCACTCGCGCATATGCGCCACGCAGGCCGCCAGATCGAGTGCAGGCGCGTTGCCAGAGGGCGCAGGCGTGCTCCATTCAAGCCAGTCGCGATGCGCCTCGCCCCCTGCATCAAACGGAATGATCGCGGTGTCTTCCCAAAGGGCAAGGCATTCAGCAAATTCATCCATTGCAGCACAAATCGCCAGATCGGTGCGATAGACCCGGCCCAGTTCTTCGGGGTCAGGGTGGATGTGCACCAGCGTCTGCCCGGGGTGTTCCAGCGTGGGCACGCTATATCCATCGGTGGTCGCCTCACCGAGCCGCGCGCCGACGGCGATGATGAGATCGGCCTCGCGCAGGCGCTCGACAAGGCGCGGATTGGGGCCATAGCCAAGGTTTCCGGCATAGACGGGCGAGGCCGGCGAAATCGCATCCTGCCGCCGGAAGGCGGTGGCTACAGGGAGCCCGACGCGCTCGGCAAAGATCATGAAGTGATCGCGCGCCTTGGCGTTCCAGCCGGCCCCGCCGATGATCGCGATGGGGCTGGCTGCATCACTGATCATCGCAATCAACGCCGCCATGGCGTCAGGGCAGGGTGCCTGCGCGGGCCGGGTGACCTGCGGGCGCGGCGCAAGTGCGCTCGAAACTTCCTCGCACAGCATATCTTCGGGCAGGGCGAGCACCACCGGGCCGGGGCGGCCATTGATCGCCACCGAAAAAGCACGCGCGATATATTCGGGGATGCGCGCAGGATCATCGATGCGTGCGGCCCATTTACTGATGGGCGCAAAGAAGGCGGCAAAATCGACCTCCTGAAAGCCTTCGCGATCGCGCATCCCCCGCGCCACATCGCCGACAAACAGCACCATCGGCACAGAATCCTGATGCGCGACATGCACACCGATGCTGGCATTGGTTGCGCCGGGGCCGCGGGTTACGAAAGCGACGCCCGGCCGCCCCGTCAAAGCGCCGTCAGCGCAGGCCATGAAGGCTGCGCCCCCTTCCTGACGGCAGGTGATTGCCTCAATCTGCGGGCGGTCATGCAGCGCATCGAGCACGGCGAGGAAGCTTTCCCCCGGCACGGTAAAGATCCGCTCACAGCCCTGTTCTGCAAGGCAATCCACCAGCAATTCGGCAGCGCTGCGCAGCGCAGGTTCACTCATGGCATTCTCTCCCGTCATGCGCTTCGTCTCTAACCGCAATCGCGCGTCTTTCGCAAACTGTCCCACAATGGCGCAGGATGGGTGGCGGTCCTTTACGCAAGGGTTAAAAAAGCGTTAACGTCACTGCTCAAGGAGACAGGAGAGCCCCCCATGCGCCGCAGCCTTGTCCTGACTGACGAGAGCGCTCGCCATTGGTTCCGGCGCAGCCTTCCGCCGCATATCAAGCAGGACCTGATCCCGATCCCTGCGGAAAGCCTGTGGCGGCTGACAGCCGAGGATGTGCGCGGCTTTGCCAGCGTCTATCTGGCGGCCACAGCAGCGATTTTCGCCTTCATCATTTAAGGCACTTCGGGCGCGCGGCCTGCTTCGGTGGCGTGCAGTTTACGCGCGGTAGCGGCAGAAATAGCGCACAGGATCAGGCTGGCAAGCAGTTGTTCTGCCAGCGGTATTCCCAAAAATCCCAGCGCGCCTGCCACCACTGCGCCCATCACCATGAAAACCGAAGAAATCAGATTGTTGGCCGCGACTGAACGCGACGCCTGATTGACCGCGACCCGCGTGGTCAGGAAGGCATAGAGCGGCACAACAAACATGCCCCCTGCCACCGCGATCAACAGCAGGTTCGCAATCAGCACGAGCGCCAACGGCTGGGCCAGAAATTCGCCTACGCTGAACAATCCGCCGCCCGCTGGCGCCAAATTCCACGAACGACACAGCAGGTAGAAGGTGACGAGCAAGCCCCCCATCACCAGCACCGAGGCCGCCGAATAGCGCGCCGAGATATCGCCTTTGAGCAAAGCGTTGATCGACACCGAACCAATTGCGATCCCTGCCGAAAAGGCGACCAGCATGACTGCGGCCACCTGCTTATCGGCCAGCAGCACATTCTTGGCCAGCGGGATGAACTGCACCGACAAAATCGCCGCAATCGTCCAGAAATAGCTGATCGCCAGCACCGAATAGCGCAGTTCCGGATTGTTCATCGAAAAGCTCATCAAGGACTTTGATGCGCGCCACGGATTCCAATCGACCTTGGTCTCTGCCGTTTCGGCAGGGGCCGCAGGAACCCACCGGCACACCAGATAGCCCACCAGCGCAATCACAATCACGCCGATCGTGCTCGCCATGATCGGCAGCGCGCCGCCCAGCATCATGCCAACCAGGATCGCCACATAGGTTCCCGCCTCGACCAATCCGGTTCCGGCGAGCACTTCGTCCTTGCGCAAATGCTGAGGCAGGATTGCGTATTTGATCGGGCCAAAGAAGGTTGAATGGACGCCCATCGCAAACAGAGCGGTGAACAAGAGCGGAATGGCAAGAGCCTCGATCTGGACACCGCGCGCCGCCAGCACCAGCCCGGTTGCGCCCACGCTCATGATGATAATTTCGGCAAATTTGATCCAGCGGATGATCTTGGCCTTGTCGCGCATATCGGCTAGTTGCCCGGCGGTAGCCGAAAACAGCACAAACGGCAGCACGAAAACGGCCGTTGCCACGCCACTGATAAATGTCTCTGTCTCAGGCGAATTATACACCTGATAGACCACGAACAGCACCATCGCGTTCTTGTAGAGATTGTCGTTGAGCGCATTGAGAAGCTGCGTCACGAACAGGGGTGCGAACCGCCGCTGACGCAGCAAATGGGTGGATGTTGTCATGCGGCCCCGTCGCAAACGCTCCTGTTGCAAGCCCTGCCATAGCGCAGGCGCTGCGGTTCACAAGCCTTGCATTGGTGCTTTTGCCCCGGCCCTGGGCACGCTAGAGGGTGTGAGACTATGCTGACCTTGCCCAATATCCTTACCCTGTCGCGGATTGCGGCGCTGCCTTTGCTGGGGTTTTTCCTGTGGTGGCCGGGCTGGAAGCTGGGCTATCTGATCGCCTTTGTGCTCTACACCATCATTGCGATAACCGATTATTTCGATGGCTATCTGGCGCGCGCGCAAGGAACTGTGTCGAAGCTGGGTATCTTTCTGGACCCCATAGCTGACAAGATCATGGTGGCCACGGTCATCCTGATTTTGACAGCGCAAGGCTATCTGCGCGGGCCCTATGTGGGCGATATGCATGTGATCGCAGGGCTGATTATCCTGATCCGCGAGATTGCGGTGTCGGGCCTGCGCGAATTCTTAGGCGGCATTCAGGTCTCGGTGCCGGTCTCGCGGCTCGCCAAGTGGAAAACGACCTTTCAGCTGATTGCGCTCGGCGCGCTGATTTTGGGCGGGGCGGTGCATGGTCAGCCGTGCCAGTCGGTGGGCGATATGTGCCGCACCTTTGCCGAAAGCTGGATCCATGTGGTGGGCTTGGCTGCGCTGTGGGCGGCGGCCGTGCTGACCTGCATCACCGGCTGGGATTACCTGCGGGTGGGCCTTAAACATATGGATTAAGGCGGCGCGCTTATCCGGCGCGCAATTCCTCGGCCAGCAGCAGGAAATCGGCCTCACGCGGGGAATTCTTGCGCCAGATGAGGGCAATCTCGCGCTTGGCGGTGGGGCTTTCGACGGGGCGGGCCACCACGTCGGTGCCATTGAGGATTCCGGCTTGCAATGCCATTTCTGGCAGCATCGTCAGGCCCAGATCATTGTCCACCAGTTGCACCAGCGTGTGCAAGGACGTGCCGATCATCGCTGCACTGGCCCGCAATTCGGAGCGGTTACACGCCGCCAGCGCATGATCGCGCAGGCAGTGGCCGTCCTCAAGCAGCAGCAAGCGGCCCTGATCGATCATATCGGGATGAATGCTGGCAGGCGGATCGCGCGGGTCGTCCTTGGGAAAGGCAACAAACAGGCGATCATCGCAAATATGCTCGAATGCGGCCTCGCCGATGTCGAAGGGAAGGGCCAAGAGCACGCAATCGACCCGGCCATGGCCTAGCGATTCGAGCGCGTCTTGACTGGTCTCCTCGCGCAGCATCAGTTTAAGGTCGGGCCGCTCGCGTTTGAGGCGCGGCAGCACGCGCGGCAGCATGAAGGGCGCGATGGTGGGAATGACGCTCATGCGCAATTCGCCCGCCAGCGGCTTGCCTGCTGCTTGCACCAGATCGGTCAGCTCCTCAGCCTCGCGCAGCAGCCGGCCTGCTTTCGCCACCACCTGTTCGCCCAGGGCAGTGAACCGCACCACCCGGCGCGAGCGTTCGACCAGCACCACACCCAAAAGCGATTCCAGCTCGCGGATTCCCGCCGACAGCGTCGATTGCGACACGAAGCAGCTGTCTGCCGCCTTGCCGAAGTGCCCATGTTCATGGAGCGCAACAAGATATTGCAACTGCTTGATGGTGGGAAGGTAAGTGGACACTGTGCGCTTCTACTCCGCCGCCAGCGCGCTGGGTGCATCAGGGGTTTCGCCTGCAACATCGTCAATATGCGTCATCTTGAGCTTGCCGCCTTCGACGGCGAAGGCGAGCTTGCCCTCAACCAGATCGAGCGCGTCCTTGCCGAACACATCATAGCGCCAGCCCTTCAGCACCGGCAGATCGCGCACGCCAGCGGCCAGCGCTTCCATTTCCTCGGCCCGCGTCAACAGGCGGGCAGCCACATCAATCTCACGCGCGCGGATTTTCAGCAGCAATTTCAGAAGGTCTGCGACCAGCGCGCCTTCCTTGCCCAAGGGCGCACCGCGACCAACCTTGTCGGGCATTTCATCCTTGGAAAGCGGCGTCGCATCGGCGAGCACTTTCATCAGCCGCTTGCCAATGTCATTGTCCTTCCACGCCGCCGAAAGCCCGCGCACCTTGGCCAGATCGCCTTGCGCCTTGGGCGGGTGGCTGGCGATATCGGCCAGAGTTTCATCGCGCATGATGCGCCCGCGCGGGATATTCTTGTGCTGCGCCTCGCCTTCGCGCCAGGCGGCGAGCGCTTTCATCCGGCCCAGCACTTGCGGATTGCGGCCCGCTTGCCGGATGCGCTTCCACGCTTGTGCAGGGTCTATGAGGTAGTTCGATGGATCAGCCAGCTTTTCCATCTCGGCATCGAGCCACACTCCGCGCCCGGTTTTCATCAGCTTCTTCAGGATGCGCGGGAAAATCGCGGACAGATGTGTCACATCGCCAATCGCATATTCGATCTGCCTATCGGTCAGCGGGCGGCGGCTCCAGTCGGTGAAGCGCGCGCCCTTGTCGATGGTGAGGCCCAGCCATGTCTCCACCAGATTGGCATAGCCGATCTGTTCGGACTGGCTGATCGCCATCATCGCGATTTGCGTGTCGAAAATGGGGTGCGGCGTCTTGCCGGTGAGATTGACGATGATTTCAACGTCCTGCCCGCCGGCATGAAAGACCTTGAGCACATCTTCGTTGTTGCACATCAGATCGAGCAGCGGGGCAAGATCAATGCCTTCGGCCAGCGGATCAATCGCTGCGGCTTCTTGCGTGTTGGCGATCTGCACCAGGCACAGTTCAGGCCAATAGGTGTTCTCGCGCATGAATTCGGTGTCCACCGCGACGAAATCGGACTTCGCCAGCCGCTCGCACAATTCGGCAAGGGCTTCGGTGGTGGTGATGAGAGGATGTATTTTCATGTCAACTTCGCTGTTCTTAGGCGGAGTGCCGCCTTCGGGAGAAAAGCTCCCATGCCCCGAGGTTGCGCAAAGCAGATGATGAAAGGATGCGGCCCCTGCTTGACAAAGACCCGCCCTTGCCCTGTTAGCGCGGCGCGATTAGGCGGGGCTATTCCCTTAGTGAAAGGCACGGCCACCGCCGGGCGCGCCTTAGCGTCATAGCCGCCAACAGGACAAGAGTTTAGATGCACCCCTACAGAACCCACACTTGCGCACAGCTTTCTGCGGCCGAAGTTGGCCAGACAGTGCGGCTTTCCGGCTGGATTCACCGGAAGCGCGATCATGGCGGCGTTTTGTTCGTCGATTTGCGCGATCACTATGGGATCACGCAGATTGTCGCCGATGAAGACAGCCCCGCGCTGCCGGTGCTCGATTCGCTGCGGGCCGAAAGCGTTGTGACGATTGAGGGCGAGGTAAAGGCGCGCGCGGCGGAGACCGTGAACGCCAATCTGGCGACTGGCGCGATTGAGGTTTTTGCAAGGCAAGTGACTGTCCAGAGCGCCGCCGAAGAATTGCCGCTGCCAGTGGCGGGCGAACAGGAATACCCCGAGGATATCCGCCTCAAATACCGCTTCCTCGATTTGCGCCGCGAAACGCTCCACGCCAACATCATGAAGCGCGTGGCGATCATCGCCGATATGCGCGCGCGGATGGCGGCGGTGGGTTTTAACGAGTTTTCCACCCCGATCCTTACCGCCTCCAGCCCCGAAGGCGCGCGCGATTTCCTCGTGCCGAGCCGCATTCACGCAGGCAAATTCTACGCGCTTCCGCAGGCGCCGCAGCAATATAAGCAATTGCTGATGGTGGCGGGCTTTGATCGCTATTTCCAGATCGCTCCGTGTTTCCGCGATGAAGACCCGCGTGCCGACCGCCTGCCGGGCGAATTTTACCAGCTCGATCTGGAAATGAGTTTCGTCACCCAGGAAGAAATCTGGGAGGTGATGGAGCCGGTGATCCAAGGCACTTTTGCCGCTTTCGCTGGCGACAAGAAGGTGACACCCGCAGGCGAATTCCCGCGCATCCCTTACGATGAGGCGATGCTGAAATATGGCTCCGACAAGCCTGATCTGCGCAACCCGCTGATTATCAGCGATGTGTCCGCGCATTTCACCCAATCGGGCTTTGGCCTGTTTGAAAAGATCGTTGGTGGCGGCGGCGTGGTGCGGGTGATCCCTGCGCCTGCAACCCACGAGAAAAGCCGCAAATTCTTCGATGATATGAACGATTGGGCACGCCGCGAAGGCTATGCGGGCCTCGGCTATGTCACCCGCAAGGCCGGGGAATTCGGCGGCCCGATTGCCAAGAACCACGGGCCTGATCGCATGGCCGAGCTTTACGCCGAACTCGGGCTTGGCGAAAATGACGGGCTGTTCTTTGCCGCGGGCAAGGAAGCGGACGCGGCCAAGCTGGCAGGGGCGGCCCGCATCCGCATTGGCGAGGAACTGGGGCTGATTGATGAAGACGCCTTTGCGCTCGCATGGATTGTCGATTTCCCGTTCTATGAATGGAACGAGGATGAAAAAAAGGTCGATTTCTCTCACAACCCATTTTCCATGCCGCAGGGCGGGCTGGAGGCTTTGGAAGGGCAAGACCCGCTTACCATCAAGGCTTTCCAGTATGATCTGGTGTGCAACGGCTATGAAATCGCATCGGGCTCAATCCGCAATCACAAGCCAGAAGTGATGGTCAAAGCGTTCGAGATCACGGGCCTCACCAAGGCCGATGTCGAGGAACGTTTTGGCGGGATGTACCGCGCCTTCCAATATGGCGCGCCTCCCCATGGCGGGATGGCGGCCGGCGTTGATCGCATTGTGATGCTGCTTTGCGGGGTCAAAAACCTGCGCGAAATCTCGCTGTTCCCGATGAACCAGCGCGCCGAAGACTTGTTGATGGGCGCGCCCAGCCTTGCCGAACCCCGCCAATTGCGCGAGTTGCACCTGCGCGTGGTGGAGCCGCCTAAAAAAGCCGGGGAATAATCCGCCGCTGCGGCATGGCGGGCCGCTGGCCAAGTGATCGGCACTTGCGCTTGGCTCAAGGCTTGATTAGGGCAAACCAGATTTCTTAACCCCCAGTCCAAGAGGGAAACATATGAGCGATACTGCCGAGCGCGTGCAGAAGATTGTCGTCGAGCATCTCGGCGTCGAGGCTGACAAGGTCACGCAAGAAGCCAGCTTCATCGATGATCTGGGCGCGGACAGCCTCGATATCGTCGAGCTGGTGATGGCCTTCGAAGAGGAATTCGGCGTCGAAATTCCCGATGACGCGGCCGAAAAGATCACCACTGTTGGTGATGCGACCAAGTACATCGAAGAGCACAAGGGCTAATCACCCATCAGCCCGCAGCTCTTTCTCCTGAAAGGGCGCGCGCGGTACAGCGGGTTTCCCGCTGCCAGGCACTAAGGGCTATGACAGGCTCAGCCCGCAAGGGTTGGGCCTGTTCCATTTGGAGAGAGTTTGATGCGCCGTGTGGTTGTAACCGGGCTTGGCCTTGTCACTCCCTTGGGAGGTGATGTTGAAACAACTTGGGCCAATCTGATCGCCGGAGAAAGCGGGGCGGGCCCGATCACCCGCTTTGACGCTTCGAATCAGAAATGCACCATCGCTTGCGAGGTCAAGCCCAAGGATCACCCGTGGGGCTTTGACGCGGATAAGCGCGTGGATCACAAAATTCAGCGTCAGGTCGATCCCTTCATCGTCTATGGCATTGATGCCGCAGGCCAAGCGCTCGAAGATGCCGGCCTGACCGACATGACCGAGGCGGAGAAAGAACGCACCGGTTGCTCCATCGGCGCAGGCATTGGCGGCCTGCCGGGGATCGAGATCGAGAGCGTCAACCTCCACGAACGCGGACCGGGGCGGGTAAGCCCGCATTTTGTGCATGGCCGCCTCATCAATCTCATCACCGGACAGGTGCAGATCAAATACGGCTTTATGGGCCCCAATCATGCGGTTGTGACGGCGTGCTCCACCGGCGCGCATTCGATTGGTGATGCCGCGCGCATGATCGCGATGGATGATGCCGATGTGATGCTGGCAGGCGGTGCGGAAAGCACCATCAATCCGCTCGGGATTGCCGGGTTCGCTCAGGCGCGCGCTCTTAACATGAGCATGAATGATCGCCCGACCGAAGCCAGCCGCCCCTATGACAAAGCGCGCGACGGGTTTGTCATGGGCGAGGGCGCAGGCATCGTCGTGCTCGAAGAATATGAACGCGCCAAGGCGCGCGGCGCGACAATTTACGGCGAAGTGACCGGCTATGGCCTCTCGGGCGATGCCTATCACGTCACCGCCCCGCACCCCGAAGGCCGCGGCGCGGAACTCGCCATGCGCATGGCCTTGAAGAAGGCAGGGCTTGGGCCGGGCGATATCGACTATATCAACGCCCACGGCACGAGCACTATGGCCGACACCATCGAACTGGCCGCGATCAAGCGCGTGCTGGGCGAGGGGCTGTCGGGTGCGTCGATGTCCTCGACCAAGAGCGCCATCGGGCACTTGCTTGGCGGGGCGGGCGCCGTGGAAGCGGTGTTCTGCCTGCTCGCCATGCGCGACCAGATCGTGCCGCCGACGCTCAATCTGCATGATCCCGACGAAGGGACCGAGGGCATTGATCTCGTGCCCTTGAAGGCGAAAAAGCGCGAAGTGCGCGCCGTGCTCAACAACTCCTTCGGCTTTGGCGGGACGAATGCCTCGCTGATTATGCAGAAGCTCGACTAGAGCCATGAAAAGGCTCGGCCTGATTGCCGGGTTGGTGTTTGCCTTGCTCGGCGTTGCGGCGATCTATGCCGCCAGCCAGCTTGGCAGCGCCACCATCCGCGAAGAGACGAGTTTTATCATCCCGGCGGGCTCCTCGCTGGGGCAAGTGGCGGACAAGCTGGAGGCCGAAGGGCTGATTTCCTCTGCCCAAGGCTTCCGCCTGCGGGCGCGGCTCCTCGGTTCTTCGGCGCCGATCCAGGCGGGCGAATTCCTGCTCACTCCCGGCATGAGCCAGGGCGAGATCCTCGCCGCATTTCAATCGGGCGATGTGATCCGGCGGTTTGTGACCATCCCTGAAGGCATGCCCTCGATCCTCGTGTGGGAGCGGCTGATGGCCGAAGAGATGCTGACTGGCGAAATTCCCGTCCCGCCCGAAGGCTCGATCCTGCCTGACACCTATGATTTTGAACGCGGCCAATCTCGCGCCAAGCTGGTTGAACGGATGCAGGCGGCGATGGACCGTGCGCTTGCCGAGGAATGGGCCAAGCGTAAGCCCGGCATTGCGGTGGACACCATGCGCGATGCGCTGATCCTTGCCTCGATTGTCGAGAAGGAAACCGGCAAGAGCGAGGAACGCCGCATGGTGGCAGGGCTCTATTCCAATCGGGTGAAGAAGGGCATGCTGCTGCAGGCGGACCCGACGATCATTTACCCGATCACGCAAGGTAAGCCGCTCGGCCGCCGCATCCGCCAATCCGAAATCGCGGCGGTCAATGGCTACAACACCTATACGCGCGTTGGCCTGCCGGTCGGCCCGATCACCAATCCGGGCCGCGCCAGCATTGCGGCGGTCTTGAACCCCGAGGCGACGAGCGCGCTCTACATGGTGGCCGATGGTACGGGTGGGCACTGGTTTGCCGAGACACTCGAAGAGCACAACGCCAATGTCGCCAAGTGGTATGCCATCCGCCGCGAACGAGGCGAGATGTGAGGGCTGCGGCAGTGGCAGACAAGTGCAAAGCGATCAGCCAAGCGTGACGGTCCTCGGCGTACACGCAAACACGCCGCGAGCGGGGCGAGATGTGAGGCAAGCGGGCTGATGGCACAGCCCTTCATCGTCACCGCGGCTTTGCCGGCCGACATCCAAGGCTGGGCCGAGGGCCTGCGCCGCGCGCATTATCCGCCGGAGAGGAACCACCTCCACGCCCATGTTACTTTGTTCCACGCCTTCGCGCCCTCGCTCTTGGAGGAACTCACCCGCTTCCTCCCGCGCATCACGGGCGAATTCGCTGCACCGCAGGCCGAGATCACCGGCCTCATGGACCTCGGCACCGGCACCGCGATTGCGCTTGCCAGTCCGCAATTGCTCACCCTGCGCAGCGTCATCGCCGAGCATTTTCACGGCAGTCTGACCGCCCAAGACCTCCACGAGCCGCGCCCCCACATCACCATCCAGAACAAGGTGACCAAGCGCGAGGCGAGGGCACTGCAAGCCGCGCTCGCGCCCACCCTAACACAGCGCCGCTTCGCCTTTCCCGCGCTCGAACTGCACCTTTACAAGGGCGGGCCGTGGGAGCTGATAAAGCGGAGCGCTTTTCGCGGGCGCGCGGCTCTCTAAAGTGGTTGACCCTGACGCTGCTCTTGCTTAAAGGCCCGCTTCGCTCAGCGGCCTCGCGCCGCAGCAGCCTTTCGGGGCGGAGTAGCTCAGCCGGTTAGAGCAGCGGAATCATAATCCGCGTGTCGGGGGTTCGAGTCCCTCCTCCGCTACCAACGGTATAACCCCCCGATTGGCCAAAGCCTTGTTCGTGGGTTCCCGGTTCCGTAAGGAACGGCTCCAAATAGCTCTCGACAAAGATGCAGGTCACTCCGTCGTGGTCCTTGGAGAGTGTCACGGACTTGATGATGCCTCGGACGATGCGTTGAAGCTCGCCCATGTCATCAAGCATGTGGAGGGCATATTCGAGTTTGGCACGAGAGCCCGCCAACTTGCTGGCGAAGTGCTTTATGGCGGCTGGATGCACGGACACGTTGCTCGCTTCGGGAAGGCTCGCCAGCTCAACTCGCAAGTCATCTCGTTCCCGACCTAGTTCTTTAGACTTGGCCCCGAGCGTCTCTACATCGCCAACGCCACCGATCATGAGGTCCACCAGCTTGGTGCTCTCCTTTTCGATGGCCTTCAAGCGGCTCTCGATCGCTTTGCGTCGCTGGTTTTCATGAGCTGCCTTAGCTTGGCGTTCCTCCATAAAGGTCTTGGCGTAGCCGTAGATTTGTGAAGGGCTGGCAAGTTCCTTGGTGAGGCTGTCGATGACCAAGGCTTCCACGTCTTCGGCGTAAAAGCTCTTTGGGTTTGGGCAACTCTTGCTGCCGTGGTGAAGTGAGCATTTCAGCCGGGTCTTGCCTGACTTATCTTTACCGCACCGGACCATGCCTGATCCGCAGGCGGCACACTTGAGCAAGCCAGACAAAAGATATTGCGGGCGCTTGTGGACGCCGAAGTTTTCGTCACGCTTACGATGTGAGCGAGCTTGTAGCAGGGACTGAGCCTTCTCGAATAGTTCGTCCGAAACGAGACGAAGATGAGGAGCGTCCTGATGCAGCCATTCTTCTGCAGCATTGGGCCGTGAAACGCGCTTCCCGGTGTCAGGGTCTTTCAGCATCCTGTTTTTGTTCCACACAGGACGTCCCACGTAGATGGGATTGCGAAGAATGCCGCTACCTCGGGCCTCCATCCCGAGCAGGGCGGAGGGGTGCCAGTGCCCGCCTCCTCGTGGCGGCACAATACGTCTCGCGTTTAACTCGTGGCAAATCGCTTGGGGGGATGCTCCTTTCACAAACGAGCGGAATACATGCTGCACGATTTCGGCCTCGCCTTCGGCCACGAGCAACTCTCCTTTGGCCAAGGGATTGGCCCGATAGCCATAAGCTCTGCCTCCGGCTGACTTTCCCTGCCGCGCCAGACCAGTCATTCCTCGGCGGATCATGCCCTTGAGGTCTTCGATATACTGGCTGTCAATCACGGCGCGGATGCCGTCTGTCAGAGGCGTCACCACCCCATCGCTCGGCGTCATTAATGTGATGCCTTGGAACTGGAGACGCTTTCTGATGGCTGCGCGATCTTCCTGATCGCGCGCAATCCGGCTCATGCTTTCAGCGAGGACGACGTTGAAGCGTCCAGTTGCAGCCTTCGCGAGCAGGGATTTAATGCCCGGTCGATTGTGCATGGACGCACCCGAGACGGCTCTATCTTCGAAAACGTCAACGACGATCAGCCCTTGGCGAGCCGCGTAGGCACGGCAAAGGTCTATTTGATCCTCAATCGACCGCTCATTCTGCATGTCGGTCGAATACCTCGCGTAAATCGCGGCGCGGGGCGGCTGGCTCATCGTGCGGCCTCCTCCGGATCGACTGCCATTGCCTTTTCCAAGGTCGCGATGATTTCGCCGGTCAGCGAGCGCCGGTTGATGATCGCACGATCTTTCAGCTTCGCCTTCAGATCGGTCGGCAATCTCAGGCTCGTGGGGTGCACGGGTTGCGTCTGCATAGCTTTCACTCCATCAAAAGAGCTACAATGTAGCTACACTGTATGTATTGAGGCAAGAGCTAAAATGAGCTTCTGTGTAGCCATGACTGGAACTCCACCCCGCAAAGCCCCATCGGCTGGTGCACCCATGGCCAACATCACCCCTTATGGTTTGCGGATGCCTCCTGATCTCAAGGAGGCTCTGGATGCGTCAGCGCGGCAAAATGGGCGCTCGCTGAACAGCGAGATCGTCGCCCGGCTTCAGCAGAGCATTGAAGCTGACCAAACCGTGCCGGATTTCGTGACGCCAGAACTCTATCAGCAGGTCAAAGTGCTCGGTCAGGAGCTGGAAGGTCTCAGGGCGCAGGTGCGTGCCCTTGAAATTCGAACCAGTGGTCAAGGCTGACCGTGCGTTCCGCGTCTTTGTGCAATTAACTGCACAAAGATCATCGCGCTGTTCCCCGCCAATGTCGGCGATGTAGTTTCCATCGCTGCGGCAAATCGGATAGGGAGGGCAATCAAGCGTTTAGGGACGAGGGCGACTAGCAGCTAATGCCGACTTTGCGATGGTTGACGAGAGAGGATGACGTTCGGGCTGCTGCGCGGGTGCCATACCGGCTTTTGGAGGAAGTCCCTGATCTCAGTTACGGCGACCGCGACACCGGTAACATGCTTATTCAGGGCGACAACCTTGATGCTCTGAAGGCCTTGCTCCCCTTCTACGCGGGACAGGTGAAATGCATCTACATTGACCCTCCCTACAACACCCGCTCGGCCTTTGAGCATTACGATGACAATCTTGAGCACAGCAAATGGCTGGCGATGATCTGGCCTCGGCTGGAATTGCTACGCGAATTGCTCGCTGAAGACGGCAGTATCTGGGTGAGTATCGACGATAATGAGGGACACTACCTCAAGGTCATCATGGACGAGGTTTTCGGACGGCGGAACTTCGTCGCGAATATCATTTGGCAGAAAAAATTCTCGCCGCAGAATGATGCACGATGGATCAGCGATAGTCACGACCACGTTCTGTGTTCGGCCAAAAACAAAGAAAATTGGACTCCGATTGCTTTGCCTCGGACCGAAGCAATGGATCAGAGATACACCAATCCTGACAATGATCCTCGCGGGCCGTGGGCATCGACGGATTTAACACGAGCCGAGCATCGGGATCGGGATTATTGGGCGTTGGTAACTCCGTCTGGAAAAGAAGTTTATCCAGCTAGAGGGCGTAGCTGGAGCCGACCAAAGGAAAACATTGAAGTCCTGCAACGGGAAGGCAGGCTTTGGTTTGGGCCTGAGGGTAATCGTATGCCGAGGTTGAAAAAATATCTCTCGGAGATGGGCGGTCTTACGCCGCAAACAGTATGGCTTCATAATGAAGTCGGGCACAACCAAGAGGCCAAGCGCGAGGTTCTTAAGCTCGAACTTGGGGACGTTTTTGACACTCCGAAGCCCGAACGTCTTATCCAGCGCATTCTCCATATCTCCACCAATCCCGGCGATCTGGTGCTCGACAGCTTCCTCGGCTCCGGCACGACGGCAGCCGTCGCTCACAAAATGGGCCGTCGATACATCGGCATCGAAATGGGAAACCATGCGGCGACCCATTGTCAGCCGCGTCTCAAAAAGGTCGTGGACGGCGAGCAAGGCGGCATCTCAGGTGCGGTCAGTTGGCACGGCGGAGGGGGCTTTCGATACTTTCGGCTCGGCGCTCCGGTTTTCGACGAAACAGGTCAAATACGCCCCGACATCAAATTCCCTGTGCTCGCCGCGCACGTGTGGTTCTCAGAAACCCGCCAGCCTTGGGCGGAGCCCGACCCGTTGTCGCCAGTCCTCGGCGTGCAGGACGGACGAGCTTATGCGCTGCTCTACAACGGCATTCTCGGAGACAAGTCGGTCGGCGGGGGCAATGTGCTGACCCGCAAAACTCTTGCCGTGATCCGTGCTGCTTTGCCGGATGCCTTTGCTGGTCCCATGACCGTCTATGGCGAACGCTCCGCGCTGTCTGACGCGACGCTGGAAAGCGAGCAAATCACCTTCAAGCAGACCCCCTATGACGTGAAGGCGCGGGCATAATGGAACTCAAGACCTATCAGCGCCAGACCCTCGGCACGCTGCGGCGGTTTTTCGAGAAGGCTCGTGTCGAAGGTCCGCGCACGGCTTACGAAAGCATCGTTGCCGAGCCGGAGATGGCGAAGCGCCTGAAAGGGTTCGCAGGCAGCTACAAGGCGCTCAACGGGCAGGAGGAGACGCCGTATGTCTGCCTCCGACTGCCAACTGGCGGCGGCAAGACCGTGCTGGCAGCCCATGCGGTCAACATTGCCAAGGAAACGTGGATCGAGCGCGATTTCCCGCTCGTGCTGTGGCTGGTGCCGTCCACCACGATCCGCAAGCAGACTGTGGATGCGCTGAAAAATCCCCGCCACCCTTATCGCGCTGCATTGGACGACGCCTTCGCCGGTCGCGTCCGCGTGTTCGATATTGGCGATTTCACCCAGCTTCTGCCGCATGATCTGCGGTCGAATTGCTGTGTGGTGGTTGCCACCATCCAGACCCTGAGGGTGAAGGATACCGAGGGCCGCAAGGTCTATGCTCACCACGAGATGCTGGAGCCGCATTTCACTGGCGTTCCAGACAAGATGCCAGGAATGGAGCTGATCGAGGATGGCCCGGGCGCGGCCACCATCAAGTTCTCGTTCGCCAATCTGATGCACCTGCATCAGCCGCTCATGATTGTCGATGAGGCGCACAAGGCCGTGACCGGGCTTTCCCGTGAGATGCAAAGCCGGGTCAACCCGACGGCAATAATCGAGTTCACGGCCACTCCGCGCACCAATTCCAACATTCTGCACTCTGTCTCGGCCCAAGAGCTGAAAGACGCGCAGATGATCAAGCTGCCGGTCATGCTGTCGGAGCATCAGACATGGCAGTCTGCGGTGACGGCGGCGATTTCCAAGCGGGCGGAACTTGCTGAGGATGCGCGCCGAGATCGCGACTATCTCCGTCCGCTTGTGCTGTTTCAGGCCCAGAACAAGGATGAGGAGGTCAACGTCGCCGTCCTCAAGCAGCATTTGATCGACGCTGAGGGGATCGAAGAGCACCGCATTGCCGTTGCCACTGGCGATCAGCGTGAACTGGATGGGATCAACCTTTTCGACCCCGACTGCCCGATTGATTTCATCATCACGGTCGAAGCATTGAAAGAGGGCTGGGATTGCTCCTTCGCCTATGTTTTCTGCTCGGTCGCCAACATTCACAGCGCGACGGATGCGGAGCAGCTTCTGGGCCGTGTTCTGCGGATGCCCTACGCCAAAGAGCGGTCGATCCCGTCGCTGAACCGGGCCTATGCCAATCTGACCTCCAAGTCCTTCTCTGATGCCGCAAACGCCTTGAAAGACCGGCTGGTGTCGATGGGCTTTGAGGAGAGCGAGGCACAGGACAACATTCAGGCGGAGCAGATCGATCTGAATGAGGGGCTTTTCGGGCAGGTTCGCCGTCCTAAGCCCAGTATGACAACCACCATCGACGTGGACCCGAATGCGTTGAGGGGATTGGAAGCGGCAGCGCCATCGAAGGTGCGCGTCACGACAGGAGTTGATGGGAAGGCGGTCGTCAAGATCACCGGGTTTCTCAGCCCGGCCGAGAAGGCAAAGCTCGTCGCTGCATTGCCGGAAGCTGAGGCAGGCGGGTTCGAGAAAGAAGTCGCCAGCTATGAGGCGGAGCATCGTGAAGCAGCTTCGCCAGCAGAGAGGGGCGAGAGGTTCGTCGTTCCGGCCCTGATGGCGTGGGTGCAGGGCGAGCTTGAGCTGGCCGATACTGATCTCCTCATGGAATACCACGATTGGTCTCTGGCCGATCACTCCCCGAAGCTGGAGGCCAAGGACTTTTCCATTCAGGCGACGGCGGATACCTTCGAGATCGACATCGACCAGCAAAAGCTGTTCGTGAAGCACGCAGATCAAAGCGCCCAGCTTCTGCTCGACATCCCCGTGGAGGGCTGGAGCGAGCAAACCCTAGTCCTGTTCCTCGACCGGCAGGTGCGAGACAAATTCATCGGGCAGGGGGAGCTGGTGCGATGGCTGACCGAGCTTGTTGGCTACCTGACAGGCCCGCGCAACATCCCTTTGTCGGCATTGATGCAGTGCAAATATCCGTTGGCCCGGAAGGTGAAGGAACGCATCGCGCAAATCCGGTCGAAAGAGCGGGAGGGTGTCTATCAGAGGTCGCTGTTTGCGCCGGAAGCGAAGCCGGAAATCTCACTTGATAACGGCTTCCTGTTTGCTGACGACATGTTTGCAGGCGTCCGAACCTATCGCGGCTCCTACCGGTTCTCGAAGCATTTCACCGGCTGGGATCAGGTTCCCGCGTTCGACGGTGCAGAGGACGGTGAGGAACTGCACTGCGCCAAGATGATCGACAGCCTCCCGCAGGTGAAACACTGGATCAGGAATGTTCCTCGGCATCCCAACGCGTTCTGGCTGCCAACGGCGTCAGGCCGGTTCTATCCCGATTTCGTGGCCGAACTCACCAGCGGCTCGATACTGGTCGTCGAATACAAGGGGGCGCACCTGACCGACGCTGCTGACACCGATGAGAAGCGAGCGATTGGAGCCCTTTGGGAAAAGGCCAGCGCGGGGAAGGGGCTGTTTTTGATGGTCGAAAAGCAGGTGGACGGCAAAGATGTGCGCGCCCAACTGCTCGGAAAGGTGGCCTGATCGGCCATTCCTAGGCTCTGATAAGAGGATGTTATCAGGGGTTTGGGCAGGAACTTTTCCGAAGAAAAATCACAGGAGCTGGCTTCGACATCAAGGGTGCAGGCGACCACGGGCCTTTGCCTTGTGTGTTAGCCGTTTCGAAATGTTTTTCCATTTCCGTTCATCGTGAACAGTGTAGTCGGTCAACGCATGGGCGGGATTAGGCTCCCTTCCATCAGTGCCGTCAATGGGGTCGCTTTGGCAGGCAATATTCTCGTCTTGAAATTCGCCAACTGAGACGCCGTAGACAGCCGCAGATTGTCGACCGCCCTTTAAGTATGTTTCAAAAGATGCCTGCGCAGTTGTAAGGGAACTTCGATCCACTGACATGAAGCCTTGATCGTTTGGCTGTGGCTTGAACCGGTCGCTAGCAGGCTCGCCATTTTGGATACAACTCGGGTGTATCTGCCGGAAAAGCACCTCGTCTGGGTCTGTGAGACGCTCACCCATTCGCGCTCATCCGCGCATCAAAGAACGAGAGGAAGCTGTCGTCCACAGCACTGAAGTTCTCGGGATCGATCTCCCCTGAGCCGTCAATCTCAATACCATACATCTCCACACCGCCATGTGGACTGACCTCGACTGAATAATCCCAACCCCCTTGTTCGAAGTCGAATAGAACCCCACCGCTTTCGGTTGGAAAAATTCTAAAGGCTCCACAGTAGCTGGGTCGCTTGGTTAAAAAGTTTTGAGCTGATGAAAGCGCACTTTCAGTCACCTTGGATCCATTTCCATCATGCCAACCAGCTTCTAAGGTGCGAAGTTCGTCCAATCTGACCCTGCATTTCGTCAAAGCTGCGCTAAGCTCATCGTCTACGATCCCGATATCGAAGACATCGGCAACTCGTCTAAATTGGTCTTGGCTGTCCAATTCAACGAGAAGCTCAAATTGCACCTCGTTCCCTAAGTTTCCGTCAAATTCTTCCCGAACTTGCGTGGCTTCTATCGGAACAAAGATATCGCCGTATTGGACTGTGCGGATTGTAATTCCACCGTCGTATTCACTCTTCGACAGTGTGCCAATCAGTTCGCCGATGTCTTCAAAACGTGTCTGATAGGTTTCTCGTGCGCCAGTGATCAGCTGCTTTCGTCTGACTGCGTCAAGAAACACGACCTTCGTGCTCTGCCTATCGGATAGCTCAATCCTTTCGTTTTGACGCAATCCGGCGCCAAACCGATTAAGTGCTCGAACCTTTTCTGAACTCAACGCAGAAACGCGACCACTTTGACCTTCGATTAAGGAGATTATGTCGCTGTAAGCTGCCTCAACGACTTCTTCAATTTCGTCAGCGAACCCCGGCAAGTTTACTTGGGCGCTCGAACGGTTCCATTCCAATTTAGGAATTGCGCTGCCCTCTTCGATGTCGACAAGATCGAATGTCAAACTCTTGTCGAAACCCTTTGGCACTCGTTGGCGGTCTGAATGACGGCGAAGCCATTCATCTTTGGCGTAAGACACGAGCAGATCGCGGAAGGCCGGAAAATCCGACAGGACATCGACGGGTAACCGGGCATTTCTGAAGCGGTTACCCTGATAATGTAAACTGAAAATCTTTGAGCCGTCTGCCATCCCGTCCTCTGTCCATCAAAGGGATTATAGCGACAGAAGATTAATGCCAACACCTTTCGATGCTTGCCGCGACAAGCCGATGGTGCATGTCCTAGAAGTGGCAATGTGCGTCGTGTGACTAAGCCGCGCCCCAAGAGCTGTCATTGAGCATTGGGGCAGTGGGATGGTTCAGGTCATCGGATAAAACGCCATGACCGCACTTCGCAATCCGAGTTATCGACGACAGCCTCCGCCATTTCGACATTCATTCCGCCAAAGCCATTGCGCGCTCGGAACTTCATGCGAACGCGCTGAGTGCCATCAGCATCGACCGCCGTTGCAAACGACTGAATGTGTTCAAAGCTGTCCGGGTCCCGCAGCTCGTATTTCACCTCTATCGCGAAACTTCCCATGGAGCCGTCAAGCGAGCGGAGGCATTTGAACTGAGCTTCGCGCGCAGCTTCCTCGGCCTCTGCCCGTTGTCGGGCTGCCAGCTCTGCTGCCTCCCGAATGGCTCTTTCTTTTTCCCGCTCAGCGCGTTCAGCCGCCCATCGCGCCTTGTCTTCCGGCGTCGCCGTGGTCTCTGCTATGATGCCGATTGCGGCCACGAGAGCGATCAGCACGCCAATCGTTATTGCCGTCCATTTGGCCAGCTTGCGGAAGAACGATGAACCGCCCGTCGTTGCTTTCGGCTCTTCGCTGGTCCTTCGATCATACTGACTGACGGTTCTGGAGGCTTCCCGCGCTCTGATCCTATCGCGTATGCCTGATGCCTGATCGGCCATGCTGTCCTCAATCCACTGAGATGATGCTCCGTCTCGTAAGCTAATTCGAGAAAGTTGCCTTTTAATTACTGATATGCCTGATTTTCGAAGACACTTCCCTCAAGATGAGACTGGTCCCCGGCTACCCACTTGCTGGGAGGCACCATGGTCGATTTGCGGACGAGGTTTGGACGACTGGTCAAAACGCACCGGGTGCGTGCGGGCCTAACGCAGGAGGCTCTGGCCGAACGAGCAAGCATCAGCACTGACATGATCTCCAAGATCGAAGGGGGAAACAGCGGAGCCCGTTTCGGTGTGATCACGCAGATCGCAGAGGCGCTAGAAATTGATCCTGCGGAGCTATTCACCCCGAACTTGCCCGACGGCCAGCTTCAGCGCGCAACGCTTACGGAAATCGTCGGTAGGCTGGGGAGCCTCAGTGACAGCGAGTTGCGTTGGCTGAGCGGTGTGATCGAAGCCGCGCTTCGACCGAAAGTTTGATCCGGCGGACGGTTAGAGCACCGCCGCTGCCGCATTATCGGTGAACATGTCACCGTCTCGAATGTAGCGGGTCAGCATGGCGTCGGAAGCGTGGCCGGTCTGCTGGCGGATTTTCCAGGATGATGCTCCGGCCATGGCGGCGCTGGTTGCGAACCCGGCGCGGAGCGAGTGGCCCGAGAAACTCGCGGGATCGAAACCGGTATTGGACAGCCGCTTCTTGATGATCGTCGAAACCGCATCGCCTGACAGCCGATCTGGTGTGATCCGGCCATGCCGGTTGATGCTTCGGAACAAGGGGCCTTGGGTGATGCCTGCATGGCCAAGCCAGTCGGTGAGGTGCTTCACCGGGCACCAGCGGGTGCGGCCATGAGGTATGGCAATCTTTCGACCTTGACCGGTCTGGTCAGTTTTGGATCGGCGCAGGTGCAGGACAATGCCTTGCCTGACGTGCTGCACATCATCGACATTGAGCCCTACAAGTTCGGAACGACGGAATGCACCGGCAAAGCCGATCAGCAGCAATGCTCGGTCGCGGAGGTCAATCGGACGGTCGGCCATCTTGGAGAGGACTGCAAAGAGGTCGTCGCGCTGCAATGCTTGCGCTTCCCGCTGCGCTGTGCCGTTGGTGCGCCGGATACCCCGCATCACCGCTTTGACGATCTCGGACTGGCAGGGATCGGCGTGACCGAAAGCGCGATGGGCTTTGGCAATGGCGACGAGCCTGCGTTGGATGGTCGCGACAGCGTGGGTCTCAGCGATTTCTGCGAGGTAGCCTGCGACAGTTTCCGGCGTGGAAGGGATTTCCCGCCCGGATGCCCTGAAATGCTCGATATCGGCTGCGTAGGCGCGTTTGGAGTTGGCCGATAGGGAGTGAGTTAGGAAGTGGCGGATTGCGTCCTGTGAGGCTCCAAATTGGCTCGGGTGATGAATTGCCTCGGAGATTGCTGATGACACTGTGCAATTAATTGCAGTCTGATCCGGCTGGGTAAGGTCAAGCATGTGAGAATTACTCCTGTCTGCTTGGTTCTTTCATATCCGGCGGGAAAGCCCAGTAAATCTGAGCCTGGGGTCAAATTGGCAGAGGGGTTTGATCCCCACGTTGCAGCCAAGGCAGTGGGACGTCCTAAGGTGGCGATCCTCCATGGAAATCTAACCCGGACCGGCGTAGAGCCATTTGTCCCTATTCGTGTCCGTGCGACACTCAATCTGCTGGTTTTGTCCCTTGTTTGTGTCCCTGCCAGTTCAGGTGGCTCGTTGCCATGTTCACGAGGGCAGCCTCTTTCCCAACCAAGCCTCGGCCTGACCGTTTGGCTCCGCAAGCAATGAGAGCGGCCTCAACGTCAGCATACTGGCTGGCCGAGATGCGGAGCAGGATCGAGTGGAGTGGGTCACATGGGTGCTTGTTTCCGGCTTCTAGAGCGGCTGGGAGCGCGTGTGCAGGGGTCCGAGCCGCCAGACCCAGCTTCCCCTTCATGGCCCGCTGGCTGATCCGGCTCGGCTGGTTCCCCGCGTATCGGGCAATGATCTGGAGCTTGGTCCAGCCGATACGTTCGGCCTGCTCCTCCGACACATCATACTCGTCCAGAAACTCGCCCACGTTCAGCAGATAGAACAGGGAGCGGCGCTTGATGCCCGCAACCTTCTCGACCTCATGCATGAAGCCCCGATCCTGACTGTGTGCAGCCCACAAAGCGCGGGCGAAGGCATGGAAGCTTTTGGTTGGCTTCACCGCCAAGGCCAGCGCCTGCTTTTTGAGGCGATCAACGTCGGGATTGTGTTGGGGCATCGTCATCGTCGATCTTCCTTCCCACGAGAGGCCAGACCAATATCGTCGCAATCCTAACGGTTCATTGATTGCAATTAATTGCAGCTATGATGGGGAGGGGGACTACAGGGGGTGGGGGCGGAAGGGAGACATGCGTAAGCATGTATCCCGCTACTTCCTTTCCGAACTCTGTTCGGATGACCCACGCGTTCGGAGCGGAGCGACGGCACGCTAAGGCTTTTTCCGTATCTTCGTTCGTCTCTTGTTTCGTCTCTTAATTAAGGTCGCCGAACTGCGTCAGGGGGGTTGCCGAACGGCGTCATTAGCTATGACGCTTTCCGTCATGTGGCATGACGCAATTCGTCATCCCTGCCTGACGAATTTCGTCACCCCGGATTGCTATCGGAAAACTGAAAGAGGGCAACGGCATCTGCCGTCGGGCGCAAGTGCAGCATCGAATGGCCATTGAATTCTGCGGTGATCGCTTCGACCAATCCCAAATCCAGCAGCTTGTCGTAGGCCGTGCGAAAAGTGCGCTTCGGCATGCCTAGCTCATCCGCCCATTGTTGATGTGTCTTTGCAATCCACTTCTTGCCAAAGTGGATTACAGACGCCTTCGGCCACCAGTAGCGGATGCGGTAGAGCAGCAAAGCGGCGTCGCCATGACCAGTCGCTTGCCTGAGCCCTTTGAGAGCATTGTGCTGGAACCCGTCCTTAGCCTTGGGCAAATCGTGACCGGTGAGCCCTTTATGAGTGGCCTGCTCGAACGCATCCCGGAACTGATAGGACAGTAGCTTTTTGAGCTCGTCAGCCACTTCGACCCGATCAGTGAGATAGTCCCACCAGTCGGCGAACACCTTCCTGCACTTCTTGACCAGCGCGGAAGGTGTCGGCTGTTTGAGGTTGTATATGGTCTCTTTCCCGATCTGTAGCGCCAGCCATTGTGTGATGCTCACGAGCTGCTGCGCCGAGCCCGTATAGGGGGCAGAGCCAACCTCGTCTGGCAAGTTCAGGTCGGGCAGGAGGTCCGCGACGGTCGGGTTAGCGGGTTGGGCTTTCGCCTTAACCTTCGAGGGTATCTTGATGGCCATAGTTCTGGCTCCTTTCAATTTGCATTGAAAAAGCGCCCGGCTTATTCGTGCTGTGCTCATCAGCGTCAGTCCGGCGCTCGTGAAAGCCCCGCTGCGCTAACAGTGGGGCTTTTTTCTATTTGATGGAAATGCGGCTTGGGTAAGCTTGAGGCGTGAGGGGATTACCCTCCCACTGCTAGCCGTGACCGTGCCGAATATGCCCATGTGGGGCACACCGTTCGCATCGGACCTCCGCTACCATCCTTCAAGCACTTGGCGATAAGGCGCATCGGCGGTTTACATCTGGCCGTAAACTGTGCCGACTTTGTTGCTGCCCTTGCTCGTCGACACAATGGAACCGCATGTGATTGGGCATCAGGCATGTTCGGCAGCTTGATTAAACGCCCGGGCCCCACAAATTAGACGCATGTCCGCGCTCTCACTTGAAATCGCCTTGTTGGGCACTGGAATATTGCTGTTCCTGACTGTCGTTGCCGGCACGTTATCGAGCCGCTTCGGTTTGCCAGCCCTCATCGGTTTCCTTGCGCTTGGCATGCTCGCGGGAGAAGACGGGCCTGGCTCACTGGCATTCGACAATTATGAATTTGCCCAAGTTATTGGCGTTGTATGCCTCGTCTTCATCCTTTTCTCGGGCGGTCTTGATACGGCTTGGCAAACAGTTCGCAAAATTGCAGCGCCCGCGCTCGTTTTGGCCACTTTGGGAGTGATGCTGAGCGCCCTGATCACGGGCGTCGCAGCAATTATTCTTTTGGATTTCAATTTGCAGCAGGGCCTGTTGCTTGGCGCAGTTGTTGCTTCGACCGATGCTGCGGCAGTGTTCGCAATCCTGCGTTCAAAAGGAGTTGATCTGCGTAGCGATGTGCAGGCGTTGATCGAGTTTGAATCCGGTTCAAACGACCCGATGGCAATTTTTCTCGTCGGGGCGATACTTATGTTCATCGCTGCTCCGGTTTTTGAGCCAGGTCCGCTCGCCTTCGATTTCGGATTGCAGATGCTGCTGGGTGTCGTGGTCGGTGCTGGCGTTGGCTATCTGTTGCCCGAGATCCTTGTCCGAGGGCACTTCCGCTATGGTGGCCTGGGTTTTGTAATCTCAATTGCCGCCGCATTGGTAGCTTTCGGCGCGGCAGAGGTCGTTGGCGGCAATGGATTTCTGGCTGCCTATGTCGGTGGCATTGTTGCTGGCAATCGCAGCTATTCTGCCAAACGCGCGGTGAGCACGTTCCATGACGGCATTGCATGGCTTGCGCAGGTGGTGATGTTTCTCACTTTGGGATTGCTTGCGGCTCCGGCAAAACTACTCGACATCGCGGGGTCAGGCATGGCGATCACTGCCGTTTTGATGCTGGTGGCCCGACCACTCAGCGTTTTTATTTGCCTTGCTCCATTCCGCTTTGATTGGAGGGCTAAATTGCTTGTCTCTTGGGCTGGATTGCGCGGCGCCGTGCCCATTGTCCTTGCTACTTTCCCGATCGTGGCTGGCGTCGATGGGGCGTTCATCATCTTCAACATCGTGTTTTTCGTTGTCTTGCTGTCAAGCCTCATACAGGGGCCTACCCTCGGTCTGCTCGCACGCAAACTGGGTTTGACACGCGAGGCCGAGATCATTGCGGAAACTGCACCGGACTTGGCTAAGGGCGACCAATCCGCCAAGGTGGCCACTTAAGCTGTAAGGGAGGTGAATGTGCCCGGCCATATTCTTGTTGCGACCGATCTTTCGCACCGCTCCGATGTGGCGGTGGAGCGTGCCGCAGCACTCGCTGAGCGCTTCGCTACCGAGCTAACTATTCTTCATGTGGTTGAGGAGGATCAGCCCTACCGCATGTTCGAGGCAGAGAAGGCGCTTGCACGCGCCGTGCTTGAAAAGCAGGTTCAGGGGCTTGCGGCGGGGCTCAGTGTTGATCTGCTCGTCAAGACTGGTGATCCCTTTGAACAAATTGGCCGCGTCGCCAGCGAAGGAGACTTCGATCTCATTGTGATCGGACGCCACCGCAAACGCATTTTGCGTGATTTGTTTGTGGGCACAACCGCAGAGCGTGTCGTGTGGCATGGCACTCATCCGGTTCTGTTGGTCAAGGCTGCATCGACCGCACCTTACCAGCGCGTTGCCATTGCCGTTGATGGGTCGGAGCCTTGCGCAGAAGCCCTGCGGGTCGCCAAGGCGCTGGATTTCACGAATGGGGCCCGCGTGCGAGTGGTCCATGCGCATGAACCCTTTGCCAAAACAATGCTGGCCGGTCACGGCAATGCGCAGGCGGTTTGGGACCATGTGGATTCAGAACTCGCTTCTGCCCGCAGGAACATGATCAAATTTCTGGAAGATCGCGGCCATGGCGATCTGGCAAGCACGATCTACATAGACGATGGCGCGCCCATCGACGTCCTGCGGTCATTCATCGAGGACAGCGGGAGCGATCTGCTGGTGATGGGAACCCATGGCCGCAGCGGGATTGGACGCCTGGTTCTGGGGAGCGTGGCAGAAGAAGCCTTGCGCAAGCTTGAGATTGATATCCTCGCAGTGCCGCCGAAGCGGGCTTGAAACGGGTAACGACTGATAGGTGTTTCACATGGCGGGTTTGCCAGAGGAAGGCGGGGGTTTGCTTCGGCTGTCACCTGCAATTCTGCTCGGATGGCCCGCCGCATAGCACCTGACACGGAGCACGAATGCGATGAACGCTGTCGCTGCTGCGATGGTTTGCAACCGATTGGTTGTGCAGCCTGCCAGAAGCGTCATAAGCTGCGCCGCCCCTAACAAACCACAGAACAGCCCTTTGCCCTCTGATTTTATTCTTCAATCCTTTCGTCTTGCAGCCATAGCGCGACGTCATGCGGCAAAGCGCGGTGCGGCTCTGCAATCGAGCAACCGATGATGTCTGATCTTGCCATGGTGCTTGCGCTGCTGGCGGCAGCGGTGGTGATGTTCGCGATCAACCGGCCGCGCATGGATGTGGTTGCTGTCATGATGATGGTCGCCCTGCCGCTCACCGGCGTGATTTCCATGACCGAAGCGCTGATGGGTTTTGCCGATCCCAACATCATCCTGATCGCCGCTTTGTTTGTGATCGGCGAGGCGCTGGTTCGCACAGGCGTTGCGCAGCGGATTGGCGATTGGCTGGCAAGGCAGGCAGGCGCGAGCGAAAACCGCCTCACCGCGATGTTGATGCTGACTGTGGGCGCGACCGGATCGTTCATTTCATCCACCGGGGTGGTCGCGATCTTTATCCCGATTGTGCTGCGGATTGCGCGGCGCTCTGCCATTCCGGCAGGTCGCCTGATGATGCCCTTGTCGATCGCAGCGCTCATCAGCGGGCTGATGACACTGGTTGCGACCGCACCCAATCTGGTCGTGAACGCGGAACTGATGCGTCAGGACTTTCAGGGCTTTGGCCTGTTCGCCGTCACGCCTTTTGGGATTGTCTTCCTGCTGTTGGCGGTCGCCTATATGAGCTTTGCCCGACGCTATCTTGCGCCCGGCCCTGCGCCCGCATTGCCTGAACGCGCAGCGCTGACCGGATGGGTGGATGATTATGATCTTGCCACCCGCGAATATCGCCTGCGCCTGCGCCCGGGATCGGATCTTGCCGGGCGGCGGCTCGACGAGCTTGATCTGAGGGCGAGCGCGGGGATCAACATCATTGCGATTGATCGCGGCAATCGGTTTCGCCGCCAGTTGGTGCATCCCCGCGCCGACACGCGGCTGGAAGATGGCGACACGCTGTTGATTGATTACAATCCGCCCCGCAAGGGCGACGGCTTTGATCTTGCCGGTTTCATAAAGCGGCACAATCTCGCCAAATTGTCGCTTTCGGGCCAATGGTTTACCGATAAATCGCAGGAAATCGGCATGGCCCAGCTGATCGTGCCACCCAATTCCCGGCTGATCGGCAAGACTGTGGTCGAAGTGAATTTCCGCACCCGTCACCGCTTGTCGGTGATTGGGATGAAGCACGGCTCCAAACCGGTCGCAACCAGCGTGATTGAGGAGCCGCTGCGTTCGGGTGATACCTTGCTCACAGTTGGGCCGTGGGCAGCGATCAGGGCGCTTGCCAATGAGCGGCGTGATCTGCTGCTGCTGGATCTTCCCGCCGAATTTGACGAGGCCGTGCCCGCCCGGCACCGCGCACCGTTGGCGATTGGCGTGCTGGGGCTTGTTATCTTTATGATGGCCTTCAGCATTGTTCCCAATGTGCAGGCCGCGCTGATCGGTTGCCTGCTGCTCGGAGCCTTTCGCTGCATCGACATGCCTTCGGCCTATCGCTCGATCCACTGGCAAAGCCTGGTGCTGATTGTCGGGATGTTGCCTTTCTCGCTGGCGCTGGAACGCACTGGCGGGGTGGATATGGCGGCACAGGCCATTCTGGAGGTGCTAGACGGAAGCCCCCCGCGCATGGTGCTCGCCGTGATTTTCGTGGCGACAGCGATCTTAGGGCTGTTCATTTCGAACACGGCAACCGCCGTCCTGATGGCCCCGGTCGCGCTCAAGATCGCGAGCGCGCTGGACGCCTCGCCCTATCCCTTTGCGATGACAGTGGCGCTCGCTGCATCGGCGGCTTTCATGACACCGGTCTCCTCGCCGGTGAACACGCTGGTGGTGGGGCCGGGTAATTACCGCTTCATCGATTTTGTGCGGATCGGCACGCCCTTTGCCATCATCTGCCTTGTCACCAGCGTCGTGCTTGTGCCGATTATCCTGCCATTTTAGCAGCCTGCGCGCCTTCGCGGCTTGCATGATGCAACACGGCTCTGCCACAAGCAAAATGACACCAATCATCAAGATGGCGGGAAACAATGGCGCACGGGCAGTCTGAGCACCGCGAGGCACAATCGTGGCACGATAAAGGCGACGATGTCGTATTGGCCACGCTTGAAAGCAGCCTGCAAGGCCTCGCGCATGAAGAGGCAGAGCGCAGGCTTGGGATCTATGGCCGCAACGCCTTGCCTGATGCGAGGCGCGTGCATCCCGTCATGCGTTTTCTGAGGCATCTCAACAACCCCCTGATTTATCTGCTGATGGTGGGGGCGGTGGCGGCAGCGGTGCTGGGCCATCCGGTGGACACCGTGGTGATCTTGCTGGTGGTGATCGTCAACACCACAGTCGGCTTTGTGCAGGAAGGCAAGGCCGAAGAAGCGCTCGCCGCGATCAAGGACATGATCGCAGCCCATGCGCTGGTGCTGCGTGATGGCGCACGGGTGCAGGTGGCGGTTGGCGATTTGGTGCCCGGCGATATCGTGGTGATCGAGGCGGGCGACCGCGTGCCCGCCGATCTGCGTCTGCTGCGCGCCAGAGGGCTGTTGATTGATGAAGCCGCGCTCACTGGCGAATCGGTTGCGGCGGAGAAGAACGAGGGCATAGTCGCCGCCGATGCGGCCTTGGGTGATCGCACCAACATGGCCTTTTCCGGCACGCTGGTGGCAGCAGGCCAAGCAACCGGTGTGGTGGTGGCGACGGGGCTCGCCACGCAAATCGGCCGGATCAGCGCGCTGATTGGTGAAGTGGAAACCATCACCACGCCCCTGCTACGCCAGATTGGCAGCTTTGCCCGCAAATTCAGCCTGTTCGTGCTGGCAGCGGGCGCTGCGCTGTTTGCCTTTGCGATTGGCCTGCGCGGTTTTGAGTGGGGTGACGCGTTGATGGCGGTGGTGGCGCTGGCGGTGAGCGTGGTGCCCGAAGGCCTGCCTGCCGTCATCACCATCACGCTGGCGATTGGCGTGCGCCGCATGGCCGCGCGCAAGGCCGTGATCCGCAAGCTGCCGGCGGTCGAGACCTTGGGCGCCACCTCGGTGATCTGTTCCGACAAGACCGGCACGCTCACCCGCAATGAAATGACCGCGCATCATGTGATCCTGGCGGACAAGCGTCTGGTGGTGAGCGGGGCAGGCTATGCGCCCGAAGGCACGATTGCTCTTGAAGGGGCAGGCGACGAGGCCGCAGCCCTGGCCGCTGCCGAACCGATCATCCGCTGTGCGCTGTTATGCAATGATGCGAGCCTGTCGGAACAGGACGGCCTGTGGAGTGTGCAGGGCGATCCGATGGAAGGCGCGCTGGTGACGCTGGCGATCAAGGCGGGGATGGATCCTGCCGCAACGCGCGCCGCATGGCGGCGGCTCGATGAAATCCCCTTCGATGCTGCGCACCGCTTTATGGCAAGCCTCCACGCCGCCCCCGATGGCAGCGCGGTGATTTTCGTCAAAGGCGCGCCCGAAGCGCTGTTCGCTATGGCGCCCGCCCCGTTTGATGCCGCCATGTGGAACGGCCATATCGAAGCCGCCGCAAGCGAGGGCGAGCGGGTGCTGGCCTTTGGGATCAAGCGGCTGGAAAGCGTGCCCGACCGGCTCACTTTCGAGGATGTAACATCAGGCGTCGAACTGGCCGGGCTCATCGGTTTTGTCGACCCGCCGCGCCCCGAAGCCATCGCCGCGATTGCCGAATGCCGTTCGGCCGGGATCACTGTGAAGATGATCACCGGCGATCACGCTGCCACCGCGCTTGCCATCGCAAGACAGTTGAAGCTCGCCGATGATCCGCGGGTGATGACCGGAGCTGAGCTTGACGAGGTGAGCGAGGCCGATTGGCCGCGCATCGCGCGCGAGGTTGCGGTGTTCGCCCGCACCAGCCCCGAACACAAGCTGCGCATCGTGCGCGCGCTGCAATCGGATGGCTCGATCGTTGCCATGACGGGGGACGGGGTCAATGATGCGCCTTCCCTGAAACAGGCCGATGTCGGCACGGCCATGGGCATCAAGGGTACCGAAGCCGCCAAGGAGGCCTCCGATGTGGTGCTGCTCGATGATAATTTCGCCACGATTGTCCACGCGGTCGAGGAAGGCCGCACTGTCTATGACAATATCCGCAAGCTGATCACCTGGACGCTGCCCGCAAACGGCTCGGAAGTCTTTGCCGTGATCGCCGCCATTCTTGTGGGCTTTACCCTGCCGATGAGCGCAACGCAGGTCTTGTGGGTCAATCTGCTGCTGTCGGCAACGCTCGGCCTGTCACTCGCCTTTGAACCGACCGAGCCCGGCATTATGCAGCGCCCGCCGCGCTCGCCCCATGCAGGCCTGCTCTCGCCGTTCCTGATCTGGCGCGTGGCGCTGGTCTCCAGCCTGCTGGGCGGCGCGTCGCTTGCGCTGTTTTTCATGGCGCTCGCGCGCGGGGATAGTCTCGAATATGCCCGCACCATGGTGGTCAGCATGGTGGTGGTGGGCGAGATTTTCTACCTGTTCAACGTGCGCTATCTCACGATTGGTTCGGTGACCTTGCGCGGTATTCTGGGCACACCCGTCGTGCTGCTGGCGATCAGCGTGGTGACAATCGGCCAATTGGCCTTTGTCTATGCGCCCTTCATGAACCAGGCGTTCGGCAGCAGCCCGCTTGAGTTTGTTGATGGCGCGCTGGTTATCGCGCTGGGCGCAGCTTTGCTGGTGGTGCTGGAAGCGGAAAAGCAACTGTTGCGGCGCATCGGCTGGTTCAAGGAATTGAAGGCATGAATGATGCAAGATCCCATTACCAACGCCTGATCAAGGCGGTGGAGGACATGCCGGCTCTCGCGACTGCCGTGGTGCATCCGTGTGACGAGGTGTCGCTGGCAGGCGCCTTGCAAGCTGCCGAGCACAACCTGATCGCGCCGGTGCTGGTTGGCCCGCCCCAGCGGATTGCGGCGGCGGCGGCTGCGCTGGACACAGATATCAGCGCCTTTCCCCTGATCGCCTCTGAACACAGCCATGACAGCGCGGCTAAGGCCGTGGAGCTGGCGCGTGAGGGCAAGGTGGGGGCGCTGATGAAGGGGAGCCTGCACACCGATGAAGTGCTCTCCGCCGTGCTCAACCGGGACACTGGCATTCGGACAGAACGCCGCCTGTCGCACTGCTTTGTGATGGATGTGCCGGGGCACGCAGAACCGCTGATTATCTCGGACGCGGCGATCAATATTGTCCCTGATCTGGCAGCCAAGGCGGATATCACCCAGAACGCGATTGATCTGGCCCATGCGCTGCGCTTTGCCGAAGTGCGCGTGGCGGTGCTTTCGGCCATGGAAGTGGTCAATCCCAAGGTTCCCTCCACGCTGGAGGCGGCCGCGCTGTGCAAAATGGCCGATCGCGGGCAGATAAAAGGCGCGCTGATCGACGGGCCGCTCGCACTGGATAATGCGATTGATACAGAAGCTGCGCGCATCAAGGGCATTGTCTCGCCCGTTGCGGGCCGCGCCAATGTGCTGATCGTGCCTGATCT
The DNA here is from genome assembly GCA_001724215.1 of Erythrobacter sp. SCN 62-14. Lineage (GTDB taxonomy): Bacteria > Pseudomonadota > Alphaproteobacteria > Sphingomonadales > Sphingomonadaceae > Erythrobacter. Next base: position 25,542 of record MEDW01000002.1, on the reverse strand, counting down.
GGATGCCGGAAATATGCTGGCCAAGAGCCTGACGTTTCTTGCCAATGCCAATGCGGCAGGGATTGTGATGGGCGCGCGGGTGCCGGTGATCCTGACCAGCCGGGCCGATAGTGTGATGGTGCGGCAAACCTCCTGCGCGGTCGCCGTGCTGGTGGCGAGCGCGCGGTGAGCGGGGCTGCGTCATCTTCGGCAAGCGCGCTGATGGTGCTGAATGCGGGCTCGTCCAGCATCAAATTTGCCGCTTTTGGCGCGCAAGATGATTTGCCCGTCCTGCTGCGCGGCCAGATCGAAGGGCTCGGCGTGCGCCCGCGTCTGGTGATCTCGGGCGATGCCGGGAGCCGCACCCGCGACATCACTTGCGCGAGCCATGCAGAGGCAACCGAGCTTATCCTTCATGAGCTGGGTCAGCAGCTTGCAGGGCGCCCGCTTGCCGGTATCGGCCACCGCGTGGTGCATGGCGGCACCCGCTTCAGCGCGCCGGTGCGGATGGACGGGGCGGTGCTCGATTACCTTCACGGCCTCATCCCGCTTGCCCCCCTGCACCAGCCGCACAATCTTGCGCCCATCCGCCAGCTTGCCGCAGCGCGTCCCGAAGTGCCCCAGATCGCCTGTTTCGACACCGCCTTTCACGCGCTCCAGCCGGCGATTGCCACCCGCTTTGCCTTGCCGCGCGCGCTGCATGAGGAAGGCGTGCGCCGCTATGGCTTCCACGGCCTGTCCTATGAAAGCGTGGTCGCCAGGCTTGCCCGACATGCGCCGCATCTTGCGGACAAACGCCTTGTCATCGCGCACCTCGGCAATGGCGCAAGCCTGTGCGCGGTGCACCGGGGGCAGTCGGTCGCCTCGACCATGGGCTTTACCGCGCTGGACGGGTTGATGATGGGGACGCGCAGCGGGAGCCTTGATCCGGGCGTCTTGCTGTGGCTGATGGATGAAAAGGGCATGGATGCCCGCGCCCTTGAAGCCCTGCTCTATCAACAATCCGGGCTGCTTGGTGTGTCCGGCCTGTCGTCCGATATGCGGGTGCTGCGCGCCAGCGAGGCCGAGCCAGCGCGCGAGGCGATTGCCCTGTTTACCTATCGCATCATCCGCGAGATCGGCTCGCTGGCTGCCGCGCTTGGCGGGCTCGATGCGCTGATCTTCACCGCAGGAATTGGCGAGAATGACGCCGCCACCCGCGCCGAAGTGGTGGCGGGCCTCGGCTGGCTGGGGCTGGCAATAGACCCCGCCGCCAATCAGGCAGGGCACGCCCGCATCAGCCCCGAAGGCGCAGCAGGCGAAGTGTGGATCATCCCGACCGACGAGGAAGGCATGATCGCCGCCCAGCTCTGGCGCCTGCTGCAATCAGCCTAGACGCGCGGCGCGCGGCTTACCGGTTCAGGCGTGCAGGTTGTGCTCGAACTCGCGTTCCAGCGGGCCGGGAATATCGAGATCGCCTTCAACCTCGCGCTCGTCCTCGAGCGGGGGGTTGAAGGGGTTTTGCCAGAATTTGAGCGTTTCCTGCGTTGCCGCCGTCATGGCGCCGAACCAGAAATTGATCACCGGCTCCCACATGGCGAAGGGGTTGAACAGGGCGTAAGGTTCCTTGTCTGACATAGGCTTCAGGCTCCATCCTGTGAAACTCGCGCGCTGAGCAACCGCGGGCATTGTCAACGATCAGCTGCGCAGGCGGGCCAGTAGCACCAAATAGCCTGTCTGTCACGGCGCCCCAGTCTTCTCGCCGCCGTTTAATACGCTGCCAGGCAGCGCTATTTTCCAATCTCACAAACCCAAGGCCGCGGACACCGAGCTTCACTGACGCGAACCCATAGACCGCCTGCCCTGCTGCAAATTAGCCCGGCAGACCATGGTGGCCGGGCGGGGGCGGGTCGTCAGGTGCCAGTCAAGCCGGGCGAGCCTGAGTGTGAGCGCAGGTTCAAGCAACCAGCCGCTTTGCCCGGCACACCCTCATCCGGCGCGCGCTGCGAGTTGCTCAATATCCTCGGCATGGGCAAGATCGGTGCCCGGCGTCATGGCCGCGGCAGCGCCTGCGGCCAAGCCATAGCGAAAGGCGCGCTCGCTTTGCCAGCCTGCGGCAAGGCCGAAAGTCATCGCGGCCACAAAGCTGTCGCCTGCACCCGTGGCACTTTTCGCCGCCACTTCGATCGCAGGCAGGGTCAGCACACGATCCGGTTCAACCAGCACCGCGCCCTTGCTGCCCAGCGTCACCGCGACACTATGGGCACCGCCTTGCGTAACAATCATACGCGCTGCTGCAACGATTGCCGCATGATCGGGTAAGATGTGCCCCGCAACGCTTTCAAGCTCGCTCAGGCTGGGCTTGACAAAGCGGACCCCGCCTTCTGCCAAACCGGCCTTGAGAGCCGGGCCGGAGGTGTCGAGCACCACCGCAACCCCGCGCGCCTTGGCCTGCGCGATCAGGCGAGCGTAGAAATCCTCCGCCATGCCGCGCGGCAAGGAGCCGCTCAGCACCAGCCAATCGCACGCGCGCGCATCGACTGCGGCAAGGCAGGCCTCGCATTCGGCCTCGGACAATTCGGGGCCTTCGGGCACAAAGCGATATTCCTCGCCGGTGTCCTGTTCAAACACGGCCAAGGAGATACGCGTGTCGCCGGAAATCGGGATCGGATGGTGGGCAAGACCAGCGCGCTCGATCAGGCCGGTGAGCACGGGCCCCGTGATCCCGCCAGCAAGATAGAGCGCTTCGACGTCTGCACCCAGTCGGGTGAGCACGCGGGCCACATTGATGCCCCCGCCGCCCGGATCAAATCGCTGTCCCGCCGTGCGCAGCTTGCGCGTGGGGCTGACGCGCGGCGTGGTGCTGGCGCCATCAATGGCGGGGTTGAGTGTAAGCGTTGCAATGCGGGCCATGGAGCGTCCTTGTGCTGGGCCAAGCTTGCAGCGGCGAGGCGGGCAATTCAAGCGCCTCTTATGATCTGCCGGCACGGGCCGCGAGTGTCTAAGCCCATGGCAAAACGCGAAATGAAGGGTTTGCAAGGGCGGATAATCTGGCATTGTAGGCACACATGGACGAGACGGGAGGATAATCGGCCATGGAACAGGACGAATCGGCAGCTGCGGCTGTGGTGTGGCTTGACAGGCTAGGGCTTGGCGATGTGCCGCGCGTGGGCGGCAAGAATGCCTCGCTTGGCGAATTATTGGGCGAACTGGGCAAGGCGGGCGTGCGTGTGCCGCAAGGCTTTGCCACCACCGCCGATGCTTTCCGGGGCTTTATCGCGGCCAATGATCTGGCAGAGCCGATAGGGCGCGAGATCGCGGCCTTGCGCGCCGGAAGGCAGAGCCTTCAGGACACCGGCCACGCCATCCGCCAGATGATTCTGACCAGCCGGCTCACCGATAAACTGGTCGATGCGATAACCGCCGCCTATCGCGAACTCGCCGCGCGCAGCGGCACGCGCGATCCGGCGGTCGCGGTGCGCTCCAGCGCCACCGCCGAAGACCTGCCCGATGCCAGCTTTGCCGGACAGCATGAAACCTTCCTCAATATCAGGGGCGAGGCCGCGCTGCTTGATGCCTGCCTCAGGTGCTTTGCCTCGCTCTATACCGATCGCGCGATCAGTTACCGCGAGACCAAGGGCTTTGAACATTCCGCCGTCGCGCTGTCAGTGGGCGTGCAACAGATGGTGCGCGCGGATCTGGCAGGATCGGGCGTGATGTTCACCATAGACACCGAAAGCGGTTTTCCCGGCATTGCCATGATCAGCGCCGCCTGGGGGCTGGGTGAGACGATTGTGCAAGGTGCGGTCAACCCGGATCGCTATGTGGTGTTCAAGCCCTTGCTCGATGCGCCTTGTGCAGCCGGCACGGCGCGTCCGATCATTGAAAAGACGCTGGGCGATAAGGCCATCCGCATGATCTATTCGGCAGAAGGCGGCCAGCAGACCAAGATCATCCCGACCACGCGCGAAGAACGCACCAGCTTTGTGCTGAGTGATGACGAGATTCTGGAACTGGCGCGCTGGGCCGTCGCGGTGGAGAACCATTATGGCCGCCCGATGGATCTGGAATGGGCGCGTGATGGGGAAAATGGCCTGCTCTATCTGGTTCAGGCCCGCCCTGAAACGGTGCATGGGCAGGAGGCAGGCGGCCAGTTCCTGCATTACCGCCTGAAAACCAAGTCAACGCCTGCGCTCACCGGCGTTGCCATCGGCAGCGCAGTTGCCCAGGGGCCCGTGTGCCGGATCGACAACCCTGCCGATATTGCCCATTTCACCGATGGCGCAATCCTGGTCACTGGCAACACCGATCCTGATTGGGTTCCGATCATGAAGCGCGCGGCTGGGATCATCACCGATCGCGGTGGCAGCACCAGCCATGCCGCGATTGTCAGCCGCGAGCTGGGCGTGCCTGCGGTCGTGGGGACAGGCACGGCAACCATGACTTTCACCGATGGCGAGGATGTCACCTTGTCCTGCGCCAGCGGCGAGCAAGGTGTGATCTATCGCGGCCTGATCGATTACACCACCGAGGCGATCGATGTCTCGGCCATACCCGAGACGCACACCAGAGTGATGCTCAACATTGCTGATCCTGCTGCGGCGTTTCAATGGTGGCGTCTGCCTGCACAAGGCGTTGGGTTGGCGCGCATGGAATTCATCATCAACAATCTGATAAAGGCGCACCCCATGGCGCTGCTCCATCCGGAACGCGTCTCCCCCGCTGAGCGCGCACAGATTGCCGAATTGACGAGCGGCCATGCGAGCGCGGCGGACTACTTCATCGATAAGCTGGCCCGCGGCATTGCCCGGCTGGCAGCGCCGTTTCACCCGCACCCGGCGATTGTGCGTTTGAGCGATTTCAAGACCAATGAATATGCTCACCTGATTGGCGGCGCAGCCTTTGAGCCTGAGGAAGAAAACCCCATGATCGGGTTTCGCGGCGCAGCGCGCTATTATGATCCGCGCTATATCGAAGGCTTTGCCCTTGAATGCGCCGCGATCAGGAAAGCGCGCGAGGAATTGGGCTTCGCCAACATCATCGTGATGGTGCCGTTCTGCCGCACACTAGCCGAAGCCGATCGGGTGATTGCCACCATGGCAGAGCACGGCCTCAAGCGCGGCGAGGCGGGCTTGCAGATCTACATGATGTGCGAGGTTCCCTCAAACGTCATTCTGGCCGAGGAATTCGCCACGCGGTTTGACGGGTTTTCCATCGGCTCCAATGATCTTACCCAATTGGTGCTGGGCGTGGACCGCGACAGCGAATTGCTCGCCAGCCTGTTTGACGAACGCGATGAGGCCGTCAAACGCGCCATTGCCGAAGCCATCGCCAAGGCGCACCGCGCGGGCATTCCCATCGGCATTTGCGGGCAGGCGCCCAGCAACTACCCGGATTTTGCCGCTTTTCTAGTGGGCGAGGGGATCGATTCCCTATCGCTCAACCCCGACAGTTTCGTGCGCACGGCGGCCAGCATCGCCGAGGCCGAGGCGGCACTTTAAGGCGTGGCACACAAGCCAGGGAGAGACCTATCCTGAAAATCCGGCAAATTCCGATTGATACCTATCCGGAAAACACCGCCTTCCTGCTGCGCCACGGCAGCGGCTATTCGGCTGAACAATTTCAGGCCCTGCGCAAGCTGCGCATCTGGGGCGCGGCGACAGGCGAGATGCGCGAGATTCTCGCCACTCTGGCGGTGGTGGATGATCCGGCGATGCTGGAGGCAGGTGAGCTTGGCCTTGGCGAACAGGCGTTCCAGCGGCTCGGCCTGCCTGAAGGCGCAGGCGTTGAAATCGCGCAGGCCCGCCCGCCTGCCAGCCTTGAATCGGTGCGCCGCAAGATCGACGGGGAAGCCTTGAGCGACAGCGAACTGGCCGCCATCATCGAGGATATCGCCGCCTATCGCTATTCGCACATGGAACTGGCCGCCTTTGTGGTCGCCTGCGCCGGTTTTATGACCACGCAGGAAACCTTGGCGCTGACCCGCGCGATGGTGGATGTCGGCAACCGGCTGACATGGGACGCGCCGCTGGTGGTGGACAAGCATTGCATCGGCGGCATTCCGGGCAATCGCACATCGATGATTGTGGTGCCGATCATGGCAGCGCACGGATTGCTGTGCCCCAAGACCTCCTCGCGCGCGATCACGTCGCCCAGCGGTACGGCCGATACCATGGAAGTGCTGGCCCATGTCGATATCGCCGAAGACCGCCTGACCGAAATCGTCGCGGCTGAAAAGGCGGTGCTGGCATGGGGCGGGCGGATGCGCCTGTCACCGGCGGATGATGTGCTGATCTCGGTTGAACGCCCGCTTCGGATTGACACGATGGAGCAGATGGTTGCCTCGATCATCTCCAAGAAAGTGGCGGCCGGTTCCACCCATCTGGTGCTCGATATTCCGGTCGGCCCCACCGCCAAGGTGCGCAGCCAAAGCGATGCGGTGCGCCTGCGCAAATTGTTCGAATATGTTGCGCGCCATATGGGGCTCGAATTGAAGGTGGTGTTCACCGATGGTTCGCAGCCGGTCGGGCGCGGGGTTGGCCCGGTGCTGGAAGCGCGCGACGTTATGGCGGTGCTGAATAATGAACCCGATGCGCCTGAAGACCTGCGTGAACGCGCGGTGATGCTGGCAGGCCATATGCTCGATTTCGATCCCGCGATACCGGGCGGCAAGGGCTATGCCCGCGCGCTCGAATTGTTGGCCTCGGGCGCAGCGCTGGCGGCGATGGAACGCCTGATTGATGCGCAGGGGCGCAAGATGGAACGTCTTGCCCCCGGCCATCTCAAACATGACATCAAGGCCGCGCGTGCGGGCCGCATCACAGCGATTGATTGCGAACGCATTGCCCGCATCGCGCGGCAGGCCGGCGCGCCGATGGACAAGGGCGCAGGGGTTGATCTGCTGGTCAAGGCAGGAGCCGAAGTGCGCAGCGGCGAGGCGATGTATCGCATCCATGCCAGCACGCAGACCGGGCTCGATTTCGCCTGCGATCTGGCCAATGAAGACACAGGATACCGGATTGCATGAGCGCTGCCTTGCTTCACCATTTCGCCGCCGATGCTGCGCCTGCCGCCCGCCTTGCTGATGCCTTGCAAGCCGATGCCGCGCTGATTGAGGTGCATCGCTTTCCCGATGGGGAAAGCCGGGTGCGAGTGGCCCGCACCGCCAGCACAGCGCTGGTCTATTGCTCGCTTAATGATCCCAATGGGAAGCTGGTTGAACTGCTGCTCGCCGCTGCTGCGCTGCGCGATGGCGGGGCTGCGCGGGTTATGCTGATTGCGCCTTATCTGGGCTATATGCGGCAGGACATCGCCTTCCGGCCCGGCGAAGCGGTCAGCCAGAAAGTGATCGGGCGGCTGCTGGCTGATACCTTTGATGGGGTGCTGACGATTGATCCGCATCTCCACCGCATTGCCACCTTGGGTGAGGCAATCCCCGTTATTCCCGCTATCGCGATTTCGGCAACGCCCTTGCTGGCCGCAGAACTGACGGGCGCGAGCGACACGATCCTGGCCGGACCCGATAGCGAATCGCATCAATGGGTGAGCGAAGTTGCGCGGCTTTGCGGCTTGCCCTTCCTTGTCGGCGCAAAACAGCGCCATGGTGATCGCCACGTCGAGGTTGTTTACCCAGAGGCGGGCGAGATCGCAGGCAAGCGCGCGGTGCTGGTGGATGATCTGATTTCCAGCGGCCGCACGCTGATCGAGGCGGCAGGTGCGCTTTATGCTGCAGGGGCTGAGCGGGTCGATGCGCTCGCCTCGCATTGTCTGGCCAGCGATGCTGATCTCGCCGCGCTCGGCGAGGCTGGAATTGCCACCATCCGGGCCACCGATAGTGTGGCAGGCGATGTGAACACGATTCCCAGCGCAAGCCTGCTTGCCGATGCAATCCGGGATAACGGCTGGCTTGAGGCCAGCAACCCATGAGCAAGGCGGCCCCTGTCCTCACCTTTCACGGCGCAGCGCACACTGTCACGGGTTCATGCATGGAAGTGCGCCTGCCCGGCAGCGCGGTGCTGGTTGATTGCGGCCTGTTTCAGGGCTCGCGCACGCTGGAAGCGCTCAATCACGAGGATTTCGCCTTTGATCCGGCGAAAATCGATGCGGTCATCCTCACCCATGCCCATATTGATCACAGCGGGCTGTTGCCCAAACTGGTGGCGCGCGGCTTTCGAGGCGATGTGTGGTGCACGCAGGAAACCATTGACCTTCTGGAACATATGCTGGCCGATTCCGGGCGCATCCACGAATTCGAGGCCGAACGCCGCAACCGCAGGCGCGACCGGGCGGGCGAGAAACCCTTTGTGCCGCTTTACACTTCGGCCGATGCCATGGCTGCGTGGCGGCTGTGCCGCCCGGCCAGCCCCGAGACATGGTTTGAAGCAGCCCCCGGCTTTCGTGCAAGGCTATGGAATGCAGGGCATATTCTGGGTTCGGCCTCGGTCGAACTGGAAGTGGGCGAGACCCGTCTGATCTTTTCAGGCGACATCGGCCCTGCCAACAAGGCTTTCTACACAGGCCCGCAAGGCCCCCAAGGCTTTGATCATGTGATCTGCGAGGCGACCTATGGCAACCGCGAGCGCGTGCCTGTCACAATCGAGGAGCGGCGCGCCCTGTTGGCCGAAGAAGTGCTGGCTGCACGGGCGCGGGGGGGCAATCTGGTGATTCCGATCTTTGCGCTCGAACGCACGCAGGAATTGCTGCTCGATTTCGATTGTCTGATCAACGAAGGGCGTATCGGAAACACCCATGTGTTTGTTGATTCCCCGCTCGCCAACCGCATCACCGGGGTGTTTGCGCGCTATGCTCACGGCCTTGAGGACACTGCGCGCCGCAACATCTTTGATAATCCTGCGTTCCACTTTGTCAGCGATGTGGCCGAAAGCATGCGGATCAATTCGCTGTCAGGCGCGGTGATCATGGCGGCATCAGGGATGTGCGAGGCAGGCCGGATCCGCCACCATCTCTATCACAATCTTGCCCGCGAACGCTCCACCATCCTGTTTGTCGGCTATCAGGCGAGGGGCACTTTGGGCCGGGTGATCCTCGAAGGGGCCAAGGCGGTGCGCATTTCGGGGCGTGATGTGAAAGTGCGCGCACAGATCCGCCAGATTGACAGCTATTCCGCCCATGCAGACCAGCGCGAATTGATTGACTGGATCACTGCGCGCCTGCCGGTTTCGGGCACGGTGTTTCTCGATCATGGCGAGCCCGACGAGGCTGCAGCGCTCAAGGAAAAATTGACGCAGCAACTGCCCCATCAGGATGTGCGGGTGCCCAAGATTGGTGAGAAATATGCGCTGGAACCCGGCCACAAGGCGCGCCGCCTTGCGACTGGACGCGGCGATCTGGCGCTGAAAACAGGGCGCGACTGGCAGAATGAATATGCCGATCTGACGACATCACTGCGTGCAAATCTCATCGCGATGCACGATGATCGCGCCCGCGAGAAGACGCTCGCCCGGCTGCGTGCGGCGCTGACCTCCTACAAGGATGCCAAGGCCAACCGCAGCACCAAGGCCTGAAATGACGCGTCATACCAGCGCGCTGAGATGCTGACGCATCACGCGCTGGAATTGCTGGGGTGCCACACGGGCTTAACCAATGCGCGATCAGTGGGGCTCATCGCGCATTGGTATCAGCGCCCGGCAAACAGCAAGCGCCCCGGCCCGAGCAGCGCAAGGACAGTGGCAATATCCGCGTCTGCCACAGTGAAACAGCCAAGGCTGCGCCCGACGCGTCCGGTGCTGTGCGCCATGGTGTGCGAGACATAATTGGCGCGGTGGATCACGATGGCGCGGGCCAGCGCCTTGTCATTTTCAGGGTCCAGCCCATGCAGGCGCCGCGAGCGGCCATATTTGCCGAAATAGGTTTCCCCCACCAGAAAACTGCCCGCACAGGAGGCATTGGAGCCGGGATGATTGGAGAAGCGTTGTAGAATACCGGTGTTGGCCGGATCAGACCCGCGGCCATGGGCAACCAGCAGATTGGCCAGCACCCGGCCATTGCCAAGATCGACCATCTGGAAGCGCGGCAGGCCTGATGGTGCGGCAAAATCCACCAGTCCCACCACATCGCGATGCCGCACCAGTGCGCCATGCCTGTCGAGCGCAGCCTGCGCTTCGGCCAGCAGGCGCGGCAGCGGATCGCTGCGCACCGCCGCCATTGCAGCAGGCCCCAGCAGCCCGCTTGCGCCTATGCCGAGCGCGCCGATAAAGCCGCGACGAGACAATTTCATTTGAATGAAGCCCTAAATTGGTATTGGCTAAAAGCTAGGAAGGCGTCCCATGAAAAGCAAACCGAACGGCGAAAAATCATGATCAGACGGGCCGCTTTTGCGACGATTTTGGCAATTTTGATCGGGATCAATTCTGCGCCTGTCGAGGCGGCCGAGTGGAGCATTGAGGATGCGCAAATTTTGCGGGCAGCTGTTGTGGCCGCGCCGCAAGAGGCTTTGCCGCAACTCGATGTGCGCGCCCTCGACACTGCCATGGCAGGCGGGCCCGGCGCTGCTTTGAATGAGAGCGCAACCGCTCTGGCGCTGCGGCTGGCGCGGCTGCATCTGCTCGGCTCGTCAAGCGCTTCCCAGAAAGGGACGTGGCGCATCCGCGACACCGATCAGGATGTCGATGTTGCGGCCTGGCTTGAACAATCGCTGAGTGCGCGCGATTTGCGCGGCTTTCTGCGCGGCCTTCGTCCCGCCCATCCCGATTATGCCGCTCTGCGCGCCGCCTATGCCAGCGAAAGCGATGCAGCGCGCAGGCGCATCCTTGCTCGCAATATGGAACGCTGGCGCTGGCTGCCGCGCTCGCTGGGGAGCGATTATGTGCTCGTCAACATCCCTTTCTACGAGGCGCGGCTCTGGCGCGAGGGGAGCCTTGCAGGCTCATGGCCGGTGATTGTCGGCAGGACTTCAACCCCGACGCCGATCTTCTCAACCCGCATCACTGGGGTCAACTTCAACCCTTGGTGGAATATTCCGGCCAGCATCGTGCGGCGCAACAACGGGCGTTTTCCTGCCAATCAGGGCTATGTCTTTTCGGGCGGGCAATGGCGCCAGCGCCCGGGTCCCATGAATGCGCTTGGTCAGATGAAGCTGGAAATGGCCAATCCCTACAACGTCATCATGCATGATACGCCGAACCGCGACCTGTTCGCCAAGGAAAAGCGCGCCTTCAGCAATGGCTGTGTGCGCACCGGCGATGCCATCGGCTTTGCTGCCACCTTGCTTGAAGGCCGTATGACACGCGAGGAAGTGGACGCCGCGGTAGCCTCGGGCCGGACGGCGACCTTCAACCTTGTACGGCCCTTGCCCGTTTATATCACCTATTTCACCGCTGCACCGGGGCCCGATGGCGCGGTGGAAGTGCGCCCTGATCTTTATCGCCATGATGCCCGCATGGGTGATGTGCGCATGAGTAAATCGGCTGTTTCGAGCACTGGTTGCGAAGCCGCAGCATGAAGCGAACCGAACTGATCAAAGGGCAGCGCATGGCAAAACGGGCTATCCTGATGCCGGGTCTTGCAACGGTCTTGCACCAACAGGTGATGAGGGGCCTTGCTCCGGCTGCCAGGCTCTCTGGTCCCGTTTTCCCGCCATCATTGATCCCCTTAATCCGAGGGGATGAGCGTAATCGTGGTTTGGCGGCCATCGATAAAACGCACGCTCATGCCGTCGAAGAAGGCGTCCTCTTCGGTGCGAAAATCGACCCGTTGGCCGCCCCATTCAGGCACGGCTGAAAAGGTGGTGAGTTCGATCGACCAGGCGGTGTTCGGATATATTGCCCCTTCGCCTCGCGGTTCGGGGTTCTGATTGTCCCAGAACCCGATCGAAGGGCCAGCGCCGTGGCCATGCGTGCCGATCGGATGGCTGTAGATCGACGGCTCCAGCTTGGCCGCAAGCGCATCCCTGCGAGTCAGCGCGAGCACTTCATTGCCGCTGCGTCCCACCTTGAAATGGCTGCGCAGGATGTCCTGCACCCGGTTGCTGTTCGCAAGCCCTTTGCTCAAGCCTTCCGGCGCCTCGCTCTCGCCCGGCTTCAGCACATAGGCGAGGTGTTGCGTGTCGGTGCTGAGCCGCAAATAGGTGATGCCGAAATCGGTCCAGAGCAAGTCCCCCGGCTCGATCACTGTGTCTCCATCGAGCATGGTTTGTGATCCCTGTCGCTGGATCGCAACCGAGGGATGGAACCACGGGATAAGGCCAAGGCCGCGCAGTCGGTCACGATACCACCATTGCACATCGGCTGCGGTGGTGAGGCCCGGCGTGATGACCTTGCGGGAAAAGGCTTCGCCAATGATCCCATGCGCAAGGCGCACAACACCGGGATAGATCGCCATTTCGGAAGGTGTGCGGGTTTCGAGCCAGCGGGTTGCCAGACGTTCGCCCGAAACGATGCGTGCAGCATATTCAACGGGCAGGGCCGCGCGCATGAGATTATACTGGCTCACAGTCATGCCGTCGCCAAAGGCGCTCAGATCGGAAATGTTGACCGCGATTTTTGCCGGATCGCGCGCGGCGATGATGTCGGCAACGGCTGCCCATTGATCGGGCTGCTCATCCGGATTCCAGGCAGGCGCAAACAGTCCGCCAAGGCCATAGCGGCTTACTGTCAGGCGTTCGACCGGCTGCCCGTTGCCCGGATCGTGAAAAATCAGGATGGTGCGGCGGCGAGCGTGCATGTTTTCTGCATTAAGCATCGAGGCCACGACCGGTTCTTCGAAATATTCCCGCGCCATGAGCAGCCAAAGATCAACGCCTTCTTCCCGCATGATCTGGGGGATGATGGTTTCCAATCGTTCGATCAGGATGCAGTTGATCACTTGGGCCTGTTCGCGCGCAGGCATGATCGCGGGGATAGCCGGAGCGTGTTGTTGCGTATCGGTGAGCGGCAAAATCACCGATCCCGCCACGTCGCAGGCAGCACGCACAGGGCTGCCCGCGCTCCATAAGGCTGTCGCTGCCAAGGCATATCCAATCATGCGCATGGGGCGCGTCCTTTGTGGCTGGTGATGGCGGCAATCCTTGCAAGACTTGCCGGGTCATTGATGTTGGCAAAAGGATCATGCTGCGCGTCCGTCGATGGCCACTCGACCCGGTGCGCGCCCAATTCATCGGCCAGCCGCCACAGCGAGCGCGCTCCGCGCGCGATGAAATCGGCCACTTGCCGCTCGCGCAGGCGCCACAGGCTGGCAAGTGGTTGATCCTTGCCGCCGCTTACCGGCATGGCAACGGCCGAGCCGCCGATCGCGGCCATCAGCTGCGCGGGCAGATCATGGGGTAAAAAAGGCTGATCGCAGCCAATCAGCATGACTGCCTCGCACCTGTGCGCGCGGGCAAAGCGCATTGCGTTCAAAAGGGCGCTGACCGGGCCAATGCCAGAGTTTTCATCAATCAGCACAGGCACAGAAGTGGCCAATGCATTTGCCGCAACTTGGCCTGCGTCGCGCACCGCGATTGCACAGGGGCCGCCGTGGCTGAGCGCCCAAGTGCACGCGTGATCAATCAGTGCGCGCCCGGCCAGCATCTGCTGCGGCTTGGCCCCGCCCATACGTCGTCCTTCACCGCCAGCAGCAATCACAATTGCAGGGAGTATCGCGTGATCCATGCCTGTCAGACTAGGCCTGCTGCAGCCATCGTCAATTGAGGTGATGCAATCGCTCACCAAATCGTGTTAGCGGCTTGTGCCATGAACATATGGATTGAAGAAGCAAAGGCTGCCGTCCGTGCCGCGCAAGGGTTTGGCGAGGCGGTCAGAGCGCGGGTTGCGTTGCGGGTGGCACCTCAGGGCAAGATTGACGCCGCACTGGCGACCCAAGAACAGCACGCGGTGCACGGATTCGGCTGGATTGCGGCCAGCGTCGCCGCGCTTGAGGCAACGGCTGAATGGGCTGCGCGGGCAGCGCGGGCAGGGCAATTCGGGCAGGTCGAAGAACTCACGCTGCGCATCGGCTTTGGCGAATACCTTGCCCAGCTTGCGAGCGGGCTTGCGATGAGCGCGAATGAAGTGGTGCGCCCGTCGGCTTTTGGTGCTGATGCCGATGCGCGCGCCATGGCAGCCCAACCGGCGGTTGCCCGCTTTTTGGGCGAGGGCAGTACACCGCAAACCCGCAGCGATTATGCCGCTTTGCTGGCAGACGGCGCGCGGCCCTTTGAAGGGCTGGGGGATGATACGCTTGATCTCATGCGCGGATCAATGCGCGCCTTCACCGCCGAAGCGATCACCCCCCATGCCCACAGATGGCACTTGGCCGATGCGTTGATCCCTGATGCTGTCATTGCCGAGATGGCAGCGCTTGGCGTTTTCGGCGTTTGCATTCCGGCGGAACATGGCGGGCTGGGGCTGGGCAAGCTGGCGATGTCGGTGGTGTCAGAGGAATTGTCGCGCGGCTGGATTTGCGCTGGCAGTCTTGGCACACGGGCCGAAATCGCAGGCGAGCTCATCAGTGAGAACGGCACAGCGGAACAAAAAGCGCATTATTTGCCGCGCATTGCCGATGGATCTTGCCTGCCGACTGCCGTGTTCACCGAACCCGATACGGGCAGCGATCTGGCGAGTGTCCGGACACGGGCTGAACGGCAGGCGGATGGTTCGTGGGCTGTGACAGGGGCCAAGACGTGGATCACCCACGCCGCGCGTGCTGATCTGATGACGCTGCTGGTGCGCACCGATGCGAATGTGCCGGGCTATCCGGGGCTCTCGATGCTGCTTGCCGAAAAAACCCGTGGCAGCGAGACCGTGCCGTTCCCTGATGCCGGGATCGACGGCAGCGAAATTCCGGTGCTGGGCTATCGCGGGATGAAGGAATATGCGCTCGGCTTTGATGGCTTTTCAGTGCGCAGTGATGGTTTGCTTGGCGGTGCTGAGGGGCATGGCTTCAAGCAATTGATGCGCACTTTCGAAGGCGCACGCATCCAGACCGCCGCGCGCGCTGTTGGTGTGGCATGGAATGTCTTTGATCTGGCACTGGATTACGCCATTGGCCGCCAGCAATTCGGCGCAGCGCTCACCACTTTTCCCAGGATCACCGACAAGCTTGCCCTGATGGCAGCTGAAATCGTGATGAGCCGCGAACTGACCTATTCTGCCGCGCGCGCCAAAGATGCAGGCACCCGCTGTGATATCGAGGCAGGTATGGCCAAGCTGCTGGCCGCGCGCACCGCATGGGTGGCGGCCGATAACGCGCTTCAGGTGCACGGCGGCAATGGTTATGCGCTGGAATATCCGATCAGCCGGGTTTTGTGCGATGCGCGCATTCTCAACATCTTCGAAGGTGCGGCCGAAATTCAGGCGCAGGTGATCGGGCGCGGGCTGCTTGCCATGCAGGCGGCTGCCAAGGCGGCTTGACCGCGCCGCCGCCAGCCTAAAGCATGCGTTTGGGCACAGGGGCTAGAGGGGCAGTCTGGTAGTCTGAGCCCATGATTGCCGCTGCCAGATCGACATGGCGCGGGCGGCCCGCGCGTTTGGCAAGCTGGCCTGCCACCTTGCGCACCAGCCAGACCGGATCGGCGGGCTTGCGGATAAAATCCTGTGCGCCGGCATAAATCGCCTGGGCTTCATCTTCGCGCCCGCTAAGCGCCGTCAACATGATGACAGGCAGATCGTAAAAGCGCGGCGAGCGGCGCAACTGGCGCAGGAACGTGATGCCCGACATGCCGGGAAAGGTTTGATCGAGCAGCAACAGATCAGGCCGCTTGAAGCGCATCACCGCCGAGCATTCCTCGGCGCTTGTCACCCAGCCGCAGGCATAGCCGGCATCCATCAACACCCCCGACACCAGCGAAGCGGTGATTTCATCATCATCGGCAATCAGGATTCGCGCCATTGTGCGGGTCTCTCCCTGGCTGTTAACACTAATGGGGGTTTAACCATGCAAGGATCTACACCCGCTTGGGGCCGAACCTGGGAATAGCCCTTAGGCATTTGTGCGCAGGTGGGGCACGCAGGCGCTGTTGCCCGCCAAGCGTGGGCCTGCCAGTGTCGCCAGCGATGATTCGCGATCCTGAAACCTCTGCCGCACCCGGCCCGTTCCTGCCCACTGAGGGCATCCACAATCTGCGCGACTACGGCGGCTACGCCGTGCCTGGCGGGGCGCGGATCAGGACCGGCGTGTTGTGGCGTTCGGGCCAGCATATGGAGGCGAGCGAGCGTGATCTGTCCGTGTTGGCAAGCCTCGATATTCGCACCATAATCGATCTGCGTGGTGCCAGCGAACGCGCCAGCTTTCCGTGCCGCCGACATCCCGATTTCAACGCCCATGTCATTGCTTATGATGGCGAGACCACCAATTCTCCGCCCCACGAAGGTGGCGGTGGACGGGTAACAATGACGCCCACCAAAGCGCGCGAACGCATGATCGCGGTTTACACCCGGATGCCCAATAATCCGGCGATGCTCGATATGTTCAGCCGCTATTTTGCAGCGCTCGAAACGCGTGAAGGGGCAAGTCTGGTGCATTGTTTTGCCGGCAAGGATCGCACCGGAGTGGCCGCCAGCCTGCTGCTCCACGCGTTGGGCTGCACCCGCGATGATGTGGTGGCTGAATTCCTGCGCACCAATGATGCTCCCACCACGCATATCCTCGAACGCCAATCGCTGCCGCGGATGGAAGCTCATTACGGCGTGATCGAACCTGAGGCGAAGGCCAATCTGATGGGCGTTTTGCCTGAATATTTTGAAACCTATGTCGCTGAAGCCACTCGCATCGCCGGCTCCCTCGACACCTACATGGCTGAAGCTCTGGGCGTGGACGAGGCCAAGAAAGAGCGCCTGCGCGCGCGTTTTCTGGAGTGAGGAATTGGAGCGTGACAAGCGCCCCTGACCTTCCCATATCGCACTGCTCATAATTGACCCAAGAAGATCCAGCCATGGCAACCCACACTACCCGAATGCTCATCATCGGTTCTGGCCCCGCGGGCTATTCCGCCGCGATTTATGCCGCGCGCGCCATGCTTGAGCCGATCGTGGTGCAAGGGCTTCAGCCCGGCGGGCAGCTCACCATCACCACCGATGTCGAGAACTATCCCGGCTTTCGCGATGTGGTGCAGGGGCCGTGGCTGATGGAAGAAATGCGCGCGCAGGCCGAACACGTCGGCACGCGCATGATCTGGGACACCATTGTATCGGTCGATCTGGAAGGCGGCCCCCCGTTCCGCGCCATTGGCGACAGCGGCGATGAATATATCGCTGATTGCCTTGTGATTTGCACCGGCGCGCAAGCGAAATGGCTGGGCGTGCCGGGCGAGATGGAACTGGGCGGCAAGGGCGTTTCGGCCTGCGCGACGTGCGATGGGTTCTTTTATCGTGGCAAGAAGGTTGCGGTGATCGGCGGGGGCAACACCGCTGTTGAAGAAGCGCTCTATCTCACCAACCATTCCGACGATGTCACCCTGATCCACCGCCGCGATAGTCTTCGCGCCGAAAAGATCCTGCAGGAGCGGCTGTTTGCCAATCCCAAGATCACCGTGCTGTGGAACAAGGCGGTGGAAAGCTTCGAAGGCGGCGAGAACGGGATGCTGCACCACCTTGCCTTGACAGACACTGTGACGGGTGAGGCCTCGACGATCGAGGTCGACGGGGCCTTCGTCGCGATTGGCCATGCGCCTGCGACCGAATTGTTCAAGGGCAAGCTGCCAATGGACGAAAGCGGCTACCTGCTGACCGAACCCGGCACACCCAAAACCGCAATCCCCGGGGTGTTTGCGGCTGGCGATGTGACCGATCACGTCTATCGCCAAGCGGTGACGGCGGCGGGCATGGGCTGTATGGCGGCGCTCGATGGCGAGCGGTTCCTTGCTGCGCGCGCCCACGCGGCCAAGGAAGTTGAAGCGGCCGACTAGGAATCTTCCACCCCCTGCCCTCCGGCTTGCGCGGTAGGGCAGGGGAGGGCGAAAGCCTCAGAACAGCGCTATCGCCGCGTTCACAATCAACGCAATCAGCGCAAGACTCGAGAGCGCATAGAGCGCAAAGCGCAAGGCAACCTTGTTGATGGTTGACTGAACCAGCGAGTGCGACACCCTCAGACCAACGTAGGCCCAGGCAATGCTTGTGTTCACCCCGTCGCCCTGACCGATCAGCGCCAGCACGATTGCCACCGCATAAAACAGCGTCGGTGCTTCATGCAAGTGGTTGTAATTATGCGCTTTCCACTGTGCGTTGGGGGGCAGGACCTCGTCCAGTGCCTTCACATTGCGCGCGTCATCGGGCTTGAGGCCGGCTGCGGTCAATGCGGGCAAGCGCACCGCATACATCCATAGCCACATCACCATCGTCCATGCCATCAACGCGACAACGGGTTGCAAGATATCCATGCCGATCATGGCTGCTGTCTCCTTATGCGGGCAGGGTTGAAGGATCGGCAAACACCGTCGCCATCACCGCGCGCACCGCCAGCGCGATCAGAGCAAGGGTGCTCAAAAGGAACAGCGCAAAGCGCACCGGAATGGTGTTGATCAGAACCTGCCACAGCGAATGCACCACTCTCAGCGCAAAATAGACCCAGGCCAGCAGTACATCGAGCGCGCCCGGCCCCAGGATCGCAAGGATCATCACCACGGCATAGAACAGGGTCGGCTGTTCATGAAGGTGGGTGTGATTATGCGCGGGCCAGTTTGCCTTGTCGGGAATTACGCCTTCCAGATCATTGCCGCGCACGCCCTGCTTGCCTGCAAGCGCGGATTTGTCCTCAAGTTTTGCAACCGCGCCAAAGCGTGCCGGAATAATCCAGAACAGCATGATAAGCGTCCACACCACCAGCAAGGCGGCGGGCGCCAGAAGTTGCGCCTGCATTGAGTGATCCCCTGATTAGCTTCGTTGAGCAGCAAGACTGCGGGGCGCGCAAAGGATTGTCAATTGCAACGCATTGCGGGCAGCCTTGTCAGGCTGCGCTGAGGGTGTGGAGTTGGTAATAGCCTAAAGGCCCGCGTTGGGAGGTAAGGATCAGCCCGCGCCCATGGGCAATGCGGGCAGCGGCTGCGGGCAGGTCCACGCGCGGGGCTACGTGGAACTTTGCCAACCATGCGCGCAAGCCTCCGGCCAGCGGGTGGGGCAGGCCGGCAAGGTCCCCGAAATCAACAATGTGGAGCGCGCCCTGCGGGGCAAGCAGGCTGGCCGCATGATCCATCGCGCTTTCCCAATCGGGGATCATCGACAGCGAATAGGACAGCACCATGCGATCAAACCGCGCCGCGCCCAGCACTTTGGCAGCGTCAAAGGTGCAGGCATCGCCTTGGCCCAGAACCGCCGCATTGCCGAGCGCCGCGCGCGCGCTCTTGAGCATCTCGGCCGAGATATCGAGCCCGTAAAGCTGCACCCCCGGCCATGCCTTACCGATCTTGGCAAGATTGCGCCCCGTCCCGCAGGCGACTTCAAGCACGCTCATGCCCGGCGCCGCGCCCAATCCGGCAATCAGGGTGTCGCGCCCGAACAGGTAATATTTGCGTGTGAAGTCATAGATATGGCGCTGACCGCGATAGACTTCGTCCATCAAGGCAGCATGGTTGGTGCTGGCCATTATTTCAGCTCGTACACGTGCACGCCGCCATAGATCGACGAACGATCGCGGCGGGTAAGGTCAGCCGATGTCTCATCAAGATAGCGCCAGCGCGACAGGATCGCCTCGTCCAAGCGCCCCGGCAGCAGGCTGGGTTCGGCCGCGGTGCGGAACAAGACGCGCGCGCCTGGGCGGCTGGCGCGGGTGATGCGGCCCCACAGGTCATCCAATTGCGCGTTGTTCATCCAGTCCTGCGCATCGAGCAGCACAAAGCGATCCATGCTCGCCTCCGGCCTCGCGCCGATCCAGTCGACCATATTGGCGCGCAGCACGTCGAGCCGCTCGACTCGCTCGCGCATTGCCTCCCAATGGGCGCGCTGGAGATAGGGCGGCAAGGGCGCGCTTTCCGAGCGGTCATAGCCCCGCCCAAAAGCCTGCCAAGCGAAGTAATTATCCTTGATTTCAAAATCACAGGCGAGCTTTTCGAGCCGCCGCCGGAGCACCTCGGCCATGCGTTCATCGCCGGCGAGGTGTTCAAACTGGGCAGGCGGAATGCCAAGCCCGAACAGCGAGGCGGGCTGATCGGTGAGCCAGCGGATGAATTTCTTGTCGAACACCGGGGCCAGTTCGCGTTCGAACACCTCGCGCTGTTCCTCAAGGCTTTGCGCAGCGAGCACTTTCGACAGATCGATCTTGTAAATCCGCGCAAAAATATGTGCGAGGCCAATGAAATTGCCGAGCAATCCCTTTCTGTAAAGTCCGCGCGTGAAATAGGAGATCCGCTTGCGTCCGGTGAGATCACGCTTTTCCCAATAGGCGCGGCTGGCGCTGTCGAGATGGGGCGCGATCATCGTTTGATAGACTTCGGCGTTTTCCTTGTGATCGGCGTGGGCGAAGAACCGGTGGAATCGCTCGTAATTGGGCAAGTGGCGGATTGCTGTGATCTTGAGTTGGCCCAGAGCCACGTGCGCATGATTGAGATCGACTGCGGTTACCGATGCCGGGTTCGCGGTGAGATAGGACAGCGCATTGCAACTGCCGCTGGCAATGCACATCAGACGCGAATCGGGCGTGATTTCGAGCCCTTCCATGTCCACCACCGGATCTTCCCAGATCTGGGCATAGACCAGCCCCCGGAAAGCGAGCGCGAAGGCTTTATCGAGCAGTTTTTCGGCAGGCTTTGCGTCCTTGCGGACCACCGCATCTTCGATGATCCGTTTGGGCTGAGTGGCCATGTCGGGAATGCCTTTTCCGGTGTCAGACATGATTGTCCGTGGCCGCTATATGCGCGCCTAATGATGCTTTTGTGACGGACCTTGTCATGTTCTTGTCGGCCAGCATGGCGGCAAAGCTGGCCGGATCGGCGTTGCCCCCGGTGAGCATGATGATGGTGCTTTCGTCCACCGGAACCTTGCCCGCAAGCGCCGCTGCAAGCGCGGCGGCGCCGCCCGGTTCAAGCACCAAGCGCAGCTGTTCGAAGGCAAAATGTTGCGCAGCGCGCACCTCGTCATCAGTGACAGTCACGCCCGCCTCGGCGCGGCCCTGAAGGACTGCGAGATTGATCGGCTTGGTCGCAGGCGGCTGGAGCGCATCGCAGATCGTGCTCGGCGCATCGGGCGCGGCTTGAATGAGTGCCCCTGCCGCAAGCGACTGTCCCACCATGTCCCAGCCATCAGGCTCGACAATGTGGATCGCGCTGTCCGGGCAAGCCAATGCAAGACCCGCCGCCAGCCCGCCCCCGCCGCAGCAGGCGATGATGCGGGCAGGGGTGCGGCCCAACTGCATCGTAGCCTCAAGGCCAGCGCTGCCCTGTCCTTCGATCACATGAGGATGCGCAAAAGCGTGGATAAGGCTGCCGCCTCGTTCTGCGATCAGCTTTGCAGCCACCTCGTCGCGATCTTCGCAGGGCCTTTCGTACAGCACCACTTCAGCGCCCAGAGCGCGCGTGTTCGCCAGCTTCACCTGCGGCGCATCGCGCGGCATGACAATCGCGGCGCGGATGCCGAGTTTCTTCGCTGCCCATGCCACGCCTTGGGCATGATTGCCCGAAGACACCGCCACCACGCCAGCCGCGCGCTGTTCTGGTGCAAGATTGGACAGCGCCCACCATGCGCCTCTGATCTTGAAGGCTCCGATGGGTTGCAGGGATTCCGCCTTGGCCCAGCAGCGCACGCCGCTGATCGTGACCGGCAGAAGCGGTGTCGGCGGCAGGATATCGGCAACCGCGCGCGCTGCCGCCTGCACGCCTTCCTGCGACGGAGTGGCTGATTGCAATGTGTCAGGCGCTTGGATCATTTGTCCCTCATAGCGCATTAGACTAAGCGCAGCGCAAGATTCGCGAGACGAAAGGTTCCTATTATGTCGGCAGCCCAATCCCCCACAGTGCTTGTCATCGGCGCAGGCGGCGTCAGCTCGGTCTGTGTTCACAAGATGGCGTTCAACCCGGATATCTTCCCCGAAGTGCATCTTGCCAGCCGCACCAAATCGAAATGCGATGCGATCGCCGCCAGCGTCAAGCAGCGCACCGGGCGCGACATCGCGACCTATGAAATCGACGCCGAAGAAGTGCCCGCGATGGTCAACCTGATCCGCAAGACCGGCGCGGGCCTCGTCGTGAACCTCGCGCTGCCCTATCAGGACCTGCCGATCATGGATGCCTGTCTTGAAGCGGGCGTGGATTACCTCGACACCGCCAATTACGAACCCAAGGACGAGGCCAAGTTCGAATATAAGTGGCAATGGGCCTATCATGATCGCTACAAGGATGCAGGGTTGATGGCTTTGCTGGGGAGCGGCTTTGACCCCGGCGTGACGAGCGTTTTCACCATGTGGCTGAAGAAGCACAAGCTGAAGACGATCCGCCAGCTTGACATCCTCGATTGCAACGGCGGCGATCACGGCCAGCATTTTGCGACCAATTTCAACCCGGAAATCAACATCCGCGAAGTGACCGCGCCTGCGCGTCACTGGGAAGGCGGCGAATGGGTTGAAACTCCGGCGATGTCGAACAAGGTCGAGTTCGATTTCGAGGCGGTGGGCCCCAAGAATATGTATCTGATGTATCACGAGGAATTGGAAAGCCTCGCCAAATTCGTCCCCGAACTGGAGCGCGCGCGCTTCTGGATGACCTTTGGCGATCAATACATCACCCACCTTACTGTGCTGCAGAATGTCGGGATGACTTCGATCGAGCCGGTGAAATATCAGGGCAAGGATATCATCCCGCTGCAATTCTTGGCTGCCGTCTTGCCCAAGCCCGAAACGCTGGGTGAAACCACCAAGGGCAACACCAATATCGGGGTGATCGCGACCGGCGAGGCGCTCGATGGATCGGGTGAAAAGACTTTCTATATCAAGAACATCTGTTCGCATGAGGCCGCCTACGAGGAAACCGGTAATCAGGCGGTCAGCTATACCACCGGCGTGCCAGCCATGATCGGCGCTGCCATGATGGTGCAGGGCCATTGGCGCGGGGAGGGCGTTTTTAACATCGAACAGATGGACCCAGACCCCTTCATGGAAATGCTCAATGCCCATGGCCTGCCGTGGACGGTCGAGGAGCTGCCCGCACCGGTGGATTTCTGATGCGGGCGTGGTGGTGCGTGGCGGCAGCGGCCTTTGCGCTCACTGCCTGCGATGATCTTGCGCCGCCCCTGCCACCCGAGGTGGTGCCTCGCGCGACACTGGATGCAGATTGGCCAAGCGTGCCCGATGATGCGGTGTTTGCCGAGGTGACGGCCGTTGATGTCGATGCGGCGGGCAATGTCTACGTGCTCCACCGCGCCGGCCGCAAATGGCAGGAACCCTTTCCGGCGCAGCCCATTGCCGAGCCGACTGTGTTCGTTTTTTCGCCTGATGGGGCGCTGATCCGCCAGTGGGGAGCAGGGGCCTTCATTATGCCCCATGGTCTTTCGGTTGATGCGGCAGGCAAGGTGTGGATCACCGATGTCGCTCTGGAACAGGTCTTCCGCTTCAGTCCCGAAGGCGAGGTGGAACTTGTGCTGGGCGAGGCAGGCGCAAACGCGCAAGGCTCCACCCAATTTGGTCGGCCGACTGATGTAGCCTTTCTGGCCGATCGCGTGCTGATTGCCGATGGCTATGTGAACACGCGGATTGCCGAATTCGATCAGCAGGGGCGCTTCCTGCGCGAATGGGGCAACTTCAACATCGCGCACTCCGTTGCGGTGGACGAAACCCGCATTTATGTGGCCGATCGTGAGAATGCCAAGGTTCAGGTGTTTGATCATTCGGGCAAACTGATTGAAAGCCGGGCGATGCGCGGGGACAATCGCCCTTATGCGATAAAACCGCTGGGCGATGGGCGGTTGGCGGTGCTGCTAGGACGCGACAATCTTGATCGTACAAGGGCGATTGTGCGGATCTATGCTGCTGACGGCACTCTGGAGACATCACTTGACGTCGGCGTTCCGGGCACCAAATACAGCCTTGGCCACGACCTTGCGATTTCCGCTGATGGTTATGCCTATATTGCCGATGTCGTCGCCGCTCGCGTGGTGCGCTTCAAACTCCCTCTTGTTCCCAATGAGCCCCAATAATGCAGACCAAAGCCGGTGATCCAGGCGCCTTTGCCCATTTCGACCTGTCGCGCGTTGACAGCCCTGCCTTTGTCGTGGACGCCGCCAAATTGCGCGCCAATTGCCGCGTGCTCGCCGATGTGCGCGATGCAGCCGCCAGCGATGGCGCGAATATCAAGGTGTTCGCGGCATTGAAGGCGTTTTCGATGTGGTCGGCTGCGCCGATAATCGGTGAGTATCTTGATGGCGTTTCGACCTCCGGCCTGTGGGAAGCGCGCCTCGCATCAGAATTCTACGACGGCGAAATCGCGACTTATTGCGCTGCCTTCAAGCCTGAAGACCTCGAAGAAATCTGCCGCCTGTCCGATCATGTGATCTTCAATTCGCCCGGCCAGCACGTGCGCGCGCGCGCGATCCTTGATCACGCCGCCGCGAACGGGGCAGGCGTGAGCGTGGGCCTGCGCATCAATCCGCAAGTCGCCACTGGCGAGGTCGCGAAATATGATCCGTCCGCGCCGGGATCGCGATTGGGGTTCCCGCTCGATCAACTGACTGATGAACACATGGAAGGCATTGAGGGCATCCACTTCCACAACCTGTGCGAACAGGACTTCGAACCTCTCAAAGCCACATGGGACCGCGTCTTCGATGCGATCGAGCCTTTTTTCGGCCAACTCAAATGGATCAACATGGGCGGCGGGCACCACATCACGCGGGCCGATTACCAGCGCGAGGAACTGGTCGAATTCCTGCGCGATGCGGCCGAGGATACCGGCTGCGAGATCATCCTTGAACCGGGAGAAGCGGTGGCGCTCGATGCCGGCATTCTGGTCGGCACGCTGCTGGATACCCATTTCAATGAAATGCCTGTTGGCATCACCGATATTTCAGCCACCTGCCATATGCCCGATGTGCTGGAGGCGCCCTATCGCCCTGCCATGCTCGGCGAGTTGACCGATGACAGCATGATCCCGATCCGGCTTGGCGGGCCTTCGTGCCTCGCTGGCGATGTGATCGGTGACTACCGCCTGCCGGTGCCTGCCGAGCCCGGCGCGCGCTTCGCTTTCCTTGATCAGGCCCATTATTCGATGGTCAAGACCAACACCTTCAATGGTGTGGCGCTGCCTTCGATCTGGATGTGGGACAGCGAAACCGACGCGCTCGATTGCATCAAGCGGTTTGATTACGAGGATTTCCGCGACCGACTGAGCTGAGCTGTTGTCAGCGCTGGCGCGCGTCGCGCAGCACCTGACCTCGCTCGCACTGATTGATCGCCAGCGCCAGATCAGCAAGCGCTGCAATCTGCTGCGCAGTCGCTTTTGCCCGCGCATGGTCTTCGGCCTCGTTCAGCGAACCGCTTTCGAACAGGTTGTCGCTGGCTGCGGCAAGGATCACCTCGCCCCGGCTGAACAGCGCGCGCAGTTCCTTGGCGCTAAAGGCCTGCTCCAGCTCTAGCAGATGTTCGATGTAGGAAGGGTGCACCAGCACGCGCGCTTCGTCGGGTATCTCGCCCAGCGCCTGCTCCACCGCATGGCCGGTGCCCAGCCGCTCGGCCTGC
>MEDW01000001.1 GCA_001724215.1 Erythrobacter sp. SCN 62-14 | reverse complement strand
CGGGGTGCGCGCAAATCGCAAGGTCACCAGCGTGCCGCCGCCCTCGCTGCTGGCAAAACTGATCTCGCCGCCATGTTCATCGGTGATCTTGTTGACGATGGCGAGGCCAAGCCCTGTGCCCTTTTCACGGGTGGTGACATAGGGTTCGATGATGCGTTCGCGATCAGCCGGAAGGCCAATCCCGTTATCCTCGATAGTGATCGCAATCGTCTCGCCAAGATCCTTCATGGCAACTGCAATGCTGCCCGCATAGGTGCCGCGCGCCTCACCAGCCCTCGCCTCGATCGCCTCAACCGCGTTCTTGAGCACGTTCGTCATCGCCTGGCCGAACTGGTGGCGATCGCACAGGATTTCACGCTCGGTGATACCATCGCTCGCAATCGTGAAGGATATTCCGGTGTGCGCGACTTCCTGAAGGAACACCGCCTGACGCACCAGATCGACCGCATCCTCGCGCCGGAACACCGGCTTGGGCAGGCGCGCAAAGGACGAGAATTCATCGACCATCTTGCGCAGGTCATCGACCTGACGCCTGATGGTGTCAGTGAGCTCGTCAAACAGGGCGCGGTCATCCTCGCCCACTTGTTTGCCATAGCGGCGCTTCAAGCGTTCGGTGGCAAGCTGAATGGGGGTGAGCGGGTTCTTGATCTCATGCGCAATGCGCCGCGCCACGTCTGACCATGCCGCCTGCCGCTGATCGAGAATCTGGCGGGTGATGTCTTCAAAGGTAATCACATAGCCGCGGCTGCCGGGCGCAACGCGCACCGCCAGCGTCAAGAGTTCGCTGCCCTTGGCGTGAGTGATCACCGCCCGGCCCTTGCCCTCGCGTGCCATTTGACTGAGTTCGGGCGAGAGATCCTCAAGCGCGCGCCCGATCATCTCGCCCGAACTGGTGGCGTCTTCAGGGGCAAGCAGGTTCTGCGCAAAGCTGTTGATCAGCGTGATGCGCCCTTCGTCATCGAGCGAAATCACGCCGGCTGTCACCGATTCCAGCACCGCTTCGGTAAAGGCGCGGCGATCATCAATCTGGCGATTGGCGCTGACGAGCGCCTTGGTCTGCTTTTCAAGCTGGGCGGTCATGCGGTTGAAAGCGCGATTGAGCAATCCGATTTCATCCGTTCCGGTGCGGCCATCCACCCGCAGTGCGAAATTGCCCTGCCCCACTTCGCGCGCGGCGCCCACCAGGTTGGTGAGCGGTTCCACCTGCCGATCTGCAAAACGCAGCGCAAACCAGATCGCCAGCCCCACCAACAGCAGGCTGACTGTCACCAGCGCAATGTTGAAACGCAATTGCAGCATCCGCGCGCTGCCGGTGAGGCGTTCATAAGAGGAGACAATCGTCTGGGCGCGGGTCCAGGAATTGAACATGGACTCTTCGGTGGTGCGGGCATTGTAGAGGAAAATCCCGGTCGCAGGATCAATCGCTGCCAGAGCTTCAATGCGTTCCGGATTGCCCGCGACAACCACAAATTCGCCCGCATCCAGACGTGGCAGCGCAGCCTTGGTGAATTCGATCAGGTTGTTATCTTCGGTCAAATTGAGGATCGCAGCCGTGCGCAATGATCCATCGCCCATCCGCTGCAGGATCGCGCTTTCCGAAATCTTGCGTCCCTGTGCCTGCAGGGCGTAGAAATCGGGAAAATCGCGATCGGTGATGTCGATGCGTTCCAGCACGAAGCGCATATCGCTCGCCATGGTCTGCGTTTCCTGCTGCACATCGCGCTGGTTCGCATCGTAGTAGTTCTGCGCGAGCGCATTGGCGTTTTCCATCAGCCCGCGGGAATCGTCGGAAAACCAGAAATCGACCCCGGTCTGAAACAGGAAAGCGGCAAAGCCTGCGACCAGCAGTGTGGGCAGCGCCGCAACCATCGAGAAAAAGAACACCAGCCGCACATGCAGGCGCGCAGTGCTGCCCTCGGCGCGTTTCAAGGCCAGCCGCCTGCCGATCAGCACCAGCAGCGCCATCGCGGGCACAAGCGTTGCCATCAACAACAGCGAGACTTGCGTGGTGGGCAGCAGATTGTCGCTGCCGGGCCCGCGCGCATAGGACAAATAGGTCGCCGCAATCGCCATCACCAGCGCAAGGGCTGAGATCACCTCAAGCCAGCCAAACAGATTGGCGCGCCGTGCGCTCAGCATGAACCGCCGCCACCAGCGAGGGGGACGATTGAGAGTGAGCGGGGGAGATTGACGCGCAGGGCCAGCCATCGTTGCAACCTTACAACACTGGTGTGGCACACAGGCAAGAGTTAATTGCGGCGCTAACCCCTGTTCACCTTACTTGAGCCGCCCGAGCGGGCCGGGTTCCAGCTCCAACTCGCTGATACGCTTGCGCAAGGTGTTGCGATTGATGCCAAGCAATTCGGCGGCCCGCAATTGGTTGCCACCGGTGCGGGCCAGCGCGTGTTCGATCAGCGGGCGTTCAAAGGCGGCCAGTGCGCGGCGATAGATCGTGCCGGGGCCGGGATTCTCTTCAGCCAGCCATTGCATCAGCGCCGCACCCACGCCGCTTTCTCCAGCCGGCGTGGCGGCGATCTGGGCGGGCGCTTCCTCGCCGATAATATCGGACACGCTGACGCCGTCGATCACATCCTCGCGCGCCATCAGAGCGAGGCGATAGATCACATTGCGCAGCTCGCGCACATTGCCGCGCCAACTGCGCGCCTCCAGCCGCTTCATGGCATCAGGGGATAGCTGGCGGCGCGGCAGGCCGTCTTCGGCAGCCAGAACAAGGAAATGCTGGGCCAGCGCTTCGATATCCTCGCGCCGTTCGCGCAAGGGCGGCAAGGCAATCGGCACCACATTGAGCCGGTAGAACAAATCCTCGCGGAATGTGCCCGCTGCAATCATCGGTTCAAGCGTGCGGTTGGTGGCGGCAATAATGCGCACATTGACCGCGATTTCCTGCCGTCCGCCAACCCGGCGGATGCGCCCCGATTGCAACGCGCGCAGCAGCCGGGTTTGCGCTTCGGCGGGCATATCGCCGATTTCATCCAAGAACAAAGTGCCGCCATTGGCCTGTTCAAACTTGCCGATGGCCTGCGCAATCGCGCCGGTAAAGGCGCCCTTTTCATGGCCGAACAGCTCGCTTTCCACCAGATCCGCAGGGATCGCAGCGGTGTTGACCGCGACGAACGGCCCGGTGCGGCGGTTGCCGAGCTGGTGGATCGCTTCGGCCACCAATTCCTTGCCCGTGCCGCTTTCGCCGGTGATGAGGACAGTGAGATCATTGCGCAAAACGCGTGTGATCATGCGGTAAACGCCCTGCATCGCCGGACTGCGCCCGACCAGCGGCATGCGTTCGCCATCGGTGGCAGCGCCGGCATCGTCGCCCCCCACTGCCGCCGCGCGCGCACTGGCGGCCTGTTTGACCGCGTGCACCAGTTCATCAAGATCAAACGGCTTGGGGAAATATTCAAACGCCTCGCTCTCGCTGGCGCGCACCGCTGTATCGAGCGTGTTCTGCGCCGACAGCACGATCACCGGCAGATCGCCTGCGCCCGCGCGCGCCTTGGCAAGGCCTTCGAGCCCGTCGCCATCTTCAAGGATGACATCGGTGAGCATCACATCAAATCGCCGTTCGCCAAGCAATCGGTCGCGCTCGGCAAGGCTCGTGCAATGGGCGATAACAAAGCCTTCATCTTCGAGCGCTGCGGTGATGACCGTTGCAATCGCGCGGTCATCTTCCACCAACAGCACTTGGCGATCACTGCGCGCCGCCATTAGCCGGGCCTCCTGCGCGGAGCCTGCGGCAGATGCAGGCGGAAATGGGTGAGCCCTGCGCGCGCATCGCGATCATGGCTGATATTGCCGCGCATATCGCGCACCAGCTTTCTCACCAGCGCAAGGCCAAGGCCCTGCCCCGATGGTTTGGAGGAGACGAAAGGTTCAAAGACGTGATCGCGCAAGGCGGGATCAAGGCCGGGCCCATTATCGGAAATGGTGATCTCGATCGGCAAGGGAACCGCCTCTCCCATCCGGATTGCGCTGAAATTGAGGCCGCTGACAAACCGCGTCTGGACCGTGATTTCCGCTGGCCCCGCAGTGGTTTGCGCCGCATCGCGGGCGTTGGAGATAAGGTTGATAAGCACCTGTTCCAGCGCATCACGATTGGCCAGCACCGGCGGCAGTGAGGGATCGAACTCCTCGCGAATGGTGATTTCACTCTCAGCGCCCGCTTCGACGGTGGCAATCGCGGTGCGGATCGCCTCGTGCGGGTTGCAGGCCTCCATCGGGCCGGTGCGGGTGCTGCCCAGCGCCTGCATCCGATCAATCAGCCGGGCGATGCGATCAACCTCGTCGGTGATCATCCGGGCAAGCTTGCGATCTTCGGGCGCAAGCTTGCGCATGGC
Source organism: Erythrobacter sp. SCN 62-14 (assembly GCA_001724215.1). Taxonomy (GTDB): domain Bacteria; phylum Pseudomonadota; class Alphaproteobacteria; order Sphingomonadales; family Sphingomonadaceae; genus Erythrobacter. The sequence goes on along the minus strand of MEDW01000001.1, from coordinate 124,599 downwards.
CAATTGCCCCGCCCCGCGAATGGCCGCCAGCGGGTTCTTGATTTCATGGGCAAGGATGGCAGGCGCGCTCAGCATTGCTGCGCCGCTTTGATCCGAGGCATTATCTTCGTGCCCGATTTCCGAGAGCGTGATCACCTGCCAGCCACCACGGCCAGACAATGGCGAAGCGGTCAGATTGACGCGGCGCTCGCCCTCGCCCAGCCGGATGGTGAGATCGCGCACCACCAAGGCTGCATCATTGTCGGCAAGGCGCGCCTCGACGCGCGGATCATTGATGCCGAGGCGGTCGGCCAGCACCGTACCGATCAGCCGCTTGGCGCTGGTGCCGAGCAGGTTTTCCGCGGCATGATTGGCCTCGGCAATGCGCCCCTCGCCATCCACCAGCAGCAACGCAAAGACGAGCCCGTTGATCTGCGCTCTGGCATTGGGACAAGGCGCGATGCCGGCGGTGTTGAGCGCAGGAGCCTCAGCCCCATCCTGAGCCCCCCCATGCGCCACGATCAAGCGGCCTCACGCAGCAGGAAGGGCGCATAAAAGCGCTCAATCTCGCCGAGCACCTGATCAGGGTCGTCGATAAAGTTGGCCATGTTGCGAAACTCGGCCGAGCCATGCATCCCCTTGGTGTACCAACCGAGATGCTTGCGCGCCATCTTCACCCCGGTGTCGCGGCCATAGTGATCGAGCATCCGGTTATAGTGTTCGACCACCACGGCATATTGTTCATTGATAGCAGGATCGGGCAAAGCCTCTCCGGTGCGCCACCAATGCATGATCTGGCCAAGCAGCCACGGGCGGCCATAGGCGCCGCGCCCGATCATCACGCCGTCTGCGCCCGATTGTTCGAGCGCGCGTGCCGCATCTTCAATCCCGCAAATATCGCCGTTGACGATGACGGGGATGCTGACCGCGTCCTTCACCTTACGGATAAAAGCCCAGTCGGCATGGCCTTTATACATCTGGTTGCGGGTGCGGCCGTGGACGGTGATCATCTGCACCCCGATATCCTCGGCCATGCGGGCCAATTCGGGCGCGTTGAGGCTGGCGTGATCCCAGCCCATCCGCATCTTGACGGTGACGGGGACTTTCACCGCTTTCACCGTCGCTTCCATCAGGCGCACCGCCAGCGGCACTTCGCGCATCAGGGCAGAGCCTGCGAGCTGGCCAACGACTTTCCTTACCGGACAGCCGAAATTGATGTCGATGATGGCAGCGCCATTGCCTTCCTGGATCTTCGCCGCCTCGGCCATGCTCGCCGGATCGCAGCCGACCAGCTGCATCGAGACGGGCTCTTCGATCCGATCCCATGCGGTTTTCTGCGTGCTGACGCGGGTTTCGCGGATCGCCGCCTCGCTCGCCACCATTTCGGTGACATTGAGCCCGGAACCATAGCGGCGCACCAGCGTGCGGAACGGCATATCGGTGACGCCTGTCATCGGCGCAAGCACAACAGGCTCGGCCACGACAACCGGGCCAATCTTAATCGGCTTCATCGCCGGGGGAATGGGAAGCGCTGCGTTCACGGGGGTCTGCCTAAATTGTGGGCAGCGCATAGTGGATTGCGCAAAGCCCGTCCAGCGCTTAAGCGGCCTGCGCTATGGCAGGCGAGCCCCCCATTCCCCCCTTTGCAGCCATCATCGTCGCCGCTGGCAAGGGTCTGCGCGTGGGCGGCGCGACGCCCAAGCAGTTTCGCACCTTTCGCGGCAAGCCAGTGCTGCGCCATTCGGCAGAGAGCCTGTTGGTAGCAGGCGCAGCGCCTTTGGTGGTAGTGACAAGCGCAGATGGCGAGGATGCCGCGCGCGAGGCGCTCGCCGGGCTGTCCTTCACGCTGGCGCGCGGCGGAGCGACCCGGCAGGAATCGGTATTGAATGGGCTCGAAGCGCTGGCAAGCGCTGCCCCCGCATGGGTGCTGATCCACGATGCCGCCCGTCCCGATCTGCCGCGCGAAGTGATTGCGCGATTGCTTGAGGCGCTCTCCCATCACCCCGGCGCCATTCCGGTGCTGCCAGTGGTGGATTCGCTCGCCGTCGATGATGGCGCAGGCGCTATGGCTGGCAAGGCCGCGCGCGAGGCGCTGCGCCGTGTCCAGACCCCGCAAGCCTTTCGTTACGCGGAAATCCTCGCTGCCCACCGCGCCTGGAACGGCGCGCGCGATGCTGGCGATGATGCGCAGGTGCTGACAGTCAGCGGCGGTTCAGTTGCGCTGGTCGAAGGCGATGAACGCCTCAAGAAACTTACCTTTGCCGAGGATTTCGTGGACGCAGACCCAGCCCTTCCCGCCTTTCGCATTGGCCAAGGCTATGACGTTCACCGCCTTGAGGAAGGCGAGGAATTGTGGCTGTGCGGCGTGCTTGTCCCGCATGACAAAGGGCTTTCGGGCCATTCCGATGCCGATGTTGCGCTCCATGCCATCACCGATGCGGTGCTGGGCGCGATTGGCGCAGGCGATATCGGCACGCATTTCCCGCCGAGCGATCCGCAATGGCGCGGCGCGCGTTCGGCCCGCTTTCTCGAACACGCTGTCAGCCTTGCGCGCGAGGCGGGTTACGGGATTGCCAATCTTGATCTGACCCTGATCTGTGAAGCGCCCAAGATCGGCCCCCACCGCCCTGCCATGCGCGCCGAGGTCGCCCGCATCATGGGCCTTGGCGAGAACGTGGTCAGCATCAAGGCGACCACCACCGAGAAACTCGGCTTTACCGGCCGCGGCGAAGGGATCGCCGCACAGGCCATCGTGCTTCTTCACAAGCTCTGACAAAAGGACGTTCTTGTATGAGTTTGGCCCCCATAACCTTGAAGCGCTCGCTTGCCCCCTTGCTTGCCATCGCCGCGCTGGCACAGGCGCCTGCGGCTCAGGCCGCGCAGGCCCGGAACTGCGTTGCGCCTGCCGACCTTACCGACACCATGATCTATGTCATGCCGATCGCCTATGACGCGGCCCGCGTTGCCTGTGCCGGGCAATTCAACAACCAAAGCTTCTTTGCAGGACAAGGCGAACGTTTCATCGGCAGTTTTCGCGCGCGCCAGAACGGGGCTTGGCCGGGCGCTTTCCGCACGCTGAAACTGGCGCTGGCCGAGCAGAACGGCAATGCTTCGAAGAATGACATTGATCTGCTTGCCATGGCCCAGTCCTTGCCCGAGGCAAGCCTCAGGCCGTTTGTCGATGGGCTCGTCGGCCAGATGATTGCCAAGGAGATCAAGCCTTCGTCCTGCGGCAAGATCGAGCGCGGCATGGAATTGGTCAGCCCGCTGCCGGTGGAGAATGTTGCTGGCCTCATGGGCTTTGTGCTGGAACTGGTTGATCTGGGCAATCCGGCGATTTGCCCGGCCGATCTGCCCAAGAAAAAGCGCTGAGAGGTTCACGACATGGCGCTTCATCTCGTTCCAGCAGATATCGCCGCGCTGGCTGAGCGCGTGGTGCAGGACAATATTGCTCAGGGCCGCAAGGTTGCTGTCGCGGAAAGCTGCACTGGCGGGCTGGTGGCAGGCGCGCTGACCGAAATCGCTGGGTCTTCTGCCGTGCTCGATCGCGGCTTTGTAACCTATTCGAACGAAGCCAAGATGGAAATGCTGGGCGTTGCGCAGGATATTATCGACACCTTCGGCGCGGTTTCGATTGCCTGCGCATGGTCGATGGCCAAGGGCGCGCTGGATCGTTCCAGGGCCGATGTGGCCATTGCAATCAGCGGCGTGGCCGGCCCCGGCGGCGGGACGGCGTTAAAGCCGGTTGGCACTGTGGTGTTTGCCCGCGTGGTGAGAAATTCCGATGGCGAGCCCGAGGGCGAGCTCAAATTCTTCGACGGCGGCGACGGGCCCGATGGCCGCGCCATTATTCGCCATCAGGCAACGCTTTGCGCGCTTGAATTGCTGCTGCCGTAAAGCTGGGCGGCGCGGTTCTCGAAGGCTTCCACCATCTTGCGGAAAGCCTTGTCGAAATATTGCCCGGCAATGCGTTCAAACAGGCGGTTCTTGAAGGTGAACTCGACGAGGAAATCGATCTCGCAGGTGTGATCGTCGACCGCGCGAAATGTCCAGACATTGTCGAGGTCGGACAGCGGCCCATCGACATAGTGGACATCGATCTCCAGCGGGCGGGTTTTCTTGACGCGCGAGGTGAAGCTTTCACGCAAGCTTTTGAAGCCCACCACCATATCGGCGACCATTTCGGTCTCGCTGTTGGAACGCACCCGCGTTGCCACCACCCATGGCAGGAATTCGCCATAGCGGCCCACATCGGCGACCAGATCGAACATCTGTTCGGCGCTGTATGGCAGGCGGCGGGTTTCGCGGATGCCGGGCATTAGGCGCGTGCCTGCTCCCGCGCGAGCTTTTCCTCACGCGCGGCGCGCATTTTCGCAAAATCGTCGCCTGCGTGATAGCTCGAACGCGTCAGCGGGCTGGAGGCGACCTGAAGAAAGCCCTTGGCCCGCGCAATCGCGCCATAGGCGTCAAAGGCCTTGGGAGTGACGAATTCTTCCACCGCCGCGTGCTTGGGTGTGGGCTGGAGATATTGCCCCATGGTGATGAAATCGACTTCAGCAGAGCGCATGTCGTCCATCACCTGATGGACTTCGAGGCGCTGTTCGCCCAGCCCCAGCATGATCCCTGACTTGGTGAAGATCAGCGGATTATGCGCCTTCACCTCTTCGAGCAGCCGCAGCGAGGCATAATAACGCGCACCGGGGCGGATTGTGGGATAGAGCCGCGGGACGGTTTCGAGATTGTGGTTGTACACATCCGGCCCCGCCTCGCAGATCATCTCCACCGCGCGGCGCATCTTGCCGCGAAAATCGGGGGTGAGGATTTCGATGGTGGTCTTGGGCGTAGTGCGGCGCAGCGCCTCGATCACCTTGACGAACTGGCTCGCCCCACCATCGGGCAGATCATCGCGATCAACACTGGTGATGACGATGTGTTCAAGTCCCATCTTGGCCGCTGCAATCGCGGTGTGTTCCGGCTCCAGCGGATCGACGGCGCGCGGCATTCCGGTTTTGACATTACAAAACGCGCAGGCCCGCGTGCAGACATCGCCGAGGATCATCACCGTCGCGTGTTTTTTCGTCCAGCATTCGCCGATATTGGGGCAAGCTGCTTCCTCGCAGACAGTGTGCAAGTTAAGTTCGCGCATCAGCTTGCGGGTTTCGTGATACCCCTCACTCACCGGCGCGCGCACACGAATCCAGTCGGGCTTGCGCTGGCGGGCGGGACGCTCGGGCGTCTCTTGAGGCTGCGGGGTGCTGGCGAGATCGTTCATGGCCTCTCATGTAAGGGCGCAGGTGCGCTCTGGCAACGCCTCAGCCTTACCAAAAAAGGCAAGCGCTCTTGCGGTGCTTGCGCGCGGCCTGCGGGGGGATTATCGCACAAAAACCATGCAATCTGCGGCCCTTGCCACTCTGACCTCACCGGTCATTCTGTTTTTTGTGCTGGGTCTGCTGGCCGCTGTTGCGCGCTCGGATCTCACCATCCCTGAACCCATTGCCAAAGCGATGAGCATCTATCTGATGATCGCGATTGGCCTTAAAGGCGGGGTAGCGCTGGCCAAATCAGGCGCGGGCCTCGACGCCCTGGCGGCTCTTGGCATCGGTGTTGCGGCGAGTTTTCTGCTGCCTTTGCCAGCCTATGGCCTGCTGCGATGGTTCGGCAAACTGGATCAAACCAATGCAGGTGCGGTTGCGGCCCATTACGGTTCAGTCAGTGTGGTGACATTCGTAACCGCCAGCGAAATCATCACCGCCAGCGGCATGCAATTGGCAGGATACATGGTGGCGGTGCTGGCCGTAATGGAAACGCCCGCAATCCTTGCCGGGATCCTGCTGGTGCGGATGGGGCAAAAACAGTCCGGCACCACAGCGACTGCGCGCGCGCGCGGCGCGGCAGCGGGCACCGGCGGTATGCTCCACGAAGTGTTTTTCAACGCTTCGGTGGTGCTTCTGATCGGCGCTCTGGTGATTGGGTTGATCGCAGGTCCTGAAGGCTATGACGAAGTGCGCCCAATGTTCGAGGCAGGGTTTCGCGGCGTCTTGTGTCTGTTCCTGCTGGATATGGGTCTTGTCGCAGCGCGCCGCCTGCTTGCATCGCAGACGATGACGCTTCGGCTGGTGGCGCTGGCTGTTGCGATACCTTTGATCAATGGCACACTGGGTGCGCTTGCCGCCACGGCGATCGGGCTTGATGCAGGCTCTGCTGCGGCCTTTGCTGTGCTATGCGCCAGCGCCAGCTACATCGCGGTGCCTGCCGCCATTCGCATGGCTGTGCCCGAAGCGGATCCGGGGATTTATCTGACCATGTCACTCTCGATCACCTTCCCGTTTAATATTATCATCAATATCGGGCTGATGACGACGCTTGCTGGATGGCTGGCGAGCTAGGAGGGGGGAAACATGCAGACCATTATCCGCAAGCGGATCGAAATTCTCGCTGATGCGCCTTTGCAGCGCTTGGTGACGGACGCGATCGAGGAGGCAGGGATCATCGGCTGGAGCGTGATCGCGCTCTCTGCCGGCAAGGGGCACCACGGCGAATGGCGCGGCGACAGCTTGATTGTCACCGACAAGTCACTGATCGTCACCATCGCGCCTGAGGCCAAGGCGCACACGCTGGCCGAAGCGCTTGCACCACTGCTCACCAGCCACAAGATGCTGTTTTCAATGTGGGATATCGAAGTGCTCAGGGGGGAGCATTTCTAGCGAGCCTTTCGCTGTGCCCAAAAGCAGCGCGCCCGGCTGGCACGGGGCCAACCGGGCGCGCGTAAGACATGATCTGGCGATCAGCCGGTGATTTCGACACCGTTCTTGCGCTGGGTCGCATAGGCCGCCCACAGCTTTGCCAACGGAGCGCGCGCATCGTTGATCTTGCCGAAGGTTTCAATGGCTGCGGCGTAATCACCCATGCCAACCTGCGCCATGCCGAGGCGCTGCAACACTTCGCCGCGCGGCGCATCAGGCATTTCCAGCGCGCGGGCAAAGAAGCTCGCGGCCTTCTCATACTGGCCATAGCTCAGCAGGGTACGCGCCACGCCGAGCACCTGTTGACTGGTTGCAGTCGGCTTTTCGGCGTTGGCGACATCCTTGGCCAATTCGGCGCGGTCAAAGGCAATGCCCTTTTCCGCGACGCGCAATTGTTCGGTCACCCATTGATCCGACCGATCCACCTTACCTGTGGCATAGCCCTTGTCGATCAGATCCTTGACTTCCTGCGGATAACGGGCCGCACGGGCAACCTCGACATAGAGCAAGTAGTCCTGACCACTATCAAGCGTGCCCACATCGCGCGACAGACGCATCAGGTCCAGCATGATGTCTTCCGACCCGCGATCTTCAAAATTGTTGAGACGGCGAACAATGTTGACGGCATCGCGCCACACCAATTTTGTCGGGTTATTGGCAATCCAGATTTCCATGAAATCGTAGATATCGGGCACAAGTTCATTATCCAGCCCGGCACGGATCCCGGTTCCATACCATCCAGCGGGCACTTCCAGACCGGCAGCCTTGCGCGCCTCGATCGCACGGGCGAGGGTCTTCAGGCCTTGGCGGTGATTGCCCTCGGACATGTCGAGCCGCGCTTCGGAGTAGATCAGATCGCTTGCGGTGATGTTTTCAGCGGTAAAATTGCCCTCGATCGCGGCGAGCAGATAGCCACGCGCCGGGCCATACTGTTCCAGATTGGCGGCGGTCTGATAGGCTAGGAAATTGAAACGCGCGTTCTCTTCGGGTGTGAGGTTGCCACTTTTCAGCGCCATGTCGAGGCCCTGCAATTGCAAGGTCTGATCCTTGCTGATGATGCCCGCATTAAGCACCAGCACGCCGGCCATGGCGCGTTCTGCCGGGGACTGGGCCATGGCGGCAATTGCATCAAGCTGCGGCTTGAGCGCAGGAATATCAGCGCCCTCGGCCTTTACAGCTGCATCGAGCGGTTGATAGGCTGCAACAAATTCGCGCGAATACTCGGCCTTGCCCCCGCCCTTTTGCTTCTTTTGCGCATAGGCGGTGTCCGCAAAACCGAAAGTGCCAACCACGGCGGTGCCAGCAGCCAAGGCGATCGCCAGGGCAAGGTGACGGCCACTGCGCACAAGGAGATTGGCGCGTTGGGGGGTGACGGGCAAAGTCATAACTCGGTTTCTCCCAGAATTTGATATCGTAAGGTAGGATCGCACCACGGGGCCTGCCCCGAGCATTGCCGTGACGCGTTCCGGATGGGCTGCTATTGAACTGATGACAGCCGATTTGCAATTGGCACTAGGCAAGCCGGGCTGAACAGGCTTTGAATGGAGCCTGCACGCAGGCCCTTCCGGTGAAAGGCCGGGAAATGTGGAAAAATAGCCTCATGTTGCCGGGATGTTCCGCTTCGCTTATGGCGCAATGAAGCGCGCACGCCTACATTGAGGCTTTAACTCGTGCGCCTTGTTTGCGCGCGCCCATCTCTAGCGAAACGGCCTGAACCTTGAGCGACGACAGCGACATCATCGATTCCCCTGCCCCTGCCCCGATGGGCGGCTTTGAGCGCATCGACATCGTCGATGAAATGAAGTCGAGCTATCTCGACTATGCGATGAGCGTGATTGTCTCCCGCGCGCTGCCCGATGTGCGTGACGGGTTGAAGCCGGTGCACCGCCGCATTCTGTTCGCCAGTCAGGAAGGCGGCTTTGTTGCAGGCCGCCCCTATCGCAAGAGCGCCAAGATCGTCGGCGATGTGATGGGTAACTATCACCCGCACGGCGATTCTGCGATCTATGATGCGCTTGCGCGGATGACGCAGGACTGGTCGATGCGCGTGCCGCTGATCGACGGGCAAGGCAATTTCGGCAGCATGGACCCCGATCCGCCAGCCTCGATGCGTTACACCGAAGCGCGGCTGGCACGGGTGGCGAACAGCCTGCTTGATGATCTCGACAAGGACACCGTCGATTTTCAGGAAAACTATGACGGCTCGCGGCAGGAGCCGGTGGTGCTGCCCGCGCGCTTTCCCAACCTGCTGGTCAATGGCGCAGGCGGGATTGCGGTTGGCATGGCGACCAATGTGCCGCCGCATAACCTTGGCGAAGTGATCGACGCCTGTTTTGCCTATATGGACAATCCGGCGATTACTTCGGAAGAGCTGATCCAATACATCCCCGGCCCCGATTTCCCGACAGCGCCGCTGATCTTGGGCACGCATGGCGCACGCCAAGCCTACACCACCGGGCGCGGCTCGATCCTGATGCGCTGTCGTCACGAGATTGAGACGGGGCGCAATGATCGCCAGTCGATCATCTTCACCTCGATCCCCTATCAGGTGGGCAAATCCAACCTGGTCGAAAAAATCGCCGATGCCGCCAAGGAAAAGCGTATCGAGGGCATTTCCGACATTCGCGACGAATCCTCGCGCGAGGGCGTGCGCGTGGTGATCGAGTTGAAGCGCGATGCCACCGCCGATGTGGTGCTCAACCAGATCTGGCGGCACACGCCTGCGCAATCGTCTTTCCCGGCCAATATGCTGGCGATCCGCGGCGGGCGGCCCGAAGTGCTCACCCTGCGCGATATCATCTCCAGCTTCATCACCTTCCGCGAAGAAGTCATCACGCGGCGCACCAAATTCGAACTCTCCAAGGCCCGCGAACGCGCGCACCTGTTGCTCGGCCTTGTGGTGGCGGTGTCCAACCTTGATGAAGTCGTCGCGATGATCCGCAGCGCGGCCAACCCCGCCGAGGCCCGCGCGCGCTTGCTCGCCAAGGAATGGCCGATTGGCGATATTGCGCAATATATTCGCCTTGTCGAAGCGATTGAGCCATCTGCTGATGAAAGCGGCGGCACCTATCGCCTGTCGGAACGGCAGGTGAAGGCGATCCTCGAACTGCGCCTCCACCGCCTCACCGCGCTGGGCCGTGATGAGATTGGCGATGAGTTGAAAGAACTCGCCCTTGCAATCGAGGAGTATCTTTCGATCCTTGCCGACCGCGTGAAGCTTTATGCCGTCATGCGCGAGGAACTGGCGGAAATAAGGGCGACCTATGCTACCCCGCGCCTCTCAGAAATCGCGCCGGCATGGGATGGGCTGGAAGATGAAGACCTGATCGAGCGTGAGGAGATGGTCGTCACTGTCACCCATGATGGCTATATCAAGCGCACAGCGCTCAACACCTTCCGCGCGCAGGCACGCGGCGGCAAGGGCCGCTCTGGCATGGCGACCAAGGACGAGGACGCGATTGTCGAGTTGTTCGTCACCAGCACGCATAATCCGGTTCTGTTCTTCACCAATACGGGCCGTGTTTACCGCATGAAGGTGTGGAAGCTGCCCGAAGGCGGGCCGACGACCAAGGGCCGCCCGATGGTCAACCTCCTGCCGCTGGCCGCCGAAGAACGCGTCACCAATGTGCTGCCGCTGCCTGAGGATGAGGCCGAATGGGCGAGCCTCAACATCGTGTTCGCAACCGAGCAGGGCATGGTGCGGCGCAATTCGATGGATGCCTTTGCCAATATTCCGGCGGCGGGCAAATATGCGATGGGCTTTGTCGAAGGCTCGGGCGACCGGCTGATCGGGGTCAAGCTCTTGCGCGAAGATCAGGAGATTTTCCTCGCGTCTGACAGCGGCAAGGCGATCCGCTTTTCCGCCACCGACGCGCGCGAAACCAAGAGCCGCACCGGCATTGGCGTGCGCGGCATGAGCCTGAAGAAAGGCGGCAAGGTGGTGAGCCTTGCGGTGCTCGATCCCCTCACCGCCGACATGGAAACACGCGAAGCTTACCTGCGCGCGGCGGCGTGGAAGAACAACGAAAACGCCCCCACCCTGCCCGCTGAACAGCAAGAGGCGATGGCTGAGGCTGAAGAATTCATCCTCACCATCACCGCCAACGGCTATGGCAAGATTTCTTCAGCCTATGAATATCGCACCATTGGCCGGGGCGGTCAGGGCATCACCAATATCGGCGCGCCGGAAAGCAATCCGGAACGCAACGGGCCAGTCGTCGCCAGCTTTGCGGTGCATCACGGATCACAACTGATGCTGGTGACCGATCAGGCCAAGCTGATCCGGCTGGGGATTGATTTCCGCCACCTCATCCCCGGCGGCTTTGAAAGCCTCAAGGGCTTTGCCATTTCCGGTCGCGGTTCGTCGGGTGTGCGCATTTTCGATGTGGCCAAGGGCGAACACATCGTCGGCGCAGCGCTAATCGAAGGGGCAGACAGCGACGAGGTAGAGGGCGAGGCGCCCGCAGCGGAGACCCCCGTCACCTGACGGGGCGTTCTCCGCGTAAGGTCTGCACCACGCCGGTGGCAATCATCAACTGGCCTGCGTAATAGAGCGGCCAGATGAGGATGCTCGGCGCGGGTTCGAGGCTGATCGGGCCCATGCGCGAAAAAATCAGCCAGTCGCTCAGGATGAACAAAACCGCGCCCGTGCCCACGCGGTAGCGCGGGAAACGGCTCATCCACGCCGCCGCTGCCATTGCGCCAAGCGCCAGCGAATAGAGCGCGATCTCGGGTTTCAGACTGAGGAGATAGCTGACCAGCGGGGTGCCCAGCAGCAATGCGCCCGCCAGCAGCTTCTGGCTTGGCGTTGGGGCTTTGCGCCGCTGGCGCAGATAAAACACCACCGCCACCAGATGCGAGGCAAAGAACAACGCGCCGCCTGAGTTGAAATCGAGCTCCAGCACCATGTCGCCTGCCGCCGATAACGCGAGCGCCAGCACGAAAATCGCCCCGTCAAGCGTGCCTCCTGCGCGTTGCAGCGCATAGGCTGCAAGCAGGCCCACCGAAGCGCCCTTGGCGATCAACCCCCAGGTGCCTTCAAAGACCGGATTGTCGCTGAGGAAATAGAACGCAACAGCCGCCGTCACGCTTGCCAAAAGCCACGGGCGGTGTTCGATCAGCGCCTGTTTTGCCATGGTGTGCCGCCCTCCCCTTTCGCCCGGTGCACGCTAAAACCTTGCGCAGCTACTAACACGCAATTACCTCGCTCGCCATGATCGCAAACAGCCCAACCCATGATGTGCACATAATTGGCGGCGGCCTCGCAGGCAGCGAGGCGGCATGGCAGCTGGCGCAAGCTGGCGTCCGCGTGCGCCTGTCGGAAATGCGCGGCAGCGGCGAGATGACACCCGCCCACCAAACCGACGGATTGGCCGAACTGGTGTGTTCCAATTCCTTTCGCTCGGATGATGACACCAAGAACGCGGTTGGCTTGCTGCACCATGAAATGCGCGCGCTGGATAGCCTGATCATGCGCGCCGGCCATGTGGCGCGCGTGCCTGCGGGCAGCGCCATGGCGGTGGACCGCGATGTGTTCTCAGCCGAAGTTGAAAAGGCGCTCTCCAGCCACCCCAACATCACCATCGTGCGCGAACGGGTGGACGCCCTGCCCGCAGCGGGCCTGACGATTGTTGCCACTGGCCCGCTGACCGCAGAGGCGCTCGCGGGAAGCATCGTGCGCGCGACCGGCGCTGAACGCCTCGCCTTCTTCGATGCGATTGCGCCCATCGTCTATCGCGACAGCATCGATATGAGCAAATGCTGGATCCAGTCGCGCTGGAACAAGCGCACCGAGGCCAGCAACGAAGGCGGCGATTACATCAATTGCCCGATGACGAAGGAGCAATATCTCGCCTTTCACCGGGGGCTGATCGAAGGCGAGAAAGGCGAGTTCAAGGAGTGGGAAAAGGACACGCCCTATTTCGATGGCTGTATGCCGATCGAGGTGATGGCCGAACGCGGCGTTGAAACCCTGCGCTATGGCCCGATGAAGGGCGTGGGGCTGGATAATCCCTTCGACACCTCACCCGAGTTTCCACAGGGGCGCTGGCCCTATGCGGTGGTGCAACTGCGGCAGGACAACAAGCTGGGCACTTTGTGGAACATGGTGGGTTTCCAGACCAAGCTGAAATACGCAGCGCAGGTTGAGCTGTTCCGCACCATTCCAGGGCTGGAAAACGCCGAATTCGCGCGGCTTGGCGGCCTGCATCGCAACACCTTCCTCAATTCACCTGAGGTGCTGGATCGCCAATTGCGGCTGAAGGCCGCGCCGCATATCCGCTTTGCCGGGCAAGTGACAGGCTGTGAAGGCTATGTCGAAAGCGCCGCAATCGGCCTTGTCGCAGGGCTCATGACAGCGGCGGAATTGCAAGGGCGCGCTTGGCGTCCCCTGCCCGCCACCACAGCCTTGGGAGCGCTCCTCAGCCATATCACCGGCGATGCCGCCGCCGACACCTTCCAGCCGATGAACGTCAATTTCGGGCTGTTCCCGCCCCTGCATGACGTCGGCAAGAAACAGCGCAAAGAAGCCTACACCTCCCGCGCCAAGGCCGATCTTGCGCAATGGATCAGCGAGCAGCGCGCGGCGCCGGTGGCTGCCTGAGCATCAGCACTTGCAGGCGGGCTTTTTCGCAACGGGTTTGGGCGCAGTGGTAGCGAATTCCTCCCGCGTGAGGTAGCCATCACCATCCTTGTCGGCGCCCTCGAACTTGTCCACTGTGGCAACCGCCCATTCCTCGAAGGTGAGGAGATTGTTGCCGTCCTTGTCGAGCTTGCGGAATGCAGCCGTGCGGGTGCTGAGCATTTCATTGCGGCTGATCTTGTTGTCGCGGTTGCGATCTTAGCGATCAAAGCGCATCTGCTCCTTCGTCCGCTTGCTCACCTCGGGCGGAGTGGGGCCAGCCATGCCGCTTACGTCTGCGCTGGGCAATTCATCCGGATCAAAACTCATCTCGGGCTCAGGCGGCGGGGGAGCGGCGGATTCGATGGTTGCGCGCGCCTGCCACCACACCATGCCCACCCCAGCCAGAACAAGGCCAAGTAACACTCCGAGGATGGTTTGCCTCATGGTCTGCCCCCTTGCCGCGCCTGATGACATAGGGGTTTATACCTATGTTATTGCAAAAAGATAGCAGCCCGCAGAACTGTTAAGGCCGCCGTGCGCCCGTCCATCAGGGCGCGCCCGCCGCGCTGCAGGGAACGGCGCCCAAGCGCGCCGAGCACTGCAAGGGCGCGGGCTTGCGCGGGCAGGCGCGCAAATGGCGCTGCAACCTCCTGCCCGGCCGCAATCAGCAAAGCGCGTTCATCAGGGCGCGACACCTTGGCCGCAAGATCGGCAAGCGCCCATACCAAGGCTGCCGCGCAAGTTGCCTCATAGGCGCGTCCACCAGGCGCAATGTCAAGCGCTGCCAGCAAGGCCCCGGCGCGCGCGTTGCCGCAAGCCAGCGCAGCGGCTTTGCCGAGCGGCTCATCGCCCAACAGATGCTCCCAGCCATTGACCAGCGCGACCAAGGGTTCGGTCTGCCCCTGCCAGCGCTGTGAAATCCCATCGAGCACCGCATCGCCCTGCGGACGCTGTGCCGGGCTCTGCAGCAAGGCTTCGCGCCACCACGCCAGCCGCATTTGCCCCAGCATCGGCTCGCTGGTGCGCGCCACCAACTGCCCCAGCCGTTGATCCAGCGCCAGCGCCAGTTGCAGCGGCTCGCGCCGGGACGCGGTGCAATAGGCGAGCGCGATTCGTGCCTCAAGCGGCAGGGCCTCAAGTTCCGTAAGCGTCATTTACCGCCCGGTAGGCTTTTCCCATTAACAAAGGCAAGGGTGTTGTCCGTTTCTGGGACGCGTCTTTGCAAAAGTTGCAAGTAGTGTAGCCCTTACAAAATATTAACCATCCACCTTGATAATCTCGACACCATCATTGGGTAATTCTTACGAGATTATAGGTATCCGCTCGGCCAAAGTCAGGGCGCGATAGTGAAGGCGTGGACGTAATGGGGCTGCCAAAACTGCGATTCTTGTCGATGGTGCGCGCGCTGCTGAGCGATCGCACAGCGAACACCATGGTTATTGCAGCCGCGGCACTGATTCCGCTGCTGGCGATGGTTGGCGGCGGGGTGGATGCAAGCCGCTATTACATGGCCGCGGCCCGCTTGCAGGCAGCGTGCGATGCTGGCGCACTGGCTGCGCGCCGTGCGATGACCACTGCCGCCTTTACCCCTGAGCATAATCAGATCGCGCAAAATTTCTTCGATCAGAACTACCGCAACGGCATGTATGGCACCACCGGGCGCCAGCGGTCCTTTAGCGCCAATTCCACCGGCGTTGTGACCGGCACGGCAAGCGCGGTGATGCCCACAACGATTATGGCAGCCTTTGGCTACAAGAGCTTTGCTCTGACAGCGACCTGCTCGGCTGATATCAACATCTCGAACACCGACATCATGTTCGTGCTCGACGTCACCGGTTCGATGAATTGCCCCGATAATCTTGGCCCGCTGTGCGGCGCCGTTGAGACGGAACAGCCCAATTCGATGATCGTGGGGCTGAGGGCCGCGGTGATGAATTTCTATGACACGGTTAATGCATCGATTTCGGGCAGTGCACAGGTGCGGTTTGGCGCTGTGCCTTATGCGCATACGGTCAATGTGGGCGGCATTCTGCCCACACAATACATCGCCAACAGCCACACCTATCAATCGCGCGTGCCGCAGTTCCGCAGTGAGACGATTATAATTCCCGGCAATGGTGTTCGGGTGGGCGATCCGATCCTGATTTCCGAGAGAACGGAAGCCATCCCGCGCTTGACATCGAACCTTGGCTCGGCCGTCGAGAGCCATTACTTCTTCAACAACAATTCGACGAACCCGAACTCGGCGAATTCGGCAGATCGCACGCGTTGCCAGTCGACCAATCGCGGCACTTTCCAAGTCGGTCCGGAAACGTGGACGATCAGCGCAACGCAATATTTATTGAACCAATACCCTAGCGCGCCGATTTCGACCCGCGCGGGCTGCGTCGGCACGGTGCGTAGGACGCGTCCGGCAACACAGGCCGATGTGATCCCCGATCGCACCGAGATCGTCACCGTGTTTGATAGCTGGCGCTACACACCGGTCACCATTGATGTCTCCCCTGTCAAGACGGGCGGCACGGTGACGTTGCCGACTGGCCCCAACGGAACGCCGCAGCAGCACGCGTGGAATGGTTGCATCGAAGAAGCCAACACGGTGGCAGCCACCAATTTCAACCCGATCCCGGCCAATGCCTTTGACTTGAACATCAATCTCATTCCCGCCAACGAAGCGCAGCGTTGGAAACCGCAATTGCCGACGGCGGTGTTCTGGCGGCGCTTCACACAAAACGGAGCGAACCAGTTTGGTGATGTGGTCACGGTCAATGATATTCAGCGCACACCGGTGTTTTTCTCCTGCGTGCCCCCGGCTTTCCGGCTGACCGAGAACCTCACCCGTCCGCAGTTGCAGACCTATGTCAACAATCTCAGGGCACAGGGCGCGACCTATCACGATATCGGCATGATCTGGGGCGCACGGCTTATTTCGCCCAACGGGCTTTTTGCCGCTGACAATAATGATGCGCCCAACGGGGATCCGATCTCGCGCCATATCGTGTTCATGACGGACGGCTATTTGTCGACCAACACCAATGTCTATTCGCCCTATGGCATGGAATGGTGGGATCGCCGGATCACTGCGGGTAACCCGCCCACCATCGCCAATTCCGATACTCGTCACGAGGCCCGCTTCCAGGCTGCCTGCGCCGCCGCCAAGAGGGAGAACATTGCGGTGTGGGTGGTCGCTTTCGGCATCAGCATGACAGACAATCTGCGCAACTGCGCCTCGCCAGGCCGCGCTTATGAAGCGCGCAACAACGCAGAACTGAACATCGCCTTTCAGGAAATTGCCCAGAAGATCGCTGCGCTGAGGCTCACGCAATGATGCGCCCGCAGCTTCTCTCCTCCGCGCGTTCCTTGCTGCGTGGCGATCTCGGCCGCGACCAAAAAGGGGCAACCCTTGCCGAATTCGGTCTTATTGCCCCGATCCTGTTTATGATGTTGTTCGGGATTTTTGATGTCGCTCACACCATTTACACCACTTCGGTGGTGAACGGCGCGATGCAGCGCGCCGCGCGCGACATGACAATCGAGGGAGCAACCTTGCGTGAGGCACAGGCCGATCAGCGCGTGATCGATCAGGTGCGCAGCGTTGTGCCTGCCGGTGCGACGATCACGCTCAAGAAGCTGTCCTATTTCGATTTCAATGATGTCGGTCAGCCAGAGCCGTTCACCGACATCAACAATGATGGGATCTGCAACAATGGCGAGCCCTATGAAGACACCAACCGCAATGGTCAGTGGGACGCCAATCGCGGCGCTGCAGGGGTCGGCGGTGCGCGCGACGTGGTGCTTTACACGGTGACAGTCACTTACAAACGGCTGTTCCCGATCTACAATTTCATCGGGCTGCCGCAGAACGCTTCGGTTGAAGGCACCACGGTGCTGCGCAACCAGCCTTTTGATCAGCAAGATCGCTCCACCCAGATCAGGAATTGCACATGAACCTTGCAACTTTCCTGCCAGCTACTGCGCCCAAAATGCCGCGGCGAGAACGCTTTGCCCGGCTGCGCCAGCGTCTGGCAAGATGCACCTCGGGTGTTGCCATGGTCGAGTTTGCGCTGACCGCGCCAATCCTGCTGACGATGGGTATGGTCGGGGCTGAAACAGCCCATTTCACCGTAACCCATTTGCGCATCAGCCAGGTGGCAATGCAAATCGCGGACAACGCCTCACGCGTGGGTGAGACCGATATGCTGGTCGCGCGCCGGGTGTTTGAACGCGACGTCAATGATGTGTTTCTGGGCGGCGAGAAATATGGTGAGCCCTTTGGCCTTTACCAGCATGGCCGCGTGATACTCTCGAGCCTGCAACGCAACGCACAAGGCGGGCAGAACATCCGTTGGCAACGCTGCCGCGGCGCCAAGGTGTTCACGTCAAGCTATGGGCTCGAGGGAGCCGGCGCCACCGGAACCGGTTTTCCCGGAATGGGCGAAGCGAGCAACCGCATCCAGGCCAGCTTGGGGACAGCGGTGATGTTTGTAGAAATTTCCTACGATTATCAGCCACTTACTCCCTATTCAATGTTCGGAAACCGCGAAATACGCTACACCGCCGCCTTCAACATCCGCGATGAACGCGATTTGACCCAGCTTTACAACACCACCCCGGCAGGGCCCGTGGCGCGCTGCAACGTCTTTTCAGCGAACCGCCCGACCTGATCGGGCGGGGGTTCGCCTCCGGATCTACCTGTAGCACACCTTGCGCGCTGCCTCAGTGATGCGGGCTGCATCAATCAGCGCCAGCTTTTCAAGGTTCGCCGCATAGGGCAGCGGCACATCCTCGTTGCACACCCGCATAACGGGCGCATCAAGGTGGTCAAACCCTTCCTCCATGCAGATCGCGATGATTTCCGAGGCGATCGAGCAGGTCGGCCAGCCTTCTTCAGCCACCACCAATCGGTTGGTTTTGGCGAGACTTTTCAGCACTGTTTCCTTGTCGAGCGGACGCAAGGTGCGAAGATCAATGACTTCGGCATCAATCCCCTCACCCGCCAGTGTCTCGGCAGCTTCAAGCGCAAGGCCCACACCAATCGAATAGCTGACGATGGTCACATCCTTGCCTTCGCGCATGATCCGCGCCTTGCCGATCGGCAGGACGTAATCATCGACATCCGGCACATCAAAGCTGCGGCCATAGACAAGCTCGTTTTCAAGGAACACCACCGGGTCTTCACACCGGATCGCGGCTTTCAAAAGCCCCTTGGCATCGGCACTGTCATAGGGTGCGATCACAATCAGGCCGGGGACGCTGGCATACCACGGGCCGAAGTTCTGCGAGTGCTGGGCGGCCACGCGACTTGCCGCGCTGTTGGGGCCGCGAAACACGATCGGGCAACGCATCTGGCCGCCGCTCATGTAATTGGTCTTGGCGGCGGAATTTATGATGTGGTCAATCGCCTGCATGGCGAAGTTGAAGGTCATGAACTCGACAATGGGCCTAAGCCCCCCCATCGCTGCGCCTGAGCCGATCCCGGCAAAGCCATATTCGGTGATCGGCGTGTCGATTACCCGCTTGGGCCCGAATTCGGCAAGCAGGCCCTGAGTGACCTTATAGGCACCCTGATATTCGGCGACTTCCTCACCCATCACGAATACCCGGGGATCGCGGCGCATCTCCTCGGCCATGGCATCGCGCAAGGCCTCGCGCACGGTGGTGCTGGTGAAGCTGGTGCCTTCGGGAATGTCGGGATCGGCGGCGGCTTGCACCTTCTTGGCGGCCAGCGGATCGGGCTTGGCCGGTGTGTCCTTTTGCGCTTCAGGCTCAGGCTCGGCCTTGGCTTCGGTGGAAGCTTGGCTCTTGCCCTCGTCCGCCTCGTCCGCGCTTGCCTCGTCCTCGCCAGCGATCAGCGCGATCACTGTGCCAACGGCGACGTCTTCGGTGCCTTCTGCCACCATGATCTTGGTCAGAACGCCTTCATCGACGGCCTCGAATTCCATGGTCGCCTTGTCGGTTTCGATCTCGGCAATGATGTCGCCTGCGCTGATCTGATCGCCTTCAGCCTTGAGCCAGCGGGCCAGATTGCCCTGCTCCATGGTCGGAGACAGAGCGGGCATCTTGAGTTCAATCGCCATGGCTCAATACTCCTCCACCAAGACATCGGTGTAGAGTTCAGCAGGCTCGGGCTCGGGCGAATTTTCAGCAAAATCAGCCGATTCGGCCACCTGAGCACGAATTTCCTTGTCGATGGCTTTCAAATCAGCCTCGTCCTTGCCCGCCTCGATCAGAGTCTTTTTCAAACCCTCGATAGGATCATGCAATTCGCGCTGCTCCTGCACTTCCTCGCGGCTGCGATATTTGGCTGGATCGGACATGGAGTGGCCGCGATAACGATAGGTGTTGCATTCCATCAGCACCGGGCCATTGCCAGCCCGCACATGGGCAAAGGCAACTTCGGCAGCCGCACGCACTTCGAGCACGTCCATGCCGTTCACTTCCATGCCGGGAATGCGGAAAGCGGTGCCGCGGCGGTAAAAGCGGGTTTCAGCCGAGGAGCGCTTGGTTGCAGTGCCCATCGCATATTGATTGTCCTCGACCACGAAAACGATGGGCAGCTTCCACAGGGCAGCCATGTTGAAGGTTTCGTAAACCTGCCCCTGATTGGCCGCACCATCACCGAAATAGGCAAGACATATGCCGCCATCGCCGTTGTACTGGTGAGCGAGCGCGAGCCCCCCACCCAGCGCCACTTGGGCACCGACAATGCCATGTCCGCCGTAAAACTTGTGGCTTGTCGAGAACATATGCATCGACCCGCCCTTGCCCTTTGAAATGCCCGCTTCGCGGCCCGTCAGCTCGGCCATGATAACCTTGGGATCAATCCCGTAGGCCAGCATATGGCCGTGATCGCGGTAGCCGGTGATAACGCTGTCGCGTTCGGGATTGAGCGCCGATTGCAACCCAATCGCGACCGCTTCCTGCCCGATGTAAAGGTGACAAAAGCCGCCAATCAGCCCCAGTCCGTAAAGCTGCCCGGCCTTTTCCTCGAACCGGCGGATGAGCAGCATCTGGCGGTAGAATTCGAGCATTTCTGCCTCGCTCGCATTGTAACGCTTGTTGGCTTCGAAAGCGTCTTGCAACGAGTGCAGCAGGAAGTCGGTATCGTCGGATGCAGAGGTGGCAGCGGGGGCGCCCTTTGGTTTTTGGGCGCGTGGCTTGGAAGGCTGTTTGGCCAAGATCGATATCCCTCTCTTTGGCGCACTCATGGGGAGGAGGTTGCGCAACGTCCGCTATAGGCGTTTGCCCACGCAAAACGCAACGTCAAGCGATCAATGCAATGCTATTCGCGAGATTGAAATCGACCCGAATTGTCACTCATCATCAAGCGTGAGCACGACTTCATCCTCATGCATCACGCCGAGATTCTCGCGTACCAGCTCGCTTGCCAGATCGTCATCGGCAGCCTGCGGATCGAGCAGCATCACCCGGTTGCGCAAAGCATCACGCCGCGCGGTCAGCTCGGCAATCTCGGCTTTGCGCAGCTCAAGCTCAGCGGCGTTTTCGCTCCATGCGAGCAAGCCAGTCGGCCCGGCAATCGCCAGCCCTGTCAGCACCAGCAACACAGCAAGTGCAGCAAATTGCCTCAATTGTTCGCGATGCAGCCGGTGCATTGGCGTTACAGTCCCCGCGGCCCGATCAACTGGGCCCTTGACTACAGAATCACACTTGGCCGCGCGCTGCAAGCCCCGTGCGGCTTTCTGCGCAGATTTAACCTTCAATAGCTGCGTGGCAGGCCCAGCACGTGTTCGGCCAGATAGGAGAGAATGAGGTTCGTTGAAATCGGCGCCACTGTGTAAAGCCGCGCCTCGCGGAATTTGCGTTCGACATCATATTCCTCGGCAAAGCCGAACCCGCCGAAGGTCTGAACGCACATATCAGCCGCAGCCCAGCTCGCCTCGGATGCGAGCAGCTTGGCCATATTGGCTTCCTCGCCCGGATTGCCGCCAGAATCGTAAACCTGCGCGGCGTGGTGCACCATCAGTTCGGCCGCGCGCATCTGGGCATAGGCGCGCGCGATCGGGAACTGCACACCCTGATTTTGCCCGATGGGACGCGCAAACACCGAGCGGTCCTTGGCATAGGCAGTGGCCTTTTCGATGAACCATTTGGCATCGCCGATACATTCAGCGGCAATCAGGATGCGTTCTGCGTTCATGCCCGAAAGGATATAGCGAAAGCCCTTCCCTTCCTCGCCCACAAGGCTGCTGGCAGGGATGCGCAGATCATCGAAAAACACCTCGCAAGATGAATGGTTCATCATCGTGCGGATGGGCTTGATCGTCATGCCGTGCTGAAGCGCTGCCTGCATATCAACAAGGAAGATCGAGAGGCCTTCGGTCTTGCTTGCCACCTCCTCGCGCGGCGTGGTGCGGGCAAGCAACAGCATGAGATCAGAGTGTTCTGCGCGGCTCGTCCAGATTTTCTGGCCGGAAATCACATATTCATCACCGTCGCGGACCGCCCGTGTCTTGAGGCTCAGGGTATCCGTCCCGCTGGTCGGCTCCGACACGCCAAAGGCCTGCAGGCGCAATTCACCGCTGGCGATGCGGGGCAGATATTCGGCCTTCTGCGCCTCGCTCCCGTAACGCAGCAAGGTGTTCATGATATACATCTGCGCATGAGCAGATGATCCATTGCAGCCGCTTGCCTGGATTTCCTCCATGATCACGCAGGCCGCATCAAGGCTGAGCCCGCTGCCGCCGAATTCCGCCGGGATGAGCGCTGCCAGAAAGCCTGCTTGGGTGAGCGCATCGACGAATTCGCCGGGATATTCCCGAACCGCGTCCTTGGCGCGCCAATAGTCGCCGGGAAAGCGCTCACACAGCCCGCGCACCGCGCGGCGGATTTCATCAAGGTCTTCGTTGGTGTCGCTGTGCATTGCTCTCTCGTCCCCATCACAAACATCGGCCGCGTTAGGATGCGAGCAAGGCGCTTGTCCACCCTCGCATTCGCAAGCGGCCTTGCAAAAAGCGCGCACTGACAAGCGGGCCGTGATCGGCTAGCGCGAGAGGCAACATGACCCCTTCCCTCGCCCCCGCCCGATATCTTTCCCGCGCGCAGGAATGGGCGCTGACGGTGTGCGTCGCGGTGGTGACGGCCAATGCCTATTACATCCACCCGATCATCGGCGAAGTGGCGCGCGATTTTGATGTCAGCGAAGCGCGGATCGGGATTGTCCCGGCGCTCAATCAACTGGCGCTTGCATTGGGCATCCTGCTGCTGCTGCCGCTGGGCGATCGCTATTCCAACCGCAATTTGTGCATCATTTTTGTGGCCTGCCAGACTGTGTTCATGCTGGCCATGGCGCTGGCCGAAGGGCTGGTGGCTTTCACGCTTGCTTCAACCTTGCTTGGGTTTGTTACGATTGCCCCCTATCTCATTCCGGCCTTTGCTTCCAAACGGGTCGCGCCCGAACGATTGGGGCAAGTCACGGCGCTGCTCACTGCGGGTGTCATTTTCGGCATTCTGGTGGCGCGAGTGGGTGCCGGCGTGATCGCTGAACACGCTGATTGGCGGCTGGTTTATTGGGGCGGCTTTGTGCTGATGGCGGGGGTAAGCCTGTTCCTGCCATTTGCGATGAAAAGCGAACTGGCCAGCGCCAAACCGCCACGAGAAAGCTATACCAACCTGATTGCTTCGGTGTTCAAGCTGGCGCGCGAACACCGCGAAATGCGCGCATCAGCCCTGATGCAGGGCCTCAACTTTGCCAGCTTCACCGCGACCTGGCTGGCGCTCGCCCTGCATCTTACCAGCGCGCGAATGGGCTATGGCACGGATGTCGTCGGCTATCTGGCGGCGATTGCCGCAGTGAGCATTGTTTCCACCCCGCGGTTGGGACGATGGGCGGACAAAGTGGGCCCGCGGCGCGCGCGCCTGATCGTGGCGATGGTGCAAGTGGCAGGGGTTAGCCTGTTCTACCCGCTTGGTTTCAATCTTTTCACGCTGCTGGTGCCGCTGGTGCTGGTGAATATGGTCGGGCCAACCATTGATGTAACAGGGCGCATGATGTTCCTCTCGCTCGCCCCGGAAATCCGCACCCGGTTGACGACTTTCTATATCGTGGCGATGTTTCTGGGCGGCGCGGTCGGGAGCATGCTGGGCACCGCGATCTATGATGCCGCAGGTTGGGCAGGCACCTCGGCGCTGTTGTTAGGCTTTTCGCTTAGCATTCTGGTGCTCGCGTTACGTGCTGACAGACAAGGGACAACCAGCCAAGGCGCATGACGCGAAGCGATTGCACAGCGCAGCGTTCAGCGATAGAGCGTGGCCCGCGTCCCCGTAGCTCAGCAGGATAGAGCGTCGGATTCCTAATCCGAAGGCCACAGGTTCGAATCCTGTCGGGGACACGTTCTTTCGGCCCTACCGCTTACGCTGCTTGAGGGCGTTTTTGTTGCGCTACCGCTTACGCTGCTTGGGGGCGGGGGAAACGGTTGCGCAGCAACCGCAAGGTCGACCGGCCGCCCGCAGCGGCGCGAGCTTGCCCGCATAGCCGCGAGGACATCGCATCGCGGATGCGATGCGTAAACCGAAAACGCCCTACCGCTTACGCTGCTTGAAGGCGGGGTACAGGTGGCGCAGACGATGCGGAGAGGGCAAACCCTGCCCTATTCGGCGAATTCGGGTTCGGGCTCTGGTGGCGGAGCATTTTCTGCACGCCCCGATCGCACTTGCCGGACCCATTCAATCAGGCACAGCGCAACGGCAAAAAAACCGATCAGCGTGGTGAAGATAAAAACATCGTAATAGCCGCGCTGCTCGATCATCTGGCCAAGCGCAGGCCGTCCCAGTGTGCCCACCAGCATGGTTAGCGAGGACAAAAGCGCATATTGCACCGCGCTGTAACCCTTGGCGACAATGCTGGAGAGATAGGCGACAAAGGCTGCGCCTGCGACGCCGACCGCGATGTTCTCCATCCCGATTGTCAGCATGAGCTTGGAGAGCCGGGCATCGGCTCCGAACAATCCAGCCAGCCATGTGAAACCCGTCAGGTCACTGGCCAGCTGCATCCGCGCGCCGCCAATTGCAAGATCAGCATAGAGCAGGTTGGTCAGCGCCGCGATCACCGCGCCGAGCGTCAATGTCATCATCCTCCCGATCACTGTGAGCAGCGCACCTCCCAGCGCCAGGCCCACAAGCAACGCACCGACACCAAAGAATTTCGACGCAATCGCCACCTCGTCCTTGGTGTATTGCAGTTCCCCGAGATAGAAGGGATAGGCAAAACTGCCCCAGATGGCGTCTGTAATCCGGTAGCTCAGCACCAGCGCAATCACCAGCACCGCCGCCCATTTGAGCCGTCCGATTATTTCAGCCAGCGGCAAGATCAGCGCGCGATAGCCGTGATCGAGCGCCACATCGAGCCCACCGCGCGATGGCACCGGCGCTGTAAGCACATGGCGGCCTTCCTTGCGCATTTTCTCCAGCCAGCCTGCGATGAGCCCCGGAATCACGACAGTCGCGATCACCACCAGTGGCCCCATGGTGGCGACAAATTCGGTGGAGTCGGGCCGGTCTTCCGGGCTCGAAATGAGCGAGCGCACCATGAACACCAGCACCACCACCAGCGCCCAGCCCCATAGCAGCGCCACCGCCGAAAGTGCCCACCCGCGCACCCGCGGTACAATCTGGCCAGGTTGGCGCAAAGTGTCGAGATTGGCGCGCTCATCCGCCTTGGCTGCCGCGCTTCTTTCAGCATCAGGCGCAAACAATCCGACAAAGCCGACCGCCAGCAAAATCGCCCCCATGCTGAGATAAACTGTCGCCCACCCCATGCGTTCAGCCATGAACAGCGCCAGTGCACCGCCAACGAGCGCCGCGATGCGGTAGCCCATCTGATGAACGGTGGAGAGGATGTCGATGGTCGCCTTTTCATCAGCGACATCGACGCGCCAGGCATCAATCCCAACGTCATGCGTTGCGCTCGCCAAGGCGCCCACACCCGCGAGCAATGAGAACCAGCCGAGCATTGTGAGCGGATTCATCAACGAGAGCAGCACCAGAATGGCCCCCAGCAAGAGCTGCGCCGTGACAATCCACTGCTTGCGTTTGCCGAGCCGCCTCAAGAGCGGCAAATCGACCCGGTCAAGCGCGGGCGACCACAGGAATTTGAACGCATAGGCCAGCCCCACCAGCGAGAACACGCCCATCGTTTCAACATCAACCTTGGCATCGGTAAGCCAAGCGTAAAGCGTGCCCAAGAGCAGCGCATAGGGCAGTCCGCTGGCAAAACCAAAAATAAGGACAAAGCCCGTTTTGGGCTGACGCAAGGCGGTGAGCAAAGTCAGCCAACGCGACAGACGTGAAGGGACGACAGGGGCTGTGTCAGCCATGGATACTCCGAACAATGGGGCAAGATGCTTGGCGCGCAGCCCCGTTTCGTGCCACACTAGAGCGGGAATGAGGAAATAGGAACGCCGCAATGAGCGAGGCTGCCACACCATCAACAATCATGAAGCCCGAGCGCCGCCCGACACCGGGTCAATTGGCGCTGGCAGAAGCTCTGCGCGAAGGCGCGGCGCGACCCAACCCAGGGGTTCGCCGGGTTCCGGCGATGAACTACACCTGCCCTGACCACTTTGCGGCGGAAAAAGCCGCGCTGTTTGATCGCCTGCCGCAGGTGCTCGCTCCGTCTGCCCTGCTGCCTGAACCCGGCATGGCGGTTGCCTATGATGGAACGGGACGACCGTTGCTGATAACCCGCGATGGCGAAGGGCGCGCGCGTGTGTTCCTCAACGTGTGCAAGCATCGCGGCACAAGGCTGGTGGAGGGCGAGGAGGTGCACTGCGCCAAGCGGCTCGTGTGCCCCTATCACGCCTGGACCTACCGGCTTGACGGCAGCCTGATGGCCCTGCCCCGGCCAGAGACCTTCCCGGGTCTCGACAAGGGCGACTATGGCCTTGCCGAATTGCCATCCTGCGAGGCGGGCGGGCTGATCTGGTTTGCGCCGCAAGAAGGCGCGGATTTCAGCCATGCGATGACACTGGGCGAGGACATGGCAGCCTTCGGTCTTGGCGAGGCACACCTGTTCCGTCGCAAGACCCACCGCGTGGCGGGCAATTGGAAGCTCATCATGGATGCCTTCCTTGAAAGCTATCATGTTACCCGGCTTCACGCGAACACCATCGGGCCCTTCTTCAAGGACGGGATCACCACAGGCGACCAGATCGGGCCCCATTCGCGTTCGGCGGTCGGGCGGCTGGAGGAGATGGCAGGCGTTGATCTTTCTGACATGGCCGCGCTGCGCCGCGTCATCACCTTTGCCTATCAATTGCTGCCCGCCACCATCATTGTGCCGAGCCCCGATTACGTGAATGTCATGGTGCTGATGCCGCAGGCGCATAATCTTACGCTGGTCGAGGATTTCATGCTGATCCCCGAAGCGCCCGGTTCAGACAAAGCGCGCGATCATTGGGAGCGCAGCTGGGCGTTGCTGGATGGCGGGGTGTTTGCTTCTGAAGATTTCCGCGCGGCAGAGCTTGGCCACCAGGGGTTGGAGAGCGGCGCGCTCACCCACCTCACGCTCGGCACACTGGAAGGCGGCATTGCGCGTTTCGACGAGATCGTGGCCGAAGCCTTGCAGGCGGCGCGTTGAACGCCTAGGCGCGCGCCATGCCCGCCAAGCCTCCTTTCAAAACCCCTGCTGCCAAAGCCGCGCCGCGCTTGCACGCCCGCTCACCCGATCGCCCAGAAGGTGATCGGATCGCCAAACTGCTCGCGCGCGCCGGGATCGCCAGCCGCCGCGAAATCGAACGCATGATTGCAGAAGGCCGCATTGCGCTCGATGGCAAGGTGCTGGAGACACCGGCAACCATTCTCACCGATCTCAAAGGTGTCACTGTCGACGGCAAGCCCGTCGCCGCGCCTGAACCGGCCCAGCTCTACGCCTTTCACAAGCCAACCGGCCTTATCACTGCCGAGCGCGATCCGGCGGGCCGTCCGACCATCTACACCGCACTGCGCAATGCCCTGCCCAAGGGCGCGCCGCGCCTGATGCCGATTGGCCGGCTTGATCTTAACACCGAAGGGCTCTTGCTGCTCACCAATGATGGCGAATTGAAGCGTCGCATGGAATTGCCCGCCTCTCAGGTGCCGCGCACCTACCGCGCGCGGGCATTTGGCGAAGTGACGCAAGGCCAGTTGGAAGATCTGATGGATGGGGTGGAGATCGACGGAGTGCGATATGGCCCGATTGATGCCAATCTCGAACGCTCATCAGGCCGCAATCTGTGGGTGGAAATGACCATCACCGAAGGCAAGAACCGCGAAGTGCGCCGGGTGCTGGAACATCTCGGATTGAAAGTAAACCGCCTGATCCGCACCGCCTATGGCCCGTTTGAGCTGGGCGATCTGCCGCGCGGGCAGGCGGTTGCCATTTCGAAGCAGGCGCTGACCCGCTTTCTCGGCCAGCTTGACCGGGGCGAGCTTCGCAGGGATGCGCGCTGATGCGGATCATCGCGGGCCAGTGGCGCGGGCGAAAGCTTGTCGCGCCCAAGGGCGAGGCCACCCGCCCCACGGCTGATCGCGCGCGTGAAACGCTGTTCAATATGCTGACCAGCCGGCTGGGTAGTTTCGAAGGGCTGCGCGTGGCTGATCTGTTTGCGGGCTCGGGCGCATTGGGGCTTGAGGCGCTGTCGCGTGGGGCCGCGCACTGCCTGTTTGTTGAAAAGGATCGCGCCGCGCTCGACACCATCCGGGCCAATATCGCATCGCTCGATGCCCGCGCGCGCTCGCAAGTCGAAGCAGGATCGGTGATGGCCCTGCGCGCCAGCGCTGAACCCTATGACCTGCTACTGCTCGATCCGCCCTACAAGACAGGTGCAGGCGAAGTGGCGCTTGATCGCCTGCTTCGGCTCGGCTGGATTGGCCCGGAAAGCTGGATTGCGCTGGAAACGTCCGCGAGGGAGACCACCTGTGTCAAGGGCCTTGAAATCGAAAGCGAGCGCCCGGTCGGCAAGGGCAAGCTGACGCTGCTGCGTCTTGCCTGATCTCACCCACCGGGCGCGACTTCATGCTGTTAACGCCCGGCCCCAGCGGCCCCTTGCAAGCGGGCCTGTAACTGGCGCATCACGTCATCACGCTGGGCCGGATCCATCCGCGACAGCGTCACCTTGTCTTCATCCGACAGGGCCATGAAGACCTGCTGCTGATCGGGTGACAAGGAAGCGAAAAACGCCTTGGTGTCTTCAGGCCAAGCCATCATGGCCGATTGCTGTTCAGCCGACATGGCCGGAGGCGCGGCGGGGGCTTCATCCTGCATCGCGAGCGCCGGTGCAGCCGGAAGGGTAAGTGCTGCCACAGCGGCAAAAAAGGCGGTTTGAGAAAGCTTGCGCATTGGGAATCTCCTTAAATTTGAACCCAAGCGTGATTGTGCTGCTGGTGTCCGGCGCGACTTCCCCTGTCCGAACCACTGCAAGATGCACCCTCGCCCGCCCCCTGCCAAGGCCAGCGCCCTGATGCACACCCCACCTCGCGCACGGCTCATCTTGAGACGTGGCTGGAGCACGATCAGTCGAAAACGGCTTCTTGGCGACTTGCGGGAGGGGCAAACGTTCTCTACCTGTTCATGGCATCATCATGAGCAACCTTGCCCCCACCCCCACCGATACAGGCTCCATTCCGGCCTATGCAGCCCGCCTCAACGCAGCCCAGCGCGCCGCGGTGCTGGCGACCGAAGGCCCGGTTTTGATGCTGGCGGGCGCAGGCACGGGCAAGACCGCCGCTCTCACCGCGCGCATGGCGCATCTGGTGGCAACGCGGCGCGCTTTTCCATCGCAAATCCTCTGCGTCACCTTCACCAACAAGGCCGCGCGCGAAATGCGTGAACGGGTGGCGGGCCATCTGGGGCCCGATGCCGAAGGGATGCAGTGGCTCGGCACGTTCCATTCGATCTGCGCCAAGATGCTGCGCCGCCATGCCGAACTGGTGGGCCTGCAATCCAATTACACCATCATCGACACCGATGATCAGCTGCGGCTGTTGAAGACGCTCATCAACGAGGCGGAGCTTGATGAAAAGCGCTGGCCCGCGCGCCAGCTCGCCGGGCTGATCGATCGCTGGAAGAACCGCGGGCTGAACCCTGCTGATCTCGATGCGGCGGAGAATGAAGCCTATGCGGCCGGGCGCGGCGCGGCGCTTTATGGGGCCTATCAGGCGCGTCTGAAGGCTTTGAATGCCTGCGATTTCGGCGATCTGATGCTGCATATGCTGAATATTTTGCGCAGCCACCCTGACATTCTGGCCGATTACCAGCGCCGCTTTCGCTATATCATGGTGGACGAATATCAGGACACCAACGCGGTTCAGTACCTCTGGCTGCGGCTGCTTGCCCAAGCGCACAAGAATATCTGCGTGGTGGGCGATGATGATCAGTCGATCTATTCCTGGCGCGGCGCAGAAGTGGCCAATATCCTGCGCTTTGAAAAGGATTTTGCCGGCGCGCAAGTGGTCCGGCTCGAACAGAATTACCGCTCCACCCCGCATATTCTGGGGGCGGCGGCGGGCCTCATCCGCGCCAATTCGCAGCGCCATGATAAGACCTTGTGGACCGAGGTGAACGGCGGCGACAAGGTGCGCGTCATCGGCGTGTGGGACGCCCCCGAAGAAGCGCGCCGCGTGGGTGAGGAAATCGAACGCCTCGAAGGCGAAGGCGCT
Organism: Erythrobacter sp. SCN 62-14; assembly: GCA_001724215.1. Lineage (GTDB taxonomy): Bacteria > Pseudomonadota > Alphaproteobacteria > Sphingomonadales > Sphingomonadaceae > Erythrobacter. Next base: position 94,602 of record MEDW01000001.1, on the reverse strand, counting down.
CCGTTAAACCGCGTCGCCATCCTCGTGCGCGCGCAATACCAGACCCGCGAATTTGAAGACCGCTTCATCCAGATCGGCGTCAATTACCGCATCATCGGGGGCTTTCGCTTTTACGAACGCGCGGAAATCCGCGATGCGCTGGCTTACTTGCGGGTGATTGCGCAGCCGCAGGATGATCTGGCGTTCGAGCGGATCTATAATCAGCCCAAGCGCGGGCTTGGCGCCAAGGCGCTCGAAAAGATGCACCAGCACGCCCGCCGGATGGGCCTGCCGCTGGCTGCCGCCGCGTTGCAACTGGCCGATAGTGACGAATTGCCCGCCCGCGCGGCCAACACCATTGGCGGATTGATGCGCCAATTCCTGCGCTGGCGCGAGGCGGCAGAGGAAATGACGCCCGCCGATCTCTTGCGGCTGGTGCTGGAGGAGGCAGGCTACAACGCCATGCTCGCTGCCGATCGCACGGCCGAGGCCGCCGGACGCGCGGAAAACCTTTCCGAACTTGCCCGCGCGATGGAGGAATATGAAACGCTTGGCGACTTCCTCGAACACGTCAGCCTGGTGATGGATAATGACCGGGCGGATGACGAGGACACCGTCACCATCATGACAATCCACGCCGCCAAGGGGCTGGAGTTTGATCATGTGTTCTGTGTCGGCTGGGAGGAAGGCGTCTTCCCTTCACAACGCGCCATTGACGAAGGCGGGCTTGCCAGCCTCGAAGAAGAACGCCGTCTAGCCTATGTCGCGATCACGCGGGCCAAGCGGCGCTGCCTAATCACCCATGCCGCCAACCGCCGCATCTATGGCCAGTGGGTGAGCAGCATTCCCTCCCGCTTCATCGAGGAGTTGCCTGAAGATCATATCGAGCAGGAATCCACGCTAACAGGCGGCGCTTCGTTGTGGCGGGCCAATTGGCGCGAGAGTGAAGATCCATTTGCCCATGTCGCAGCCACCCGCCCCGACATCGCGCAAACCCGTGGCCCCGGCTGGCAGCGGGCGCTGACCTCGGGCTATGAGAGCAAACCTGCACGCCTTAAAGAAAACACGCGTTCTGCGGCGAGTTTCGCAGCCCCTGCGCGCAGCGACATCGCGATTGGCGCAATGGTTGCCCATGACAAATTCGGCACGGGCTGCGTTATCGATCAGGAGGGCAACAAGCTCACCATCCAGTTCGAAACCGCAGGCGAAAAGCGGGTGCTCGACAGCTTTGTGAAAGTGGTAGGCTAGGCCTCAGCCAAAGCTGACATCGAGAAAAGCCGGACGCGGGCCATTCCATTCGCCAGCGGGGACGGGTTCATCATCCTCATGGTGACGACGGGCGCGGGGGCCGCGCTCCTTGCGGTCTTCGCGGGCCTCGTCCTTATCAGGCGCGCGGCGGGCCTTTTTGGTGCGCTCCTCGCGCGCTTCACGATCGGCGCGGGCACGGCGGGGTTTGCGCTCCTCACGTTCTTCACGCGGTTCTTTTTCGGCTTGCGCCTTGGCCGCTTCGGCCCTGGCGATCACTTCGGACAGATCAACCCGCACATCGTCCTTGCCGAACACCTTGATGGCGCTGCCGGTCAACTTTTCGACATTGGCGATGGCTTCAGCGTCTTCTTCCGAGACGAAAGTGAATGCGCGTCCCTTTGCGCCCGCGCGGCCGGTGCGACCAATGCGGTGGACATAATCATCCGGATGCCATGGCGTGTCGAAATTGAAGACATGGCTCACGCCCTTGATGTCGAGCCCGCGGGCGGCAACATCGGAAGCCACCAGAATATTGACCTCGCCAGCCTTGAAGCGTTCCAGTTCCTTGATCCGGCTGGACTGATCCATGTCGCCGTGGATTTCGCTGGAACGGAAACCGTGGCGCTTGAGGCTCTGGTTCAACTCGCGCACGGTGGTTTTCTTGTTGGCAAAGATGATCGCAGTCTCAACCAGATCATTTTCGAGGAACCAGCGCAAGGTTTCGCGCTTCTGCTTCGACTTTACCGGCACCTTGAAGGCAGTGATGTCGGAATTGGTCGAAGCCGCCCGGCTCACCTCGATCCGCTTGGGATTGGTGAGAAACTTCTTGGCGAGTTTTTCGATCGGTGGTGGCATCGTAGCCGAAAACAGCATCGTCTGGCGGGTTTCGGGAAGCTTGGAACAGACAAACTCGATATCGGGGATGAACCCCATATCAAGCATCCGGTCGGCTTCATCGATCACCAGCAGTTCGCAGCCGTTGAGCAGAATCTTGCCGCGCTCGAACAAGTCCATCAACCGACCCGGCGTTGCAATCAGCACATCAACGCCTTCATCAAGCGCCTTCAATTGATCGCCCATCTGCACGCCGCCAATCAGCAGCGCCATCTTCAGATCGTGGTTCTTGCCGTACTTCTCGAAGTTTTCGGCAACCTGTGCCGCCAACTCCCGGGTCGGCTCAAGAATCAGCGAGCGGGGCATCAATGCCCGGCGGCGGCCCGAGGCCATCACATCGATCATCGGCAAAACGAAACTGGCAGTCTTGCCCGTTCCCGTCTGGGCGATACCGATCAGGTCCTTCATCATCAGCACAGTCGGGATCGCCTGAGCCTGGATCGCAGTCGGCGTGGTGTAGCCCGCATCTTCTACGGCTTTAAGCAATTCGGGCGAAAGGCCGAGATCGGCGAAGGTCATGCTGATTGTAATGTCCGGATAAAAGGCAATCTTGGCTGCCCGTTTGATTGCGCGAGATCGGACATACCGAGCCTGCGCTGCCTGCGCCTTTGCTCAAATGGCACAAAAAGTCAAGAAATCTGCTGAAAAGCCCGTAAGCGGGCGCCTGACAGGGCAGAGCGCGTCAGTTCTGAATTTCCACCAACTGACGCAAGCGTTCAATCTCGCAGATGGCGCCGCTGCGCGATTGCAATTGATCGCGTTCAATGCACAGCCGTCCGTCCTTGTGACGCTCCACATAAAAGCCCGAATAAAAATCGCGCGCGCGGCACCCCTTTTCCAGACTCAGGGAAACCATCCGCTGATCGCGCAGGAACAGAACCAGCCGGTTGGCCCCTCCCGTCTGGACAGCGGCAATACTTTCAAGCGGCAGGCATTTGCCGATTTTGCGCTCTTCGTAGCGATTGACCAATTCGCGCTCGAAGGCTTGGGCTGCCAATTCTTGCCGCACCGCCATGGGCTGGGGCGAAATCCTTACCACCACACGCTGTTCGATGCGCACTTGGGACAGGATCTGCTGTTCCAGCAAGACGTGAAGCGGGCTGAAGCCAGCCCATTGTGACGCACGCGGGGCCGCACCGAGACCGGGTTCCTCGCCGCTATCGGGCGGTCCGGCATGGCCGAGGCTCGCGGCAAGCAGCAGCGCCAGCGCCAGTGGCGCTCCCAAAGCAGACAGGCGAGGCATGAAGGCCCAATTTCCTCCTGAAGTCCCGTATTATAACCGCCACGTCCGTCATGTCAGAGCGCGGTTCCCCAACCCCGGCTCTATCAGCCAAGGTTGAACCGTGCCTTAACTGGACAAGCGCAGCGCCAATGGACTGGCTCAATGAATGGGGTTTGTGCCATAAGTCTGAGCCATGACAAGCACCGCCCCTGCCCCCGATCACACCCTTGACACCAATGCCTTTCTCAGCGCGGCACAAAACCTGCTGGGAACGCGCGGGTTTACCGCTGACCCGGACCTGCTGCTGCCTTGGCTAACCGATTGGCGCGGGCGCTACACCGGGCGCGCCTTGGCCATGGCATCGCCGGAAACCACTGCGGAAGTGGCGGCCCTTGTGAAGCTGTGTGCAGAGCACGGCGTGCCGATTGTCCCGCAAGGTGGCAATAGCGGGATGGCAGGCGGCGCGACCCCTGATGCGAGCGGGGCAGCGATCATCCTGTCATTAAGACGCATGAGCCGGGTGCGCGAATTGCGCGCCGCAGATGGCCAGATCATCTGCGAGGCAGGCGTTATTCTTCAGCACCTGCATGATGTGGCCGAGGAACACGGCTTGCGCTTTCCGCTCACTTTGGGCGGCAAGGGCTCGGCCACCATTGGCGGGCTCGTTTCCACCAATGCCGGCGGCACCCAGGTGCTGCGACACGGGACAATGCGCGCGCAGGTGCTGGGGCTGGAAGCGGTGCTGGCCAATGGGGATGTGTTTGACGGCCTGACAGTTCTTAAAAAAGACAACCGCGGGTTTGATCTCAAGCAGCTGTTGATCGGCTCTGAAGGAACGCTGGGGATTGTCACGGCGGCTTGCCTCAGGCTGTTGCCAGCATCGAGCGCGCGCGTGACGATCTGGGCGGGGCTTGCCTCGATCACCGCCGCGCGCACCCTGCTGCAACGCCTGCAAGGCGCAGCGGGCGATACGCTCGAAGGCTTTGAAGTCGTTCCTGCCCATTGCCTGGCCAGCGTGCTGGCGCATCAACCATCCGCGCGCGCGCCGCTTGATACAGCCCATCCGTGGAACGCGCTGATCGAATTTGTCGCCTCAGGTAAGGAACAGGCCGCCTTGCGCGACGAGATCGAAGCCGTGCTGGGACGCGCTTTGGAAGACGGGCTGCTTGATGATGCGGTGATTGCGGCAGGCGAGCGGCAGGCCGACGAATTCTGGGCCTTGCGCGATGGGATTTCAGCCGCCGAACGCGCGCTTGGCCCAGCAATGCAGCATGATATCTCGGTGCCGGTCGAAGCCATGCCCGAATTCATCGCAGCCGCCAGCCCGAAGATCGAAGCCGAATTTCCCGGCACGCGCGCGGTCGCCTTTGGGCACCTGGGTGATGGCAATGTGCATTTCCATGTGCTGGCGCCAGCAGGTGCTCAGCCGGGCGTATGGGAGGAGCGCGAGGGTAAGGCGGTCAGCGCGATGGTTTATGATCTGGTGCGCGCATGGGGCGGCTCGATCAGCGCTGAACATGGGATCGGGCAGATGAAGGTTGCTGAACTTGTGCGTCTCACCGATCCGGTCCGGCTCAGGATGATGCGCGGGGTTAAACAGGCGCTTGATCCGGCCGGTCTGCTTAATCCGGGCAAGCTTTTGCAGCCTTAGGCGCGTGCTGCTTGCACGGGCCCGCGCAAAAGCCTAAAGCGCCGCGCATCCGGCGGGCGGGCGGATCATCTGCTGGCCTTTCGATTAACCGATATTGCAACAGATCTATTCGGAGAGACCTTCATGGCCAGCGCGCCGCAGCCGACCCTGCCCCTGTTCTACAACGATCTTATTCCGCTCAACAGCCGCGATCACACCGGATGGAAAGTCGGGCCGCTTGAGAACGCCGCTTTCATGGCGAACACCCACGCGATCCCGCTGACGGTTGAGGAATTCATCGACGCACAGCGTAATTTCCCGATTGTTTTTACTGTCGGCGAAAACCCGGTTCCGATCGCGCTGATGGGCCTTAATGAAGGCGTCAACACTTTCATGGGCGATGACCACAAGCTTACCGAAAATGTCTATCTTCCCGCCTATGCGCGCCGCTACCCCTTCATGCTGGCTCGTCTGACGCCGGACAGCGATGATCTTTCGCTGTGCTTTGATCCCTCGGTCAAGAACATCGGCAAGGATGTGGAAGGCGAAGCTCTGTTCACCCCAGCGGGCGAGCCGACCGAAAACACCCAGCGCATTCTCGATTTCTGCCGTCAGTTTGAAGAAGCAGGCCATCGGACGCAGGCCTTCATGAAGCTGCTTGATGAGCTCGATATCATGATGGACGGCGAAGTGGCGATCACTCAGGCTGACAAGCCCGACACGCCCTTTGTCTATCGCGGTTTCCGCATGGTGGATGAAGCCAAACTGCGCGATCTGCCCGCTGACAAGCTCGACATGATCCACAAGAACGGGATGATCATGCTGATCCACGCCCACTTGTTCTCGCTCAATCTGATGCGCTCGATCTTTGAACGTCAGGCCCTGCAGGGCAAGGTGCCGACACCGGCTCCGGCCGCCTGATTGCGACCGGGTTGCGCCTGTGCTGCCGCTGCGCAGCGCAGGCGCATGGGCCTATTCCGCAGCTTCCAACAGCCCGCGCGCCTGGCCGAGAGCCGCCGTCTCGCGGCCCAGCTCGTTCACCAGACAAGCCAGCACAGCGCTCAACATGGCAGCGCCTGCGCTGAGCGCGGCGAAATCGTCGTCAAGGTAGAGCGAACGGCACAACTCAACCTGAATAGCGTGAATTCCGCTGTCCGGTCGGCCGTGGCGGTCGAGCACATAGCCGCCCGAATAGGGCCGGTTCTGCGCCGCTCCCAAGCCCTCGCTCGCCAGAACGTCGAGCCCGCGCCGCATCAACGCGTGATGGCACGACGCGCCAAAGCGATCCCCCAGAACCGCCACGGGGGCAGGCTCACCCCCGGCGCGCACCCCAAGCGGGGGCATCGAGTGCAGATCGATCAGCAAGGCCGCCCCCCATTGGTCGCGGATCCGGCGCAATTCCTGCCCGAGCGCTGCGTGGTAGGGTTCATGGATGTCAGCAATGCGGCGTTCAAGCTCTGCGCGCGGCAAGCGAGAGCGCCAGATCTCGCCGTGTCCCGGCAAGCGTCGTGGCACAAGCCCTAGGCCGCTGCGCGCGCGGTGATTGGCCTGCCCGCTGCTGTCTGACAGCGCTAGCGACGGCCACGCGAGGCGCGCGCCTTCGATCATGTCCCAGTCAATGTCGCTTGGTGCCCGGTTCAGATCGAGCATCGCACGCGGTGCATGGGCCACAAGCAGGCCCGCGCCGGTCTGCTTGGCCGCAGCGATCCCGAGTGCATCAACATGGCGATCCTCCAGCCGCAGCTGGCACATCTCGGGCGCCCGCATCCGGGTAAGCAGTTCGTCGACATAAGCACGGCCGCCATGAGGAACCGCGATAAGCACCGGCAGAGGCCCTGCCTCAGGTGCGATCAAGGAGAACGCGGCTTGATCCCGATCCGCAGCAAGCCGGCCGCCATGCACCACACGGCAGGCCGGCTGAAGGTCGGTAAGTTGGGCAAGTTCGGGGTATTGCGCCATTGCATACAGGTGCTGCCCTGATTGGCGCGCCTTGTCAAAGGCTGCCGGTCGCAAAATCAGCAGCGCAAGCAATCCTGATAAGATTTCTTAAACTCCGCGTGCTAATCCCGAGCGCATGAACGATATTGCTGCCCCACGCATCCTGCTGGCTGAGGATGAAGAAGCCATGCGCACCTATCTGGCGCGCGCTTTGACCAACGCTGGCTATCAGGTAAGCGCAGTCGATTGCGGCACGGCTGCCCTGCCGCTGCTGAAAACCGGCGACTATGATCTGCTCGTCTCGGATATTGTCATGCCCGAAATGGACGGGATCGAACTGGCGCAGCATTGCGCCGAAGTTAGCCCACGCACCAAGGTGATGTTCATCACCGGCTTTGCGGCGGTGTCCTTGCGGGCGAGCCGAGAACAGCCAGCGGCCAAGGTTTTGTCCAAACCCTTTCACCTGCGCGATCTGGTGCTGGAGGTCGAACGCCTGTTCGACGAGATGCGCGAAGCGCGGGTTTGAGGCCATTCACTGCGGCGCGCGCGAATCGCTTGCGCCTTAGGTAACCTTGGGTTATGGGCGCGCTCCGCCTGTCCCTCATGGTTAGGCTGCCTTCGATAAAGTGGGCGTATAGCTCAGTGGTAGAGCACTGTGTTGACATCGCAGGGGTCGGAAGTTCAATCCTTCCTACGCCCACCATCGAAGACCCCGCTCCGGCGGGGTTTTTCTTTGCCCAAACAACGTGGAATTCTCAGCTGACCGGCGTTTGCGCGTGTCACTGGGCTCGCCAAGGCGCGCAACAGCCGTAACTGCGGCGGTGCACGCCACACCACCGCAGTTGCGCCTCATACCAGCGCGCAAAGATGCTGACGCTATCTGCGCGCTGGAAATACCGCGGCGCCGCACGGACATTGTTATTGGCCGCAACCGGCCGGGCTTTGGCGCTAAAAAAATAACGCGCAGCGCTGTTGCGCTGCTGCGCCCAAGCACCCGCTGGACGCAACAACGACATCAGCGCTACCATGATGGCGCAGCGCAGGCTTGGCCGCTTTTCCCAATCCGGAATGATTGAAAAAAGGCCGCTAGTGTGTCTTGCCGATCAAGCTGGCACGGCGGGAGAGGCAAGGCTCGGACCTATCCGGGCTGCACGCATTTGCCTGATCCAGCTTGATCGGAAAGTGGTTTAGAACCGCAGTCGGATCCCAGTCCGCCCCGCCACGGCGGTGCCGCTTTGGTCGAGGCCGAACTCAACCTCGCCATCAGCGAAGAATTCGGCCCGCGGGCCAATGCCGACGCTGACGCCCGCGCCCACATCACCCCAGCTTTCGCGGAAGAACACTGCGCCCGGAGCCGACACGCCCACGCTGAAGGCCGCACCGCCGCCGCTCAGGCGATGCCACAGATTGCCCTTGCCGTAGATGGTCACGCGCCCTGCCCCGGTGGTCTCATCGCCTGCAAAGCTGCGCTTCAACCTGAGGCCCGCCCGGCCAATCACGCTGTCATCCACCGACACGCTGTTGGCAACGCGCGAGCTGTCGGTGAAGCCATCAACGCTGGTGGCCGCGTAAATCAGCTGCGCTTGCGGCTCGATCTGCCACAGGGAGCCGAAAGCGTGGCCCATTTCGAGCGAGGCAATGAAGGTGCGGCTGTCTGTATCCGCGCGGGTGCCATCGACTGCGCTGATCGTGTGATCGAGCCAGTCATGCTGCAGCACCGCATCGACATAGAAGCCCGAGGGCGCATAATGCGTGGCGTAGGCGCCGATCACAAAGCCATCCGAATTGGATTGGCCCATGCGCGCGGCGCGCTGTGCTCCGGCAAAATCACGCGTGCCTGCCCACATTGCACCAGCCGTCAGCCCGAGCACCGTGCGCGAGCCATCGCTGGCCACCGAGCGCAGCACATCAACGCCCATCTGAAGCCCGCCCATCTGGGCATCGCTGCGGGTGTCGCCAAAAGCTGCCGAAATGATCGTCTCAGGTCCAGACTTGCCAAAGGCGCGCAGCCAGGCTCCGGTAAAGACGCCGCTTTCATCGCCCGCGCCGCCAATCCGCGCCTGCTCGCCGACCCGCTCGTTGAGCGTGCCAAGCGCCGTCAAGCCAAGGTCCTGCGACACGCGGGCCATGCTGATGGTGGGCATTACGATATCGCGCGCGCGCGATCGCAGATACCAGTCCTGATCACCGGGATTGGCGATGCCGCCTGCAAACAGGCCATAGCGGAACGCGCCGACATCAATCGTCCCGCCCGCCAGAGCCAGCGAACCATTGGCCGATGACCCATCAACCTGCACCAGCCGGATGCCATCGCCCGTGGTCAGCGCGCCCGTGCCGCCTGCATTGCTGATCGTCACCATGCCCGTGCCGATAAGATTGCCGCGCACCACCACCTGATCGGACAGGTGATTGCCGCCCAGCACCGCATCAAGGCGCAGATTATTGGCGAGCGTGATGTAATCGCCTTCCACCGTCAGGATATCGCCGGCCGCGACAACGCCGGTCGGGCTGCGCAGATCGATTGTGCCTGCATTAGAGAGATTGCCGCGCACCACAGGGCGATTGGTCCCGGTGTTGTTGCCCGCAATCAGCATCGAGCCTGCGCTCACCGCAAGATTGCCATTCACCACAAGGCTGTTCGATGCGTTGAGCGTGCCGCCATTGCCGATCGTCAGCGTGCCCGCCGTGATCGCCCCGTCATTCACGAACAGCGTGCCGCCGTTCACATTGATGCTCTGCCAACCCAGCGTGTTTGCCCCGGCAAGCGCGCCGCTCCAACCATTGTTGAGATTGAGCGTGTTGGCGCCAGTGCCTCCGTTCAGCACCACATTGGCAAGGCCAATCGCGGCATCATTGATGTTGAGCACATCATTGCCTGCGCCCATATTGATAAGCGGCGTGATGGCAGCAGCGCTGTTCCAGTTCAGCGTATCATTGCCAGCGCCTGCCAGCACGGATCCGGCACTGCCTGCGATCAGCACGATCGTATCATCGCCTGCGCCTGTATCAATCGCGCCTGCGATGGTGGCGCCGCCAAGCTGCACCACATCATTGCCCATGCCCGATTGAACCGAGCCTGCGCTGCCCGCCATCAAGTTAACAGCGTTGTTGCCATTGCCTGCATCAATCGCACCGGCAACACTGCCGCCGTTGAGCATGATGCGATCATCGCCCTCGCCGCTTGCGACATTGCCGAGCACTGTGCCGCCAAGCAGCCAGATCTGATCATCGCCTGCGTCCCCTGCAACGGCGCCGACTGTGCCGGTGGTGTCGATGGTGATGAAATTGCGCGCATCCGGGCCGGTTGCCCCGCCGCTGACTGTGCCCGTAACTGTGGTATCCTGGTCCACTGTGACAATCGGATTGGCCGGGCTTCCAGCAAGGTCGCCGTCAATCGTGCCCGAAGGCGGCGGCGGCGGTGGAGGCGGCGGCGGTGTCACCGCGCTGCAGCCTCCTGGCGCCGTGCAGATCGCCGTCAGCAGCCAGTTGTTACCCTGTTGTTCAAGGCTGTAGGTCTGGCCATCCACCGTGATCGGGCCGCGGCCAAGCATGAAGACGCCTGCGGGCGAGGCTCCCTGCACTTCCACCACCAGAACCGCGCTGCCGCTGGCCGTGCCGGTCGAAACATCGCTGATCCCCAACGTCGTAATCCCGCCTGAAACCGCGCCGCCTACCGTTAGCCGGTCGGAAATGTTGGTGAAGAAATTGGTGTCGAGTCCGATCACCCCGTTGCCCGTGCCGACGTAATCGCCCGACACCGCCAGCACATCGCCCGCTATGCCATTTGCCATGGTGATCGTGCCATCATTAAACAGATTGCCGGTCAGGGCGAGGCCCACCCCGCCCAGATCCAGCGTCGCACCCGTGTTCACAAACAGGCCGGTCGCCAGATCGCCTGCATCGCCCGTGACAAGCGTGCCGCCGGTCAGGCGCAGCTCTGTTCCGGTGTTCAGATTGATTGCTTCCCAATTGGTAAGGTTGCTGCCTGCCAGAACCCCATTCCAGCCGTTGAAATTGAGCGTGTCGATCATGCCATCGGCTGCCGAGGCGGTGTCCCCGCCATCCAGCACCAACCCGGTTTGCAGCACGGCGCCTGCCGCAATATTGAGCGTGTCCGACCCTTCGCCGAGCCGCACATCGCCGCCGATTGTGCCAGCGACATCAACCAGCGAGTCGCCCGCATCATTGCGGATCGCAACGCCCGAAGAGCCCGCCAGCGCCCCTGCGGTATCGGTGATGGTGATGGTCGAAAGCGCGCCTGCGCCCGTGATCGTATCAATCGCCGCTCCGCTGCCGCCTTGCGCCGTGCCGCTGAGCGTGATCGCAATACCGTTCACCGGATCGGCATAGGCGAAGATAGCGCTTTCGCCGCCGCTCACATCGCCTGCGGTAATTTCAATGCGCGCCGCCGCATTGCGCTGGGCATAGGCCGCGATGCCGTGACGCGCCGTGCCGGTGACAGGCGCGCTCGCAGTGATGGTGAGCGTGCCGCTGCCATCATTGGAGCTGCCGAAAATCCCGTCATAGCCGCCGCTCACCGCGCCCTGGGCATTGATCACCACATCGCCTCTGCTGTTGCTCGCGACCAGGCCTGTGCCGCTGCCTCCTGTCGTGGCGCCGGTGGTGGTGACTGTCAGCCCATCGCGGCTGGCCGAGCCTGCAACAATGCCCGACTGGCCGCCGGTGGCGGTGTGCGAAGTCACACTATCCGCACCAGTCGCACCAAAAGCGGCGAGGCGGATGCCGGTGTTCGCGCCCACTGCCTCTTGCGAGGTAATGGTGAGACCATTGCCATAGGAATTGGCGTTGATGCCATGCACGCCTGCGCCGTTCGCTGTGCCGGTCGACGTGATCGAAAGCGCGCCTTCGCCCTGCTGGAAGACCTCGATCCCCGAAGCGCCGCCGCTGGTGTTTACCGCGCTGATCGCAATATCGCCAAGGCGCGCGCCGGCGTAATCCTTGATAACGCGGATAGCAGAGCCGCTGGTGCCGGTCACATCGCCCGAAGCGGTAATCTGAACATCGCCTGTGCCGTAATCGCGGATAAGGATACCATCCGTGCCGCCGCGCACAGCGGCATTGGAGGTAATGGTGGTGGTGCCGCCTGAGCCATAGCCGTATTGGCCAATATTGCCCTCAATCCCGGCTGCGCTCGTGCCTTCAACTGCCTGATTGGTCGTGATGGTGGCAGCGCCCACCTGCGAGAAGGCGATACCGCGCGCGCCGCCGATCGTGGCGCCATTCGTGGTGATCGCAAGCGAGCCGTTGCTGTCGGCTTGAATGGCGGTGCCATCAGTAGCGTTGGTCGCGGTGGTGACGCCCGACGTGGTGATGGCCAAGCCGCCAGTTCCACCCGAATAGGCCTTGATCCCATAGGCTCCGCCCGTGGTGGTGTCGGCGGTGATGCTGGTCTCTCCGATGCCGCCGCGCACCCTGATGCCCGTATAGCCACCGGTTGCAGTCTGCGAGGCAATCGTGACATCGCCGCCCAATGAAAAGGCTTCAATCCCGATGCCATTGCCAAGGCCCGTGGCCGTGCCTGTCGAAGTGATCGAAAGATCGCCCGTCCCATTCTGGCGGACGCGAATGCCAAAGATGCTGCTGGTATCAACAGCGTTCACGGTGATGTCGCCCAGACGCGCGCCGGCAAATTCCTTGTCGATATTGATGCCGGCAACATTAGTGGCTGAGACCGGACCGGTGGCGTTCACCACAATATTGCCCGCGCCATAATCCGATATCAGGATGCCATTGGCACCGCCGGACACCGCGCCGCTGGTGGTGATCATCAGATCGCCCGGGCCATAATCGCGCACCGCGATGCCATTGGTGCCGCCTGCTACCGTGCCGGTGGTTGTGATGGTGGTGGCGCCCGCGCCGCTGGCAGAAGCGCGGATTGCATCGCTGCCGCCCGTGACATCATTGGCCGTTATGCTCAGCGCACCGGTTGAGCTGGTGGTCGCTGCGTAGATGCCTTCAAACACGGTTCCGGTGACAAGGCCCGTCGTGGTGATCGATATGTCGCCCGTGCCACGGCCGATCACATAAACGCCGCGCGGCGCTGACACCTCGCGTGCGACTACACTGATCCCGCTGCCCCGACTATCCACGAAGATGCTACTGCCGACCTGCGTGCCGAGAACCAAAGCGCTGACTTCAAGATCGACGGCACCGGTGCCGCTGTGATTGATGGTAATGCCGCCGCGCCCCAAAAAGCGGCTCGCGTTGTTGTTCCGATCACGCAATGTGATCGATCCGCTGCCGGATGCTCCGGTGATATCAAAGGCAGGGCTGCCCGAAACAGCCAGGCCGAAGCCCGGCTGAGTCTCAATCAGCACCGATTCGCCCGCAGCAGCCACCAGCAACTGCGTTACGTCGTTCGAAGCATTTTCTGGCCCGGTGCATTCAAACACCAGCGAACCCGGCACTGTCTCGGCGCATTGGCCCGCTTGCGCTGCCGAAGGCGTCAGCATCACAGCACCCAGCGCAGCGCCAATCGCCAGCGTGCTGGCCGAAGCAGCGATAGCGCCCGTGCCAAGGCTGCCGACCTGCGGGGCGCAGCTGGCGGCCTGCCCATGCCACTTGGTGATGCGTCCGCCGCGCAGGGTAATGCTGGCAAAACCAGCAGCGGCTTTGGTAATCGGGCTCATGGGAAAACTCCTTGAAACTATATGGAATTAAGCAGCAAAACCAGCATCTTGGGCAGGCTTGCCAGTCACCGGCTCAGAATCGGGGATGGTGGGAGTTGCAGGCGTGCGCCCCGCCCAGGTCACAAATCCTGTCGCCTCAGGCGTGTTGAGACTGATCGCCATGGGGCATTCGACGCCGGGCAGTGCCGCCAAATCGTAAAGCTCAGCGACCGCGCCATCGATGCGAAACCATTCGACACAGACATTGCGCGCAAGGTCGATGATCTGGATGCCGCACCATGGCTCGCTATCAGTATCGGCCAGTCGCTGATCGAGAGCGAGGCCCTCGAAACGCTGGTAACGCGGCTTGGACAGGCCAACGAAAGCATAGCCACCATGAAACGCCAGGCCGCGCACAAAACCGGGGCAGAAGACCCGCGGGACGAACCGCCCAGCCCCTTTGGCCAGCCCCTCGACCACGCCCAATTCGCCAGTGCCCGCGTTCAGCAACCACAATTCGCCATCATGCCAACGCGGCGAATGAGGCATTGAGAGCCCCTCGCACACGATTTGGCTCGTCCGGACATCTATAACCACGCCGCCTGACGCGCGCCGGTCGCGCCATCCATCGATGGTGTCGGAACGGCTGGCGGCGGTGACATAGGCCGGTTCGCCCTCGCACATCGCCAAGCCATTGAGGTGGCAGCGATCCTCATCGACCAAGGCCGAGATAAAGGATGGCCGCCAGATCTCGCGAAAGCTGTGCACCGGATCGGGCGCAGCCAGACAATTCATTCGGGTGTTGACAAAAAGCAGCTCGCCATCACCGGTGATGCCGACATCATGGGCATCAACCTCCCCGGTGACGTGCACCATGCGCGGCGCATAACAGGCATCGAACTGAGCATTGACCCGCTCGTGCGGAGCTAGCGGATTGGCAAAGCGGATCAACTGATGACCGGCAGCCACCACCAGCCCTTGCTCGCCGCAACGCGCAAGCCCCATCGGCCGTTCGATTGCACATTGATGCAAGTGCAGTCCGCTGCGCGAACGGCCCAGCAAATAGAGCAGCCCTGATTGGTATGAGGTGAAAGCAATCGAGAGATTGGCTCTGGCCAAAAGGTCGGCCAGCCCTGCCGACTGGCTGTAGGTAGTAGCCGCGCTCACGCCCCTGCCCTCCGGCACCGCCAGTGGGCGCAACAAGCACCGGCTGGCGCGGTAAAGCCGCCAAAAATTGTCGTCATTTCTGTTCGGTAACCCCCTGTCTTGGAGGCGCGACCTAGCCCACCGGTGATGGGCAGAGCATCCCGCAATGACGGGATAGGCAAGCAAGCAAGCCTTGCACGGCGGCAAGAGCGTCGCTTGACCGATTAAACAATGTCGCAGTTCGGGTGATGACTTTGCGCATCGCTATCCCGCAAACACGCGAGGCGCGCGCAAGGCACGGCAGCTACAAATGCCTATCCGCTCATCTTGAGGAGAACGTCCGATGACTGCCCGTCCCCAATCGCTCGCTGCCGGCGCCATTGCTGCTGCGATGACTGCTGTTGGCGGCAGCGCCGTGTTGTTGGCAACGGCTCCGGCCCTCGGCAGCGATGCGAGCGCAGAATTGATGACGCCCGGTGGATGGGAAATCGTGAGCACTATTGAGGAACTCGAAATCCCCGGCCTGCCCGCATCCATGGTCGAGAAAATGGCCAAGGATCCCAAAAACGCCCAGCCGCGCAGCGCCTGCCTCACCCCTGATAGCGAGCAACGTCCGCAGCCAGCGATGTTCCACACGCTTGGCGGCACGTGCTCCTACACCAAGTGGCAGGCATCAGGCGGCACTCTTGAGGCCGAGTTGGCCTGTACACCGCCTTCGGGATCGCCCGGCACAGCAAAAGTCACGCTCAAAGGCAGCTACACCGCAGACAACTTTAGCCTTGCATCGCAGACGATCGGCGAAGATGAGACCGGCGAGATGCAATTGCGGCTGATCTCGCAGCTCACAGGCCGCCGCACCGGCGGCTGTTCGTGAGAGCCGCCTAATACCTCGTCTCGCAGAGCTTGCCCCATACCTGCCAGCCCGCAGCCCACCCCGCTACCAATGACACCCACAGGATATGGTGGTCAGATGGGGTGGTGAGGCAGCGAGTGCACAGGTTCACATCAGCCTAAACTGGTATCAGCCTGCCCACGCCCGCGCTGCTGGACAGCCACCCGCCGGGCCTCGACCTGTTCAGGGGCAACCGCCGAATTAGCGGCGCTCGAACGCTCAGCCTCAAGCGTCATGCCATCACCGAACGAGCCGGCAAAGCCATCATCGATCAGCCGTTTGTAAGCTCCAAGGAAAGCAGGGTCGATGCTTGCCATGTCGCCCGCCAGCTTGCGGGCAAGCGGCAGCAGGTCATCGGCCGCCACCACATGATTGACCAACCCCCACGCCAGAGCGCTGGACGCATCAAGGAAATTGCCGGTGAATGACAGTTCCTTGGCACGGGAAATTCCGATCATGCGGGAAAGTTTCTGCGACAGGCCCCAGCCTGGCATGATGCCCACGCGCGCATGGGTATCAGCAAAGCGCGCATTCTCGCTGGCGATCAGCACATCGCAGGCCAGCGCCACTTCAAAGCCACCCGTGATGGCCACGCCGTTGATTGCGCCAATCACCGGTTTGCGGCAACCTTCAATGGCTTTGACCGGATTAACGGCTGGGTCAGTGGCATTGGCGCTACCCAGTGCACCTGCCTCGCTCCCCAATTCCTTGAGATCAAGCCCGGCGGTGAAAGCCCTTGTTCCTGCGCCCGTCAGGATGACCGCGCGCACCGCTTCGTCGTCATCAACCGCGCGCATCACCTCATAAAGCCGCCGCCGCATCGCGCGATTGAGCGCATTCATCGCCTCAGGCCGGTTGAGCGTTACTGTCGCAACGCCATCGGCAATATCCAGCAGCACCACATCATCCCCAAGATCACGCATCGTCACAAACTCCAATCAATCGCCCCGCGCCCGGCGCGCTCGAGAAAGCTGTTCGCCTGACTGAACGGACGAGAGCCAAAGAAACCATTATGCGCCGATAACGGACTGGGATGGGCCGAAATCAGCACCAGATGGTGCGATGAACGCCCCAAAGCGGGCACGCGTGAGGCTTTCTTGCGGGCATGACTGCCCCACAGAATGAACACCGTTGGCAGGCCATTTTCCGCGACCGCAGCCACACAGGCATCGGTGATCTGATCCCACCCGCGCCCGGCATGGCTACCCGCCTGCCCCGTCTCGACTGTCAGCGTGTTGTTCAAAAGCAGCACGCCCTGCCGTGCCCAGCCGCTAAGGTCGCCATGCAGCGGACGCGGCAGGCCAAGATCGCTTTCCAGCTCCTTGTAGATGTTCACCAGCGAAGGCGGCACCTTCACACCGGGAGCAACGGAAAAAGCAAGTCCATTGGCCTGCCCCGGACCATGATAGGGATCCTGGCCCAAAATCACACAGCGCACTGCTTCAAGCGGCGTCATGGAAAGCGCCGCCAGCCGTTGTCCGCGCGGCGGAAAAATCGCCTTGCCCGCCGCTTCCTCAGCCCGCAGCCAGCCACCAAGCTTGCGTGCCTCGGCGCTCGCCAGCACCGGTTCAAGCGCCGCGCGCCAGCTTTCGGGAATTGTCTCTGCTGTCATGTCCACGCCTGCTACACGCCTTGGCTCTTTCCCTCTATCCCCAACTTCTCTAGGGCAAGCGCATGGCTGTGCATTTTCATGAAGAAGACTTGCCCGCAGGCGTGCTCACCGGCACGAGCGCGCTCGCTGTCGATACCGAGACCATGGGGCTCATCACTGCGCGTGATCGGCTGTGCGTGGTGCAAATTGCAGATGGCACAGGGGATGAACATCTTGTGCGTTTCAACCCCGGCAGCAATTATGATGCGCCCAATCTTAAAGCGGTGCTGGCTGATCCTGCTCGGGTGAAGCTCTATCACTTTGCGCGCTTTGATCTGGCAGCGATCGAACATTACCTCGGCGTGCTGGCCGCGCCGGTGTTTTGCACCAAGATTGCCAGCAAACTCGTGCGCACCTACACCGACCGGCATGGGTTGAAGAACCTCGTCGAGGAATTGCTCGGCCAATCGATCTCAAAGCAGCAGCAAAGCTCGGACTGGGGCGGGCCGGTGATCAACGAGGCACAGCGCGATTACGCGGCCAGCGATGTGCGCTACCTGCACGCCCTTCGCGATGAATTGGTGGTGCGTCTCGAACGCGAAGGCCGGCTGGAACTGGCGCAGGCTTGCTTTGATTTTCTGCCCGCCCGCGCACGGCTCGATCTGGCTGGCTGGGCCGAACACGACATTTTCAGCCACATGTAGGCACCAGACTCGATGGCTTCCCCTTCCCGCATGGCCGCTCAGGAAACCCGCGAGGCCAGCGCGCTGCGAAGCCGGCGGCGCAGCTTTGCTGCCCCCGGCGGATCGCATGATCGGCTGGTGGGCTTTCTCGCGCGGTTCTTGCCGATGGCAGTGGGCGTGGTTGCGGCGCTGATGGTTATCACTCCGCTTGCGCCGCGCGGTGAGGTGAGCTTCCTGCTTGATCGCAACAAGGTGGCGATGATTGACGAGCGTCTCAGCGTCAACAATGCAATGTATCGCGGACGCGATGATGATGGGCGACCTTTTGCCGTGATGGCAGGTGAAGCGGTGCAGCGATCAAGCAGCGAGGGTTTGGTGCGGATGCGCGATCTGGTGGCGCAGATGATGCTCAGCGATGGCCCGGCACGCATCACCGCAGGGGGCGGCGCCTATGATATTGCCAGCGAAGTGATGCGGGTGGATGGGCCGGTTTTGCTAAGCGCCAGCGATGGCTATTCGATGGTGGCCAAGGGCGTTGCGGTCAATCTCAGGGAGCAGACCATTACAGGCGATGACGGGGTTTCGGGCGAAATCCCGGCTGGCACTTTTTCTGCGCGCACGATGCGCGCTGATCTCGAAGCGCGGGTTTTGATACTCGAAGGCGAAGCCCGCGCCCGGATGGTTCCTGGTCAATTGAGGATACCGCAATGACGCTTGCCTTACCCGAAAAGCGGCTGGTCCGCACCGCGCTGACCTATGGGCTGGCAGGATTTGCCGGAACACTGGCGCTGATGGGCGGTATTGTCAGTCAGGCGCAATCGATCGCCTCGCATGATTCGCGCGCACCGGTCAGTTATGAAGCCGAACGCATCGAATGGCAGGACCGCGAAAACCGCATCATCCTGAGCGGTGATGTCCGAGTCGAACAAGCCGGTCTCAGATTGCAATCGTCGCGCATGCTGGTGAATTATGATGACGCAGGCCAACTGCGCATTGATCGGATCACCGCCAGCGGCGGGGTGGATATTGCTCGCGGCAATGAACGCGCCAGCGGCGACACGGCAATTTATGACTTTGACCGCCGCATCATCACCATGGCTGGCAATGTACGGCTGCGGCGCGGCGCGGATACGCTCAATGGCGGACGGCTGGTGATTGATCTCAACAGCGGGCTGTCCAGTGTCGATGGGGCTCCTGCCAGAGGGAGCGCAGGCAACCGACCCGGCCGCGTAACCGGCACTTTTGCAGTGCCACAAGGCAAACAGCAGGACTGAACGCGAGGTTCGCGCGCGCACCTACGCTGTGCGCCTTGCCGCCCCTCGCACACGATCGTGTCGGGCAAGGCCGCGGTGGAAATCTTTGCCCGCACAGAAATACTGGCCGCCCCATCGCGGCAGCGCCACAGGCGGGCGGATCGGTAAGCAGAGATCGCGGTAGGCTTACGGGCAATGGGGGCTATGGTGCTACAAATCTCCAGAGTGCGCGCCACAGCCCGGTATGTGCTCCGCTCGCGGCGCCCTCATCAGCGCCAGGCTCTCGTCAATAAGCGTTGTCGTGATGCAGCACTTTGAGGGTGCGCAGAACAATTCCGATGTCTCGCCGCAAAGACCAGTTGGCGATATATTCGAGATCGGATTGCAGGCGATCTGTGAGATCCTTTTCCTGCTCGGTCGCGCCGCGATGGCCGCGAACCTGCGCCAAGCCCGTCAACCCCGGCTTAAGACAGTGGCGGCGCCAATATTGCTTGTCGACCTGCCAGAACAGCTTGTTGTTGGCCTTTGATCCCAGCGCGTGCGGGCGAGGTCCGACGATCGACATCTCGCCGCGCAGCACGTTGAAGATTTGCGGCAGCTCATCAATGCTGGTCTTGCGGATGAAACTGCCAATCCGGGTAATGCGATCATCCTCGCGCCCGGTCGAGCGCTCGCCATTGGCGTCGAGCTTTTCCTCACGCATCGATCGGAATTTGAACATATCGAAGAACTGGTTACCCCGACCCATCCGACGCTGCACAAACAGCACCTTGCCGCCATCTTCCAGCTTGATCAGCGCGGCCACCACCAACAGCAGCGGCGACAGGACAATCACCGCGCCGCCTGCCACAATCAGATCGAACAGACGCTTAACGATCCGCCCGCGCAGGCCGAGTGGCCCGCTCGACACCACAAGCGTGGTTTTGCCCTGATCATCATAGCGGTGCACACCAATCGGAGCGAGGCGATGGGCGGTCTCACTCACCAATTCACCGTAAACGCCGCTGGATTTGAGCAGAAAAGCCCATTGCTCGCGCCGCTCATAGGGGCAACTGACAACAACCTTGTCCTGATTGCGCAGCAATTTGCCGAGACGATCCAGCATGAAAGGATCCTCGCTGTCGGGATCCAACCGATAATCGGCCGCCTCGATCCGCACAGCGTCTTCCAGCGCGAAGGCGGGCCCGCCATCATAAATAACCAATTTGTTGGTTACGCGGCCACCCCAGAATTTCTGGACCGCACCCACCACTAAGCGGCGAAACGCAACGATGAAAACCGCCGCGAAGAACAATCCCAACGTCGTCGACACGCGGGAAAAATCCGCGTTGGACTTGGTGTAGAAGGCCACAAAATTGAGCAGCGCTGCGGAAATCAACAACGCAGTGATCGCTTGTTTGGCAGCGAAGACCCAATCCGTGAGTGCCTTGACGCCGTATGTCCCGTTGTAAAGCGCGATAGTGTAAAACACCGGCAGCATGACTTGCGCCAGCAACATTGAGGACGGATCGTTCCAGCGGCCCTCATACAGATATGCGGCAAGCGCAAAGCTCGCCTGAAACAGCGCAGCATCAGCGATCAGCAACAAAATATACGAACGCAACCGCCGCCGCTCCAAGGAGGGTGCGATCTTGAGATCGGCCTGTTTTCGTTCAGCCGTTTGGAGAAGGTTACTGGCTAACTTGTTCATGCTGCCCCTGACGCATCAAGCAGCGACCGCCCTTTTTTCTCACCTAAGGACTATTACGGGGGATTCGCAACAGTTTTGCGTCATCAAAAAATGAATCTGTCTTAAATTGCTACCGCTTCGCGGCAAACCGAGCGATCCGGGTCAATTCTTGGGCCAGCAACAGTTCGGATGCCTGGCTGTTCGCCATCAGGTTGCGATGCATCTCGGTTAGCCGAGGGATAAGCCGCTCCAGCTTCACGGCGCGCGATTTGCGCTCGGCAGGCTGCATCCAGCGTTCAAATTGCTGAGTGATCGCGCGCTCCTCGCGAAAAAAGATCCCCAATTGCGCCTTCTCTCCCTGCCCGAGTGAAGGAATCTTGCCATTAGCACCGATCCGCGCGGCGATCTGGGCCAGCAGCGCAGCACGCCGTTCAAGAACGAGCGCCACTCCGACCGGATTGAGACCCAGTTCGCGCAGACGACGAATTTCCTCGGGCAAGCGGCTTGTCTCACCGCCCAGAACGGCATTGACCAAGGGATTGAACCCGTCCTCCTCGCTTGATGCGCCGATCGCGTCGTAATCTTCCAGCGTCGCCGATCGGGGGGCTTGCGGATCAGCATCGCAATAGAGCGCAAGCTTTGTCACCTCCGACTGGGCAAGCCGCACATCAAGCCCTGCCGCGCGCGCGATCCGCTCCGCCAGATCTCCGCCCAGCCTTAGGCCAGCGCCATCCGCCATCGCACGCACCGCGCTTGCCACAGCGGCAAGGTCAGGCGGATGAAACATCGCCACCAGTGCATCGGCGCGCTTTTCCAGAAGTTTGGCAGTGCGCGACTTATCAGTTGCCGAAGTGGCCACAATGACGACCGGCGCCGCCTCGCCGCCGCCGGCTTCACCGGTTTCGATCAGCACCTTGACGGCATCATGAGCCTCGTCGCCGCTGGCGCGCACGTAGATATGGCGTTTGTCACCAAATAACGAGGCCGAACGGGCTTCATCACCAAGCAAGGCGGGATCGCGCTTGAGGTCGGCACCGGTGATTTCCACCCGCTCGCCGGGATCCGGCAGCGCCGCAATAACGCGCTGCGCTGCAGCCGAAGCGCCTGCCTCGTCCGGCCCGCAAAAGAAGAATATGCCCGCTTGCCTTGCCGAGGCAGGGACGCCGCGCAAAAAGTCCTTCTGGGTTGCCTTCATTGCGCCTGCGCTGCCGCCTTGGCCCGTTCGCGCAAGGTCAGCGCCACGCGCGTGGCCATCCGATCAGCGACCTGCCGCGCGAGATTTTCAAGCGCCGTTTGTTCAGCGGCAATCGTGGCGTATTCGCTGGAGACCACATCAATCCCTGCGTCGGCACCAGCAGTGGCATCAAGCAGGATGCTGCCCGTCGCCAAATCCACCAATTGATAGCGCGCGCGCAGGATGCGCCGCTGGCGAGTGACTGTGTCATCTCCTAGAACACCCAAGGCATCGATCCTGTCATCAAGCCGCACATCCAGCCGATAGGCTGGCGACGCCTGCCCGGCGGTGCTCATTCTCTCGGTGAGCGCGTTCCTGACCAACCAGCCATCCCGGCCCGGAATGGGGGGAATATCGACCGCTGCAAGGCCTTGCGCCACGCCCGAAGCAGCGCCTCCGGGATACATCGGCGACAGCCCGCAGGCGGCAAGGGCAAGACCGAGCAGAAGGGCAAGGACAATGCGCATCACGTGACTATATTCACCAATCGATCGGGCACGACAATCACCTTGCGAATGGGCGCGCCGCCCAATGAGCGTTGCAGATTGGCAGATGCCATGGCGAGCGCTTCGAGGTCCTCTTTCGATGCGCCTTTGGGAGCTTGCACCGTATCGCGCAGCTTGCCCATGTGTTGCAGGGCAATGGTAACCTCATCATCAACCAGCAGTGCGGGGTCCACTTCGGGCCAGGGTGCATCGGCGATCAGACCACCCCCGCCGATCGCTGAATACGCTTCTTCAGCAAGGTGCGGCATCATCGGTGCGACCAGATGCATCAGCGCCCTGATCGCGGCCGAGCGGCTGGCAGAGGGTGCGGCTTTCTCGGTCGCACCCGTCAGCTCGTAAATCCGTGCCACGGCCTTGTTAAAGCCAAGCGCTTCGATGTCAGCGGCCACGGCAGCGATGGTCTGGTGGGTCTTGCGCTCCAGAGCCCTGTCCTCGCCCGTCGCCTCTACGTCGTAGGCTTGGAACAAGCGCCACAAGCGCTGCACAAAACGCGCGCAGCCTTCGATCCCGGCGTCAGACCACGGCAGATCGCGTTCGGGCGGGCTATCGGACAGCATGAACCAGCGCACCGCATCTGCGCCATGCTTGGCGATGATGGCATCGGGGTCGACCACGTTCTTCTTCGACTTCGACATCTTGATGACGCGGCCCACATCGACGGCCTCACCATCGGCAATGAGGCTGACGCCCTCGGCATTCCTGCGGACCTCCTCGGGTGCGAAAAACACCGGCACACCGCGCGCGGCATCATTGCGCGAGTAAGTCTCGTGCGTCACCATGCCTTGCGTGAACAAGGCGGCAAACGGCTCCTTCACATCGATCTTGCCAAGGTGGGCCAGCGCCCGCGTCCAGAAGCGGGCGTAGAGCAGGTGCAGGATCGCGTGTTCGACCCCGCCGATATAGTGCTTGACCGGCAGCCACTTGGCGACTTCTTCCGGGTCGAAGGGCTTATCCGCAGGCTGGCTGGCAAAGCGCAGGAAATACCACGAGCTATCGACGAAGGTGTCGAGCGTGTCGGTCTCGCGCAGCGCCGGCTTGCCGCTGATCGGGCAGGTGGTGTGCTTCCATGTCGGGTGG
This sequence comes from Erythrobacter sp. SCN 62-14, assembly GCA_001724215.1. Taxonomy (GTDB): domain Bacteria; phylum Pseudomonadota; class Alphaproteobacteria; order Sphingomonadales; family Sphingomonadaceae; genus Erythrobacter. Next base: position 71,011 of record MEDW01000001.1, on the reverse strand, counting down.
CGATCGAGCGGATTGCCCGGTTCGCTGAAGTCAATGTCCTCGGGCAGCACTACCGGGAGCTGGTCGCGCGGCACGGGCACGGGGCCGTGATCCGGGCTGTGGATGATCGGGATCGGGGTTCCCCAATAGCGTTGCCGCGACACGCCCCAATCGCGCAACCGCCACACAGTGCGGCCCTCGCCCCACCCCTCAGCCTCGGCGCGGGCGATAACTGCGGCCTTGGCGGCTTCCACGGTCATCCCATTGAGGAAGTCCGAATTGACGATCACCCCGTCGCCCGCCTCGGCCTCGCCCTCGAAAGGCGCGTCGGCCTGCGCCGGATCACTGGCAACGACGCGGGCGATCGGCAAGTCATACTTGGTCGCAAATTCAAAGTCGCGGCTGTCATGTCCCGGCACGCCCATCACCGCGCCCGTGCCATATTCCATCAGCACAAAATTGGCGATGAACACCGGCAGCGCCTCGCCCGTGAAGGGGTGGCGCGCGGTGATTGCGGTGCGATAACCCAACTTTTCCGCCGTCTCGACTTCGGCTGCCTTGGTTCCGCCGCGCTTGCATTGTTCGATGAAGGCGGCGACGTCCGCATCGTCCCCGAGGCCTTGCGCAATCGGGTGATCAGCAGCGATGGCGCAAAAACTCGCGCCGAAGATCGTATCGGGGCGGGTGGTATAAACCGGCAGCTTGCCGCCATTTGACAGATCGAAGCTGAACTCCAGCCCCTGTGATTTGCCGATCCAGTTTTCCTGCATCAGGCGTACTTTCTCGGGCCAGTCCTCGAGGCTCCCCAGCCCTTCGAGCAGATCATCGGCAAACTCCGTGATCTTCAAGAACCACTGGTTCAATTTGCGCTTTTCCACCTCTGCGCCGCTGCGCCAGCCCTTGCCGTCGATCACCTGTTCATTGGCGAGCACCGTCATATCAACCGGATCCCAGTTGACAGTCGACTCCTTGCGATACACCAGCCCAGCCTCATACAGATCAAGGAACAACGCCTGTTCATGGCCGTAATATTCGGGGTCGCAGGTGGCGAATTCGCGCGTCCAGTCAAGCGCAAACCCGATGCGCTTCAACTGCGCCTTCATCTGCGCGATATTGGCGCGCGTCCATTCGCCCGGATGCACGCCCTTTTCCATCGCGGCGTTTTCCGCCGGCATCCCGAAAGCATCCCAGCCCATCGGGTGGAGCACTTCATGCCCGCGCATCTTCTGATAGCGCGCCAGCACATCGCCCATGGTGTAATTGCGCACATGGCCCATGTGGATGCGCCCCGAAGGATAGGGGAACATCTCGAGGATGTAGCTCTTGGGCTTGGCGCTGTCGGAATCGGCGGTGAAAGTGCCTGCTTCTTCCCAAGCGCGTTGCCAGCGTCCGTCGGCTTGGGACGGATCGAAACGGTGGTCACTCATGATTTAAATTCCGTCTGGGTCTGTGGCTTGCTTGCCTCAGGGCCGTACTGGCCCACACGGCGATCAGCCCTTGGACATGGCCTCGCGGCTCAGATCGCGCGCCTTGGTAAGGATGATATCCTCAAGCTTCTGGACAGTGGCCGCCTGCACCGGAGCATCAACCCAATTGGCATCTTGTGCGACCTGACGGCTTGCGCTGACACGCAGCGCGTCAGCGCGCAAATCCTGATCGAGGATCGCGATGGTGAGCTTGACGCGCTCACCCGGATTGGCCGGATTGACATACCAATCGGTGATAATCACGCCACCCGAACTGTCCGCACTCAGCAAGGGGGCAAAGCTGGCTGTCTCCAGCGCAGCGCGCCACAGGAAGGCATTAACCCCGATTGTGTTTACCTTGGCGGCCTGCACGCGCGAAACCTTCGCGCGGTTTTTGCCCCCGCAGGCAGGTAGCGAGACCATCATCGCCAGCACAGCAGCGCCCAGCGCAAGGCGCGCCAAACGACGCTGCGGCACAGGGGTTTGGACAGAGGTTGCGCGTGTCACTAGCATGGGTTCCTTTGCGGCTTTACCTTCGCGCTCTATAACCAGAGCACCCCTTGCGGCAAGCATGATCGCAGCGCAGCCGGGGATTTATCGGACCCATGACGCCGATATCATGCCCTGCCGAGCGGTGCCAATTGTGTGCGAAGAGCAACAGGTCACAGCGTAAATCACCCAAGGTCTCCGCAAGGCCATTGTGAACCAAAAGACAATATCTATTGTCCTTAAACGCCTACAAGATCATGCGACTCAGGTGTGGTTCACGTTGGCGGCGCTAGGCCGGATCGCGCAGCAAATTCGTGTTTTGACCGCCGATGGAGCGGCAAGACTTTGAATTATCGCGATTAGGCAAGACAATAAAAGGGTTGGAAGCGAGCAAACATGGCACAGCGAGCAGACAGGAAAGCATGGGCGCAGCGCGCCATGCCGCTGTATGCGCTGACGGCCGTGGCAATGCTTGCACTGCCCACGGCAAGCCTTGCCTTGGCTGGCACCTCCCGGGCGGAGGCTTCGATCCAGTCGCTCGGGCTCAATGTATTTACCCCGGCAAGCGTGGACCCCGTTCTGGCGGCGCGTATAGCTGACAAAGCAGAGGCCAAGGGGATTCGATTTACCCCGGCACGATCCGCCCCGGTGGTGGGGCAGCGCACCGTGACAGTGGCGGTCCGCGTAGACGATGATCGCGTCCAGGCGATTTCGGTGCGCCGCGCCATCGACACGGCCCCCGGTCGGCTTGCCAAGGGCAATGCGATCGCGGGACTGCAAGCGAGCAAATTCGAACTGGGCGCTGCGCGTGGCTACAAGAGCTTTGCCCGCGTACTTGATCTCTCGCCATCGGCTGGCCGTATGGCGATGCCTGATCTTGCTGAATTCGAGCCATCTCGTCCGCAAGCCGATGATAAGCCCAGCCGGTTGCAACCGCGCATCGGGCTTGAGGGCCGCGAGATTGCCGGCCGCTCACCCAATACGCTGGATTCGCTTGCCAGCCAGACAGTGGATCTTGGCGGCAGTTACCGCCTTTCCCCCAAGCTTGACGTGCGCGCTGGCGTGCGGATCTCGCAAGAGCGTGACCGGCTTGATCCTCTTACCAATTCGATTCAGGACAGCCAGGCTGTCTATGTCGGGACGCAACTGAAGTTCTGATCAGAACTGGTCCGGCCGACCGGGCGCCTTGCTGCTGAATAATCATCCAAGCAATTTCTCAGCCTTGCCGCAGGGCGCGCTCCGACTCCCGCCGTAGTCCCTTGGTCCGATTGCCTGCGCGCCGGATCACGCATAGCTATTCCCCGCTTTCCCTGACGTTACGGCACGGGTAGGGTCGCGCAAGAAACGCACAAGCGAGGGAGGATTAGCATGGGCCGAGTTGCCATCGTCACCGGAGGAACGCGCGGGATCGGGGAGGCGATCTGCAAGCGTCTTCAGCGCCAAGGACACACTGTCATCGCCAATTACGGCGGCAATGATGAAAAAGCGCGCGCCTTTTCGGATGCCACCGGTATCCCGGCACGCCGCTGGGATGTGGGCGATCATGAAGCGTGCCTTGCAGGCTGCGCCGAAGTTGCCGCTGAATTCGGCCCTGTTGATATCGTCGTTAACAACGCTGGCGTCACCCGCGACGGAACGCTCCACAAGATGAGCTTTGACGATTGGAACGAGGTGCTGAGAATCAATCTCGGTGGCTGTTTCAACATGGCCAAGGCAACCTTCCCCGGTATGCGCGAGCGTGGCTGGGGCCGGATTGTGAATATCGGCTCGATCAACGGGCAGGCAGGCCAATATGGCCAGGTCAACTACGCTGCTGCCAAGTCGGGAATTCACGGCTTCACCAAGGCGTTGGCGCAGGAAGGCGCCAAGTTTGGTGTGACTGTCAATGCAATCGCGCCGGGCTATATCGATACTGATATGGTGGCCGCCGTGCCAGCGCCGGTTTTGGAAAAGATCGTTGCCAAGATCCCGGTTGGCCGCCTCGGCATGGCTGAGGAAATCGCACGCGGGGTGGCTTTCCTGACCTCAGAGAATGGCGGTTTCATGACCGGCTCGACGATGAGCATCAATGGTGGTCAGCATATGTATTGACCGCAAGTCCCATCGCGTCAGCGAGGAATTCATCACTCAACATCAAAAGGGCGGGCCTTGCTGACAAGGCCCGCCCATTTTTGTGATTCCAATCAGGCGATCAGAAACGGAAACTGGTCTGGATAAAGACCTGCCGACCGCGGTTCATCGAGACCACCGCATCATCGCCGCGCGGCAGTCCGAAGCCAGCTGCGCCGCCCGGCGACAGGAACGGGCGCGGGCCCGACGTCACCACAAACAGCTCCTCAGTCAGGTTAACCCCGATCAACGAAACGCGCCAGCGACCATCGGGACGACCAATCGAGATGTTGCCATCAAGCGTGACATACTCATCCTGCACGAAGTCGTTAAAGCTCTGTTGGTCGGCGAAATACTTGCCCGAATAGAGCGCGTTACCACCCAACATCAGATCGAGATTGCTACCCAGCGGGATTGTCCAGTCGAAGGCCAGATTGCCAGAGAACTCCGGTGCACGCGGCGCTCTGCGACCATTGATGTCGATGCCGGCAGCCGAAACGAAGGGCGCAGTGAATTTGGCATCGAGATAGGTCCCGTTGGCCGAAATCGTCAGGCCCTGCACCGGGGTGCGCCAGTTGAATTCCAGATCAAAACCCTTGGTGGTGAGCTGACCTGCGTTGAGCGTAAGGAACTGCACGTTGACCGCATCGAAGTTCTGCACCTGCAGATCATCCACCACATAATAGAACGCCGTGCCGTTGACGGTGACCCGGCGATTATTGAACTGCGAACGGAAGCCCACTTCACCGCCGATGGTGGTTTCAGAGTCGAAGATCAGCGAGCCGAAATTTCCAGTCAGCGCGGCCTGACTGAGGCTGTTCGAAGGCAATGCCGAGTTGTCGATCCCGCCCGATTTGAACCCGGTGCGGAACGCTGCAAACAGGTTGAGATCGGGATTGACCTTGTACTTCAAGGTGACTTCAGGCGACACGTTGCTGTCGCTGAAGGGGATCGGCCCGGAGAAGAAGCCCGGTTGCACAAAGCCGGGGCCTTGCAGGAACGTATGCAGATAGGGAACCGAGATCGTCTGCACCTTGTCCTCGGTCGTCCAGCGCGCGCCGGCGACGAGTTCAAGATCCTCCGTGATGTCGAAGATCAGCGAGCCGAACACCGAGAAGGCTTCGGTCTTGGTGACGTGACGCTTATCCCAGTCATAGGTGAAGCCTGTCACCGGATCAGGCGCAATCAGCGAGATGTTGACCGCTTGCTGCGCGGTGTCAAACACGAAACGGCGGTTTTCGTAGAAAGCGCCCAGCATGAAATTGATCGGGCCATCGAAGTCCGAATGCAGGCGCAATTCCTGCGTGTATTGGCGCAATTGGTTGACCGGATCGGAGCAGCCCGTACCCTGCCCAACGCCCGCGCCATTTGTAGCAGCCAGCGCAGGAGCATTGTTAGCGAGGAAATTGGGATCGCCAAGAGCATTGCCTATCGGCGAGAAAGCCGGGCCCAAGCCGACATAGGCGTAACAATCGAAATCGACGGCATCCATATCCAGAAAGCCGCTGGTCGAAGTCAGCTTGATCGTGTCTGAGATCTGGAGGTTCATCAGCAAACGCCCGAACCAGATGTCGGATTCGTTGAACGGAACACCATTGCGTCCAGCCGCACGCGAGGGTGTTGGCACACCGCCGGCCAAGGCAGGAGCTGAGTCGGGAAGGAAGAATTGCCGGTTGCGGAAGTTACAATCATTGCCGGCCGGGATCGCCACCAGACCATTGAGCAAAAACACCGGATCAGCCACACCATTCGCACCGCAGAAAATGCCCGAATGCTGCACTGCCCCATCGCCTTCATTGCGCATATATTGCACTTTGAGATTGGCATCGAACATGCTCGTCGGCTTCCAGTCGAGAGTCACGCGGCCAAGAAAGCTCGACTGCCCGCGGAACCGCCCATTGGCCGAATTCACATTGGGCTGAAGCTCGATCAGACGCTCGATGTCATTCCACTGCGCCGCGACGCGGATCCCCAAAGTGTCGGTGAGCGGACCGGAGATGAAGCCATTGGCAAGATAGCCGCGCTCTTCGAATTCGTAGTTCGCCGTCATGCCCACTTCCCATGTGGGCGTCGGGTCAGCGGTTTGCAGCGCAAACACACCGGCGGTGGCCGATTTCCCGAAATAGAGCGACTGCGGACCCTTGAGCACGTCGATCTGCTTCATGTCGAAGAAGCCGGCCTGCACCAGACGCATGGTCGAAAGCTGAACGCCGTCGAAATCGAAAGCCACCGCGCTGTCGAAGGCCGCCGAGATGTTGGATGAGCCGACGCCCCGCAAGGACAACTGGCCGCCCGAACCCGAGCCACCGACCTGCACCTGCAGGGTCGGCACGCGCGCCGAGATCGCACCCACAGTGTTGATCACGAAATTATCGAGCGTGTCAGCGCTTACTGATGTGATGGTGACCGGCACTTCCTGCAGCGTTTCATTCTGGCGGCGGGCCTGCACGATGATTACCCGTTCATCGCTATCGCGCGAGGATGCAGCGGTGTCGCTGTCCGTTGCCTGAGCCAAGGCCGCCCCCGGCAAGGCAGCCAGAACGCCGACTGCCGCGCTGCACAGCAGGCCTGCGCGGGCCACAGACGCAATTCGTGAATTACGTGAAGTCATGATGCTCTCTCCCAGTTGGCCGTGCCAAGCAATCGGCCATGTTCCCCTCTGGTCGAGGTGCATTACCTGCACCTTTCGACTTGTCTTAGATGTGTATGGTGCGCGCCTTTGGGGCTCATCTAGCAAAAGCATTAGGGACCCGGCCAAAGTGCGACATATTCGTCACAATTTCTGAACAATCGGGCCAAAAACCCCTAATGCCGTAGCGTAATTTAATTGCTTTCCAGTGCAGCAAACACTCTGCGGAAGGCGGCGATCAGGCGGTTTGCGCGCGCTCCATCTGCGCCACGCGCGGATCATTGGGCCACACCCATTCCGGCCCAATCACTTGTTCTACGCGCAAGCGAGGCGCGATGTTTTCACTGCCGATCATCCGATCAAGACTTTGATGGAAAGCGTAGATGCGCGCTTCCTGATAGGACAGCGGCACCGAGCGGAACGCCGATGATTGCACCGAATGCTGGATCGCCTCGCCGAACTGAGTGTCTTCGAGGATAATAGGGCTCATCTGGCGCCCGTTGGGCCGAGTTTCGTCCGGAACGGTCCACAAGTCCGGTGCAGGCGCATCTCCCCAATCAAGCGCCATCGTCACCAGTTCCAGCCGCGTCGTGGTCAGCGAAGTCGGCCAGAACACCAGCGGCGGAACAAAATAATGGGAGAGCGGGCTCACCCAGTTCGGGAACAAGGTGTAGCTTTGCGTGCAGGTGCGTCCCAATTCGCCCACACTCTCAATCTGCTGCCAGCCAGGCGGGGACACCTCTTCGCGCGCGCGCGCGATCGGTCTGGTGCGGTGCGGGCGCCAGCATCCGCGCATGGCCATTGGGATAGAGCGTGTTGAGATTGCGCTTGGCATCCACCAGTGGGGCAACAGTATTGGGGTGAATAAAGGGCACATGGTAGACTTCCATGTTGGCCTCGATCGCGATCTTCCAGTTGCATTTGAGATCGAAGCTGTGGCGCGCGGCGAGCCGGATGCGGTCAAAAGCGAATTCGCTCCATTCGTCCCACAGCGGCCCCATCCATTCTTTCAAGGGCATCGCATTCTCGTCGAAATTGACGAAGATCACGCGCCCCAGAAGCTCGCAGCGCACCGGCAACAGGCCGCGGCAGGACAGATCGAAATCCTCCGGGAAATCCTGCCGCTCGGGCACGCCCACCAGCGTGCCGTCGGTCTTGTAGGTCCAGTTATGATAGCCGCACATCAGCCGCGAGGACTTGCCGCGATCCTCAGTGACAATTGGCGCGCCGCGATGGCGGCAGGTGTTGTAAAAGGCCCGCACCGCACCATCCATCCCGTGCACGATGACAATCGGATCGCCTGCATTGTGCCAGCGCATATAGCAGCCGGGTTCGGGGATCTCGTCCATGTGGCCGGCAAAGAGCCACGACTTGCGGAATACATGGTCGCATTCGAGCGCGTAATATTCGGGAGAAGTGTAACGCGCGGCGGGCAGATCAGGCAGGCGCGGGAAACCATCGGGCGGCGCGCTGCGCTGGCCTTCCCATTCCATCAGCGCTTTAAGCCGCGCAACTTCGCCTGCATCCAGCATCGCTGTCCGCCCTCCTTGCGAGTCAAGATAGGTGAGCGTTTCATTCGCGCGACTGCGCTTTGTGTGAGGGCCCTTTGACCTTTCGGTGCGTGCCTTGCATGAGCGGCAACCTCTGCTAAAGCCCGCGGCGGGATCTGTTACGAACATCCTATCGACCATGCAAAGCCCTGCGGACGGGGCCTCAAAAGGATAGGGCATAAGCCATGCAAAAAATCAAAGTCGCCAACCCAGTCGTCGAGCTTGACGGGGACGAGATGACCCGGATCATCTGGCAGTGGATCCGCGAGCGGTTGATCCTGCCCTACCTCGATGTTGACCTCAAATATTACGATCTGTCGATCGAGAACCGCGACGCCACCGATGACCAGGTGACCATCGATTCTGCCAATGCGATCAAGCAATATGGCGTCGGCGTGAAATGCGCGACGATCACTCCGGACGAAGCCCGCGTCGAGGAATTCGGTCTCAAGAAGATGTGGAAGTCCCCCAATGGCACGATCCGCAACATCCTGGGCGGCGTGGTCTTCCGCGAGCCCATCGTGATCGACAACGTGCCGCGCCTCGTGCCGGGCTGGACCGATCCCATCGTTGTCGGCCGCCACGCCTTTGGCGACCAGTACCGTGCCACCGACACATTGATCCCCGGCCCCGGCAAGCTGCGGCTGGTTTTTGACGGCGAGGATGGCACCAAGATCGATCTCGACGTGTTCGACTTCCCGAGCGCGGGCGTCGCGATGGCGATGTACAATCTCGACGATTCGATCCGCGACTTCGCTCGCGCCAGCTTCAATTACGGCCTCAATCTCGGCTGGCCGGTGTATCTCTCCACCAAGAACACCATCATGAAAGCCTATGATGGCCGCTTCAAGGATCTCTTCCAGGAAGTCTTCGACACCGAAGGCTTTGCCGAAAAGTTCAAGGAAGCGGGCATCGTCTACGAGCACCGCCTGATCGATGACATGGTGGCATCCGCGCTCAAGTGGAGCGGCAAGTTCGTGTGGGCCTGCAAGAACTACGATGGCGATGTGCAGTCCGACACCGTGGCTCAAGGCTTCGGCTCGCTCGGCCTGATGACCAGCGTTTTGATGACGCCCGATGGCAAGACGGTTGAAGCAGAAGCCGCTCACGGCACGGTCACCCGTCACTATCGCCAGCACCAGCAGGGCAAGGCGACCAGCACCAACCCGATTGCCTCGATCTTCGCGTGGACGCGCGGGCTGATGTATCGCGGCAAGTTCGATGGCACGCCCGATGTGGTGAAGTTCGCCGAAACGCTCGAACGCGTCTGCATTGAAACGGTCGAAAAGGGCTACATGACCAAGGATCTTGCCCTGCTGATCGGTCCGGGCCAGGCATGGCAGACCACCGAGCAGTTCTTCGAGACCATCGTGGAGAACCTTGAGAAGGAAATGGCCAGTTGGGCATGATCGGCCACTGACCCTACCATTTTGCCCTCGGACAATTCGCAAGATGACAGCGCCCGCTGCTCGGGGTAATCCCCCCGAATGGCGGGCGAACTTGCACCTACTCCGATCCTCTCCGATGCGCTGGTGATCCTGGGCGCTGCCGGGATCGTAATTCCGGTGTTCGCGCGCTTTCGCATCACGCCGATTATCGGTTTTATCCTCATTGGATTGCTGGTCGGCCCGTTTGGGCTGGGTTCGCTGGTGAGTGAGCACCCCTGGCTCTACTACATCACCATAACCGACCCCGAAGCGCTCACGCCCTTTGCCGATTTCGGCATCGTCCTGCTGCTGTTTGCCATCGGGCTGGAACTGTCGTTCAGCCGCCTCAGACAGATGCGCCGCCTCGTATTTGGTCTTGGCGCGCTTGAGGTTCTGGTGATCGGAGCCGTACTCGCAGCCGCTCTTGCAGTGGGCGGCTACACTTTTTCCGCCGCGCTTGCGCTCGGCTTTGCGCTGGCCTTCTCATCGACTGCGATTGTGCTGCCGATCTCCGGCACGAGCTCACCGGTCGGGCAAGCAGCGCTTTCGATGCTGCTGTTTGAAGGCATTGCGCTGGTTCCGATCATCTTTGTGCTCGGTGCGCTTGCCCCCAATGCAGAGGCGGAAGGCTGGGGTGATATTGCTTCAACCTTGTGGCAGGGCGGATTGCTGATTGCAGTGCTGCTGGTGGCAGGTCGTTACCTTCTGCCAAGCCTGTTTGCACAGGCTGCCCGCACCAAGAATCCTGAGCTTTTTCTCGCGGCCTCGCTGCTGGTGGTGATCGGCGCAAGCCTTGCCACAGCCGCGGTTGGCCTGTCACCGATTGTGGGCGCCCTGATCGCAGGGGTGCTTATCGCAGAGACGGACTATTCGCCCGAAGTCGCCAGCATCATGGAGCCGTTCAAAGGGCTTGCGCTCGGGGTCTTCCTCATCACCATCGGCATGAGCATCAATCTGGCGACTGTGCTGGAAAACCTCGGTCCGATCGTGGCCGCACTGGTGCTGGTGCTGATCTTCAAGGCCGTTGTGACCATGATCTTGCTGGTTTTGATGGGCGCGCGGCGCGGCACAGCGGTGGAAACCGGCATAGTCATGGCAAGCCCCTCAGAAGACACGCTGATTATCCTTGCCGCTGCCAGCGCCGCGATGATCATAAGCCCGCAAACTGCACAATTCTGGCAGATCGTGACCGCGCTCGGGCTCACTGTCACGCCACTGCTCGCGAAGCTCGGCAAGATTGCTGCTCGGCGTGTCGAGCGCACCCACACATTGCCCGACTGGGAAAAGGACGAGCAAGGCCGCACCATCATCATCGGTTCGGGCCGCGTCGGCCGGCTGGTTGCTGACATGATGCGCACTCATGGCAAGCCTTGTGTGCTGCTCGATTCCGACCCCGATCTGATCGACCGGGTCAAGCGCAAGGGCTATCAGGCGGTGTTCGGCGATGCGGGCCGCGCCGATGTCCTCGCCCGACTGGGCTTGGAAACCGCGCCCGCGGTGGTGCTGACGATGGATGAGCCGGTGCTGGCACAACGCCTTGTCGGTAAGCTGCGTCAGTCCTACCCCGATCTCCTGATCGTAGCGCGCGCCCGCGATGCCGATCACGCTGCTGCATTGTACCGCGCTGGCGCCAGCCATGCCGTTCCCGAAACACTCGAATCCTCGCTGCAATTATCCGAAGCGGTGCTGGTCGATATTGGCGTGCCGATGGGCCCGGTGATCGCCAGCATCCACGAAAAGCGCGACGAATTCCGTGAGAAGCTGGAACTCGAAGGCGGGCTGAGCGAAAAGCCGAAATTGCGATCAAGTTAGAGCATTGTCCGATCAAACGGGCCCGGATAATGCGTAAAGTCTAACGCGGTGCCTGAGCGCCCGCTTTTCCGCGTTCGTCAGCTTGAACGGCAAACCGCCCTAGCCAGCCAGAGCAGCCTTCACAGCGCTCAGCGCCTCTCCTGCCTTATCGCCATCCGGGCCGCCTCCCTGCGCCATGTCAGGGCGCCCGCCGCCGCCCTTGCCGCCGAGCGCAGCCACGCCGGCGCGCACCAGATCAACCGCGCTGAAACGCGACGTAAGATCATCGGTGACAGCCGCGGCAATGCTGGCCTTGCCGTCATTTACCGCGATCACTGCGGCAACGCCTGTGCCAAGCCGCTTCTTGGCTTCATCGAGCAAGGGCCGCAATTCCTTGGGATCAAGCCCTTCGAGCACTTGGCCCGAGAACTTCACCCCGGCGATCTCCTCGTCAGCGCTGGCCGCCGCGCCGCCCGCTCCACCGCCACCGCCAAGCGCCAGGGCTTTTTTCGCCTCGGCCAGTTCCTTTTCGAGCCGCTTGCGCTCCTCCATCAGCGCGGCGAGCCTCGCGGGGACTTCTTCAGGCGTTGCCCGGATCACACCGGCCGCCGATTTGAGCGCTTCCTCACGTCCCACGAGCCATTGCCGGGCTGCTTCGCCGGTCAAAGCTTCAATGCGGCGCACGCCTGATGACACCGCGCTTTCAGAAACGATCCGGAACACGCCGATGTCACCTGTTGCGCGCACATGGGTGCCGCCACACAATTCCACCGAGTAATTGCGCCCCTCACGTCCGGCGCGGCCCATGGAAAGAACGCGCACTTCCTCGCCATATTTCTCGCCGAACAGCGCGAGTGCTCCGGCGGCGACTGCATCATCCGGGCTCATGAGGCGGGTTATGACGGGTTCATTGGCGCGGATCTCGGCATTCACTTCGGCCTCGATCGCGGCGATGTCCTCAGCCGAAAGCGGTGCCGGGTGCGAGAAATCGAAGCGCAGGCGTTCTTCGGCCACCATGCTGCCCTTTTGCGTCACGTGGCCGCCAAGCCGGTTGCGCAGCGCTGCATGGACAAGGTGCGTTGCGGAGTGATTGGCGCGGATGCGGTCGCGCCGCGCATTGTCAACTTCAAGCTGCACATTGTCGCCAACCGCCACTTCGCCCGCGGAGATCGTTACCTGATGGGCGTGGAGCCGACCCAGGGGCTTGGCGGTATCGGTGACCTCGCCGGCAAGGCCCTTGAGGCTGGCGATCCGGCCCGCATCCCCGGTCTGCCCCCCGCTTTCCCCGTAAAATGGCGTCTGATTGGTGAGGATGACAACGCTGTCGCCGATTTGCGCGCTGGCGGTCTCGGCCCCGTCCTTGACGATGGCGACCACCCGGCCCTCGCCGCTGGTGGCGGCGTAGCCTGTGAATTCGGTCGCGCCCTCACGCTCGGCGATGTCGAACCAGACCTCGCCCGAGGCAGCCTCGCCGCTGCCCTTCCACGCGGCACGCGCGGCCGCTTTCTGGCGGGCCATGCCGGCATCAAAGCCAGCCTTGTCCACCCCGATGCCGCGCGCACGCAGCGCATCTTCAGTCAGGTCATAGGGAAAGCCGAAGGTGTCATAGAGGCGGAAGGCGACTTCGCCGTCAAGCTCACCGCCCTCAGTCATCTCCCCTGTAGCCTCGTCGAGCAGTTTCAGCCCCTTGTCGAGCGTGCGACGGAACTGGGTTTCCTCGCGTTCGAGCACTTCCTCGATGAGCGCCTGTCCGCGCGCAAGCTCAGGATAGGCAGCGCCCATTTCGGTGACGAGCGCAGGGACGAGGCGATGCATCAGGGGCTCGGACGCGCCCAAAAGGTGCGCGTGGCGCATGGCGCGGCGCATGATCCGGCGCAGCACATAGCCGCGCCCTTCATTGGAAGGCAGCACGCCGTCGGCCATCAAGAAACTGGTGGAACGCAGGTGATCGGCGATCACGCGGTGGCTGGCCGCAGCCTCGTCTTCAGCGGCGACATTGGTGAGGCCTTCGGAGGCGGCGATCAGCGCCTTGAAGGTGTCGGTGTCGTAATTGTCATGGACGCCTTGCAGGACAGCAGCGATGCGTTCGATCCCCATGCCGGTGTCGATCGAAGGCTTGGGCAGCGGGCGGCGCGTGCCGTCGGCGGACTGATCGAACTGCATAAAGACGAGGTTCCAGATCTCGACAAAGCGGTCGCCGTCTTCGTCCGGGCTGCCGGGCGGGCCGCCAAAGATATGTTCGCCGTGATCGTAGAAGATTTCCGAACACGGCCCGCACGGGCCAGTGTCTCCCATCGACCAGAAATTGTCGCTGGTTGCGATGCGGATGATGCGATCATCGGGCAGGCCTGCGATCCGCTTCCAGAGCCCATGGGCTTCATCATCATCGTGATAGACTGTGATAGTCAGTTTGTCCTTGGGCAGGCCCCATTCGCGGGTGAGCAGCGTCCAGGCGTGTTCAATCGCGGTCTCCTTGAAATAGTCGCCAAAGGAAAAATTACCGAGCATTTCAAAGAAGGTGTGATGGCGCGCGGTGTAGCCGACGTTGTCGAGGTCATTATGCTTGCCGCCGGCGCGCACGCATTTCTGCGAGGAGGCAGCCCGCGGCGCGGGCGGGGTTTCAAGCCCTGTGAAGATGTTCTTGAACGGAACCATCCCGGCGTTGACGAACATCAACGTGGGATCGTTGTAAGGCACCAACGGGGCAGACGGCGTTGCGGCATGGCCAGCCTTGGCGAAATAGTCGAGGAAGGACCGGCGGATTTCGTTCGTCGAAGTCATGGCGCAGCAGTTAGGCAATGGTGCGGCTTTGTGCAATGGAGGCAGCGTCCACCTGCAACGCAAAAGGCGCGAGGACAGGACCACTGCTGCAAACTCGCCACAATTCCGGTTGCCACAACGAAAAGCCGACGCATATCCCGGATGGGGACAGCGCCGGTTTCACGGTCTTCCGGGCCGGGACAATGATCCCGTATGGCCCGCTTGGGGTTCAGTCTTCAGAGTCCGCGTCCGGCCCTGTCATCATCTCCCCGGCGACCTCATCGGTGCGGCTGCGGATAGCAGCTTCGAGACGGTCGCAAACTTCAGGATTTTCGCGCAGGTAATTTTTCGCATTTTCGCGACCTTGCCCGATGCGGATGCTGTCATAGGAAAACCAGCTGCCTGATTTCTCGACAATTCCCGCTTTCACGCCAAGATCGAGAATCTCACCAATCTTGGAAATGCCTTCGCCATACATGATGTCGAATTCGACCTGCTTGAAAGGAGGCGCAACCTTGTTCTTGACCACTTTAACGCGCGTGGTGTTGCCGATGATCTCATCGCGATCCTTGATCTGACCCGTGCGGCGAATGTCGAGGCGCACCGAGGCGTAGAACTTCAAGGCATTGCCGCCGGTGGTGGTTTCGGGGTTGCCATACATCACGCCGATTTTCATGCGCAGTTGGTTGATGAAGATAACCATGCATTTGGAACGGTTGATCGAACCGGTCAGCTTGCGCAGCGATTGCGACATGAGCCGCGCCTGCAGGCCAACGTGCGAATCGCCCATTTCGCCTTCGATTTCAGCGCGCGGCACAAGAGCCGCCACCGAATCGACCACCAGCACATCAATCGCGTTCGAGCGTACCAGCGTATCGGTGATTTCCAGCGCCTGCTCACCCGTGTCGGGCTGCGAGACGATAAGCTCGTCAATATCCACCCCAAGCTTCTTGGCATAGACCGGATCGAGCGCGTGTTCGGCATCGACAAAAGCCGCCGTGCCGCCTGCCTTCTGCGCCTCGGCAATCACATGGAGCGCAAGTGTCGTCTTGCCAGAGCTTTCGGGCCCGTAAACCTCAATCACCCGCCCTTTGGGCAGGCCGCCAATGCCAAGCGCGATGTCCAGACCAAGCGAGCCGGTCGAAATCGCTTCGACCTGCATCGTTTCTTTTGAGCCCAGCTTCATCGCCGAACCCTTGCCAAAAGCCCGGTCAATCTGTGCGAGAGCAGCTTCGAGCGCCTTTTGCCGATCCACGTCCTTGTCCTTCTCTACGACCAACTTCAATTGAGTAGCCATCGCATGCACTCCTTCGCTTGCCTAGAGGGGGCCGGACACTTTTCTACGACCCAGCGGCACACAAAGATGTATCCCATTTGTTCCATTAGAACAAGTAGGGAACGAAAATAATTTCCAACATTCTTTTCAGGAGTTCGCTGTGCGACCATCAAACAACCCGGCCTGCATCCTTGCGGGCGCCCACCGCGGCCGCTCAGAATGCCTGATGAGCTATCGTGGCCAGAGTCGGGTGGGTCAGGCGGTTTGCCTCACTCACACACTCGCGCGCGCCTCGCGCAGCACTGCACCGACCTTGTCACCAATCGCTGCGACGCTGAAAGGTTTGGCAAGAAAGTGCATATCGGGAATGTCGATATCCTTGCGCAGATGCTCTTCGGCATAGCCGGACATGAACAGCACCGGCATATCGGGCAGACGGGCGCGGATCGCGCGCACCATGGCAGGCCCATCCATGCCGGGCATCACCACATCGCTCACCACCAGATCGAACTCGCCTTCGGCAATCGCGGCGAGCCCTTCCTCGCCGCTGGCGCAGGCGGTCACCTGATAGCCTGCTCGCACCAAAGCGCGCTCGGCAACGGTGCGCACCATGTCCTCATCCTCGACCAGCAGCACCTTGCCCCCTGCAGACCAATCGGACGACACCACCGGAGCAGCTTCGCGCCGCTGTGGCGCTGCGCCGCGGTGCACCGGAAAATAGATCGTGAAACGCGCGCCAATCGGCCGCCCCTGCTTATCGAGCACATTATCAGCAAAGATGAAGCCACCTGATTGCTTGACGATCCCATAGGCGGTGGAGAGGCCAAGCCCTGTGCCCTTGCCCTGCTCCTTGGTGGTAAAGAACGGCTCGAACAGCTTGGGCAGAACATGGGGTGCAATGCCGCCTCCTGTATCCTGAACGATCAGCACGGTGTAATCGGCCGCAGGCAGCACTTCAGAACCCAGTTGCACCACCTCACGCGCCTGCAGGCTGCGGGTGAAGAGCGAGATGCGCCCCGAACGCTGGCCAGCCCCTTGCCCACCCGGCTGCGACTGGATGGCATCGCGCGCATTGACCGCCAAGTTCATGATGACCTGTTCCAACTGCTGCGGATCGGCGCGCACCGGTCCCAGGTTGCGATCATGCTGGACGTAGAAATCAATCTTCTCGCCCACCAGCCGTTTGATCAGCGGGCTGACCTCGCTCACCACATCGGGCAATTGCAGGATTTCCGGGCGCAAGGTCTGCTGGCGCGAGAAAGCGAGCAACTGGCGGGTCAAAGAGGCCGCGCGGTTCGAATTGGCGCGAATCTGCTGGATATCGTCATAATCGCTGTCGCCCGGAATATGGCGTAGCAGCATCAGATCGCAGGTGCCGATTATGGCGGTAAGCACATTGTTGAAATCATGCGCGACCCCGNCGCTGTCGCCCGGAATATGGCGTAGCAGCATCAGATCGCAGGTGCCGATTATGGCGGTAAGCACATTGTTGAAATCATGCGCGTCCCCGCCTGCCAATTGCCCCACGGCCTGCATCTTGGTGGCCTGTGCGACCTGCCGCTTCAATTGGTTTTCCTGCGCACTATCCCCAAGGCTGAGCAGCACCGCAGCCTCGCCCAAGCCCCGCACACTGGCAAGACCGAGCACCGCAGGCTCTTCCGGGCTGGCGATCAGGCGCACCGCCATATCGCCGCTGATCGCCGGGCCGCGTCCATGGCGGCGCACCGCGTCCGACAGCGCCGCCTTGTCCTCGCGCACCACCAGATCGGTGGGGAACACCGGGAGCCCGCGCTCCTCACGCCCCACCGCGCGCAGGAACGCTTCGTTGGCGAACAGGAAGCGACCATCGCGGTCCACCATCGCAAGACCCAGCGGCAATTGCGAAAGCAGCGCGTCCAACTGGCTGATCCCCGCCTGGGCTGCCCCTTCCCAGCCGCTGCCAATGCCCACCCCGCTGTCGATGAGCAGCATCAAGGATGCAGGTTCATCCTCATTGATCGGCGCACCCTCGGCGTTCGCTTCGCGCAAAGGCACATCGATGAGGGTCTGGGGCGTGCCAGCGCGGCCTTCGTGAGCAAAGTAAATCCGATCGCGCTCGTCAGTGCGCAGGAACCCGACGAAATCCCGCCCCGCCAGTCGCGCCGTCGAATCGCCGACGGCGCGCTCGGCAAAGCCGCTGCTCACAGAACAGATAATCCCTTGCGGGGTCGTCAGCGCAGTCTCGATCCCGGCCCGGCTGAGCATCTGTCCAAGCGGGCCTGCCAGATCGACTTCCAGCGCGGCGCTGCTTTGAGGAACTGCAAGCGCTGCCATGCGCCAGATCAGGTGATCATCGCCGCGCCCGGCACGATGTGCGGTAATCCGCCAAGCGGTCTCGCTGCCGGGAAACGTAAGGCGCGGCAGTTCGGCTTTGCCATCGCGCCACGCCTCGCGGGCAAGCCGGGCCAGCGCCTCGCGCTCGGCATTCTCCAGCGCGAGGGCGACAGGAGCCTTGGCCTGCGAAAAGTTCGCCCGATAAGGCGTGTTTGCGCAGACCAGCCGATTGGCGCGATCGGTGATGGCAATGGCCTCGCTCGCCTCGTCGATCGCGGCAAGCGTTACGCTCCAATCAGGCGGACTGGCCCCCATATCGATGGTGGCATTGCGCGTGCGGTCAAACAAGGCAAAGCCCAGCAACAACAAGAGAACGCCGCCGAAATAGGCTAAGCCCAGCAGCGCCTCGCCGCTTGTGAGGTAGATCAGCAGCGCGCTCAGCGAGAGTCCGGCAAGCAGCACAATCAAGATCAAGCCACTGTCCTCGCCACCCGGCAGCCAACGTCCGAACGGGCCACGCGATGTCCGCTTAGAAGAGGCAGAGCTGGAAAAGAGATCAGACAAAGATTTGAAAACTCACAGACAAATAACAAAAAGCCAAAGCCGCCCTCGCGGACAATGCGGTTTTTACTGCGAGCCGAGCCGCTGGTCGAGGCGCGCTTCCATTACGGAAAGACGTTTTGCCCGCTTCCTTGCAACGATGATGCGCCACACCCAGCCCGCCACCAGATATCCGACCGCTGCCGACACCACCGCCAAGACGGCAAACCCGAAAACTGTCGCGCCGGCCTGTTGGAAAAATTCGACAAACCAGCCCCAGGCCTCAGTCTCCATCGAGCCAGTTGCGATTCCCGCGGTGTTTGCATCAATTTGCAACGCAAACACGCCGAGGCGATTGGCCACCACCAGCCAGAAGGGCAGCGTAAAGGGATTTGTGACAAAAGTGACCAGCGCTGCCACGGGCACATTGGCGCGCGAGGGCAGCGCAAGAAAAGCGGCAAGGAAGATTTGCCCCACGGGAATGATGAAGGCCGCAAACAGGCCAAGCGCCACGCCGCGCGGAACAGAGCGACGGGTAAATCGCCACAATTCTGGCGTTAAAAAGCGATGCGCAATCGGGGCCAGATAGCGATTGGACGCCATTTGCTCGCGCGTTGGCATATATTTGCGCAAGGTATCCATCGCCCAGGTTTTCGAGCGCACCTTGGACGGAGCGGAATCAGCAGGAGAAGGAACGGGATCGTGCGCCATAGTCACCCGCCGCCTTTGCGCGCGCCGGCGCACCAAAGCAAGCCAAAGTCAAAAGAGCGCTCGCACAAGATCATACCAGCAAGATGGGTAGCATAAAGCAGATGACCAAGGGGTGAATCATCCACCCGGCAATTCTGCGCCAGAGATGGACATCACTTACCGCTTGCGCGCTGCTTGGGCCTTTTTTCTTCCGACCCCGCCGCCAGTCAGTCAGCCCTTTTCGCGCATGAGCCGGGCCTTGTCGCGCTTCCAGTCCCGTTCCTTGATCGTGGCGCGCTTGTCCTGCGCCTGCTTGCCCTTGGCTAGCGCCAGCTCGACTTTGGCGCGGCCGGTGCGGTTGAAATAGACTGACAAGGGCACCAGCGTCATGCCCTTGCGTTCCACCGCGCCGAACAGCTTTTCGATCTCGCGCGCGTGCAACAGCAATTTGCGCGGACGACGCGGTTCATGGTTGAGGCGGTTGCCATGGCTGTATTCCGGGATATTGGCGTTGATCAGCCACACCTGCCCATCCTTCACCTCGGCATAGCTTTCAGCAATCGAGGCCTCCCCTGCCCGCAGCGCCTTGACCTCTGTTCCCGTCAGCGCAAGGCCCGCTTCAAACTTGTCATCGATATAGTAATCAAACCGCGCGCGGCGATTTTCCGCAACGGTCTTCACCTTGTCGAAAGTAGCCGGTTTGGGTCGTGCCATGATGGCCTGCCACATAGGCGGGTTTCGCAATTTCGCAAAGGGCCAAGAAAAGTGCTTGATTTAGCGTCTTAATCGGCAATTATGCGACTTGGCGGGTGGGTAAAGCCGGGGGTTGATCACATGGCATATGGCAAACTCGGGGCAGCCGCGCGGGCTGCTGCCCTGGCTGGCGCGCTGGCGCTATGCGCAGTCTCGGGGGGCGTTGCAGCCCAGACACCAATGCCTGTGCCGCTTGGTGAATATGGCGACTTGCCCGCCATTTCACAGGGCACGCTGTCGCAAACGGGAAAGCGGATCGCAATGATCACAACGCGCGGCGAGGCACGCTACCTGATCGTGTTCGAACCGGGCAAAGGGGCCATCGCACGTGCCGATGTTGGCACGGAAAAGGTGCGATCGGTGCGCTGGGTCGGGGATGACCGGGTGATGGTGATCACCAGCAAAACCGAAAAACTCGGCTATGGTTACACCACCGACAAGGCCGAATTCTACACCGCGATCGTTGTGACGCTGGGCGCCAGCGTCGATGTCAAGGTGATCTTTGGCGACCGCCGCGACATTCCACCTGCAATTTTTGGCGACTATGGAGTCCGCGAGATTGACGGACGGCATTATGGCTTTTTCGGCGGGATCAAGCTCGCCGCGGATCAACGCATTGGCTATCGGCTGGACCACACCCGTCCCTATCTGTGGCGGGTTGATCTGCAGGATTTCTCGGTCAAGCAGGTTGCGGCTCCGGCCTCGGAAAACCACAGTCATGATTGGCTGATCGATGCCGCAGGCGAAATTGTTGCGGTGCTGGATATCCAGCAGGACACCGGCGCGTGGAGCCTGCGCAACAAGCGGATCGGAAAGCTGGCCTCGGGAACGAATCCGCTGGGGCGGATCGGGTTTCTTGGACTTGGTTATGATGGGGCAAGCATCCTCCTGTGGGAACGCACCGAAGAGGGCATTGAGTGGCACGAAGTGCCGATTACAGGTGGCGAGATAAAGCCATTTCTGCCCGACGTCGCGGTGGGAGGATTGTTCTTCGATCCCCTGAACGGACACCTCATAGGCTACCGCGAAAAAGGCCCTGACGGCCAGCCGGTGATGCGCGACCCGGCGCACCAATCGGCAATCGGCAAAGTGCGACAGGCGTTTCCGCAGGAAGACATGGGGATGCTCGATTGGACCAGGGATTTCAGCCATGTGATCGTGCGCACTTCAGGCAATCAGGACAGCGGCACCTGGTATGCGGTCGACATGGCCCGGCTGCGCGCCGAGGCGATCGATTATGAACGCCGTAATATCGAACCCGAACAAGTGGGCCCGATTTCGACCTTTGCCTACATCGCCGGCGATGGAACCGAACTTGAAGGCATCCTTACTTTACCGCCCGGGCGCGAGGCGCGACTTCTGCCTGCTATCATCATGCCGCATGGCGGACCGCATGCGCATGATGTGCTGGGCTTTGACTGGTGGGCACAAGCCTATGCCTCGCGTGGTTATGCCGTGTTCCAGCCCAATTTCCGCGGCTCAACCAATCGCAACCAAGCCTTCATGCAAGCAGGTTTTGGCGAATGGGGCCGCAAGATGCAGTCCGACAAGACCGATGGACTTGCAGCTTTGGTCGCCAAAGGAATTGTGGATCCGGCGCGCGTTTGCATCGTGGGGGCAAGCTATGGCGGCTATGCGGCGTTGGCTGGCGTGACCTTGCAGCAGGGCATTTTCCGCTGCGCTGTCGCCGTTGCGCCCGTAAGCGACATCGCCAATATGTACCGCGAGGACGTGCGTGCCTCTGGGGAACGCGGGACAACGCGCGCAGGGCTGCTTGATCAATTGGGCCCGAGCAAAGGTTGGAACGAGGTGTCCCCCTTGCGCGCGGCAGCGCGGGCCGATGCGCCTGTCATGTTGATCCATGGCAAGGATGATATCGTCGTGCCCTACAGCCACTCCACCCGGATGGCCAATGCGCTCAAAAGCGCAGGCAAACCATACGAACTGGTAACTCTGGACGGCGAGGATCACTGGCTGTCCCGCTCGGACACACGGCGTGCAATGCTCGAAGCAGCGGTTCGCTTTGTCGAGGAACACAATCCCGCGTTCTGATTTGCGTGGCCCTGCTAAGGGGGTTTTTGCTTGTTTCGTCCCGCCGAGGAGCGTTGCCCCGCGCGGACGGGGCGATGCTGCCCGATTGAGGGCGGCGCTTGCGGCTAGCCTTCTGCGACCGGCAGAGGAGCTAGGCGTTCAGATCATCGGCTGCCGAGGATCGTGTGGGCTGAGCACCTGCCAATGGCGGGGAGCCTCCCCTACCCCTCCAGCACGCCCGCCGAGATCAGCGCTTCATCCACCGCGCGCCGGGCCTCATCCGAACATTCCACCAGCGGCAAGCGCACTTCGGGTTCGATCCATGCATGAACGCGGGACAGCGCATATTTGACAGGCGCAGGCGATGCATCAGCAAACATCGCATAGTGCAGCGGGAACAGGCGATCGTTCAATTCACGCGCCTTCTTGAGCTCATTGGCGGCAATCGCTGCGTGGAACTCGGCGCACAGCTTAGGCGCAACGTTGGCCGTCACCGAAATGCACCCGCGCCCTCCCGCTGCCGCATGAGGCAGCCACAATTCGTCATTGCCCGACAACTGGCAAAACTCCCGCCCGATACCCATGCGGTGATCGGCCACACGGCTGAGGTCGCCGCTGGCATCCTTGATGGCGATGATCTTTTCCGGGTATTTGCGCACCAGCTCCACCACCGTGTCGTCCAGAATGTCGGTCACCGTGCGCGCTGGCACATTGTAGAGCACGATCGGAAGCTCGCAATGTTCCGCCAGATAGCTGAAATGGGCGATCAGTCCCCGCTGGCTGGGGCGGTTGTAATAGGGCGCCACACACAAGCCCGCTGCGGCGCCTGCCTTCTTGGCGAAATTCATATGGAGCGCAGCATTGCGGGTGTCGTTGGAGCCGCAGCCCGCAATCACCGGAACGCGGCCTGCGGCCTGTTCGATGCAGACCTCGATCACGCGGTGGTGTTCGGCGTTGGACAGGGTTGAAGCCTCGCCAGTTGTCCCGCAGGGCACCAAGGCGGCGCTGCCGTTGTCAATCTGCCAGTCGATCAGACGGCGAAACGCAGCCTCGTCAAACGACCCGCCGCGAAAAGGGGTAACAAGAGCGGGGATTGAACCGGCGAACATTGCTTTATTCCTATCCTTGCAGTTTACCGAAGCGGCCGGGCGTCTAGATGCCGCGCGTGCCCCCTCGTTCACCGCCTGATAAGGAGCCTATCGCCACAATGTCCAGCATGCTTCGCTCCTCTTTCCTGCCGGCGTTCGCGCTGATGGCCTGCGCTACGGGGTTTGGCCCCGAAGTTTTGCAGGCCCCGGCGCTTGCTCAGGTGGTCGGCGATTCGCTGGTGGCGCGCCAAGGTGGGACGATTGGTCCGGCAGTTGCGCGCTGGGAGCAATTGCAAGCCAACACTCAGGCAAGCTTTGCAGACTATGCCAATTTTGTGCTCGCCTATCCCGATTTCCCGCGACTGGAAATTCTGCGCATCCGCGCCGAAAATGCACTCGACCGGGAGGCTCCGCTGCAGGCTGACCTGTTGCGCTTTTTCGATGCCTTCCCCCCGCTCACCAATTCAGCCCGTGCGCGCTATGCCCTCGCCTTGGCCGGCGCGCAGCGACCTGAGGCATTCAATGTTGCACTGTCAGCATGGCGCGCAGGCGCGATGGCCGAACCGGTCGAGATGTATGTGCTCGGGCTCTATCACGCCCGCTTTACGCCGCAGGACCATGCCGCACGGATGGATGCCTTGCTTGTCCAAGGCAAAGCCGATGCGGCCAGCCGGCAGCTGGTCAACCTTGCCGAAGCGGATCGGCCCATGGCTTTGGCACGGCTCGCCCTGCTGCGCGGCACCCGTCCCGAGGAAGCAGGCCTTGGCGTCCCGGTCGGTGCGATGAGCGATCCGGGCTATGTCGCCAATTACGTCAAGTTCCTGAACACAACCGGGCGCAGTTACGAAGCGGTGCAAGTGCTCGCCAATCGCCCGGCCTTTGTGCGCCCGGCCTTTGATCCCGAAGATTTCGTTGGCCTGATGCTGAGCGCAGCGAAATCTGCCAGCGCCGCGGATGCAGCACGCATCGCCAGCCGGATTGACGACGTCTTTGCGCCGGGCACCGATATCTCCCAAGGCTCGTTTCGCTTACGCGATCGCTACACCGATCTGATGTGGCTGGGCGGCACTTCTGCGCTGTGGACCAATGGCGATGGGGCCACCGCTGCGCCGCTGTTCCGGCGCTATGGCGATGCCGCACGCACCCCGCTCACCAAGGCCAAGGGCTATTATTGGGCAGGCCGCGCAGCGCGCCGCGCCGGGCTCAGCGAAGATGCCAACGCCTATTATGAACGCGCTGCCACCTGGCCGCATTACTATTACGGCCAGCTTTCGCTGTCGGCCTTGGGCCGCCCGATGCCGCAATTCGCTGCCTTGCCCATGCCCGAAATCGATCAGGCGACCCGTGCCGAGTTCGAAGGGCGCCCTCTTGTGCGTGCGATCCGTTCCATCGCAGCCGCGCGGCGCGACTGGCGCACTGAACGCCGATTCTTCGAGGCGCTCGGTGATACCACCACCACCCCCACCGACATTGCGTTGGTGAACATGCTCGCAGCAGAAACCGGCATGAAAGAAATGGCGGTGGTGCTCGGCATGAAAGCGGGCGAAATGGGGCTGGTGGGCTATGAACGCCTTGGCTTCCCGACGCTGCCGACCCCGCCTGTGACCGACTGGACAATGGTGCACGCGATCAGCCGTCAGGAAAGCGAGTTTGACCGCACGCGCGTGAGCCACGCAGGCGCGCGCGGGATTATGCAATTGATGCCGGGAACCGCGCGCGAACAGGCGGGCAAGCTTGGCGTGACCTATCTGGCCGCTGACCTGATCGATTCCCCCAGCTACAACATCCAGCTTGGCGATGGCTATTTCCGCCGGATGCTCAGCTATTACGGCGGCTCCTATCCGCTGGCGATTGGCGCCTATAATGCAGGGCCGGGGCGCGTGAACCAGTGGCTCAAGCTGAATGGTGATCCGCGCACCGGAGCGATTGATTACGTCACTTGGATCGAAAAAATCCCTGCCAATTTCGAGACCCGCTATTACATCATGCGTGTGCTCGGCAATGCGGTGACCTATTCGCACATGTATCCCGATGAGGCAGGCTTGCCGCGCCCTATCGACAGCTTCCTGCGCTGATTTCTTGGCAATGAAACCCGCTGGTCCGCCGATCACCCCGCAAGGGATGGCTGCCTTGAAAGCGCGCTACGATCACCTGCTCGGCACCGAACGCCCGGCGATTGTCGAGATCGTGTCATGGGCGGCGGGCAATGGCGACCGGAGCGAGAACGGCGATTATCTTTATGGCCGCAAGAAGATGCGCGAGATCGACCGGGAACTGGCGCATCTGGCGCGGCGGATGAAGGTGTTGCGCGTCGTCGATCCCAAGGCGCAGATTGACCGCTCCCGCGTCTTTTTTGGCGCACGGGTCGAGATCGCAGACGAGGACGACGCGCGCCAGATCGTGCAACTGGTGGGCGATGACGAGGCCGAGGCTGGCCACGGACGGATCGGTTGGAACTCGCCGCTCGCCAAGGCTTTACGCGGGGCAAGCGTTGGCGATGTGCGCGTGGTGCGCTTGCCAGCAGGAACCCGCGAATGGGAAGTCATGAACATTTCCTATGATTAGGTTTGCCAGCCTCGCCATCCTCCTCGCCCTCGCCCATCCGTTGGCCGCGCGCGACAGCTTGGGTGTTTTTGGCACATGGGCCGCCTTTCGCGATGCTTCGCCCAAACGCTGCTATGCGATTGCGCGGCCCACCAACAGCAGTGCCGCGCCGGATGCTTCGGCAAGCATCGCCACATGGCCCGACAAACGCCTGCGCGGACAAGTGCACCTTGTGCTGAGCCGCGAGGTCGCTGACGGCGCGCGGGTCAATCTGCGGGTCGGGACGAAGAACTTCACGCTTCTTGCAAAAGGCCGCAACGCGTGGGGTGCGAATGCGCAGATGGACGCAAGCATTGTCGCCGCTCTGCGTTCAGCCAGCACCATGAGCGTCAGCGCGCGATCGGCCAATGGCGCCTTCACCGATCGCTATGCGCTCTCGGGCGTTGCCACAGCAATGGATGCCGCCAGTGTCGGATGTGCCGCGCGCACGTCCTGACTCGCCAAGTCGCGGCACAATCGCTATAGGCCCGCCGATCATGTCAGACACCGCTCTCATGCCAATCCCGGGCCTTGTTGATCCGGTTCCCGCCGCGCGTGACATCACGCCGCGCGCAGATGGCCGTATCGACCTGATCGGTCTGCCCCGCCCGCGCATCCGCGAATTGTTCGAGGAAGCCGGATTGGACGCGCGCCAAGCCAAACTGCGCGCCAAGCAGGTGTTCCACTGGCTCTATCATCGCGGCGTCACTGATTTTGACGCGATGACTGACATCGCCAAGGCCATGCGCCCGTGGCTCAGCGAGCGGTTCGTGATTGGCCGCCCGCAAGTGGTCGAAGCCCAGCATTCGGTTGATGGCACGCGTAAATGGTTGCTGCGCACGGCTGATGGCCATGATTTCGAAATGGTGTTCATCCCCGATGAAGCGCGCGGGACTTTGTGCGTTTCCAGCCAGGTGGGCTGCACGCTGACCTGTTCGTTCTGCCACACCGGCACGATGCGGCTGGTGAGGAACCTCACGCCGGGAGAGATTGTCGGCCAAGTCATGCTGGCGCGCGATGCGCTCGGTGAATGGCCCAAGGGCTCGATGGCGAGTGACGCTGACGCAATCGACGAGGATGACGAGGCGGGCCACTACACCGCCGACGGACGCCTCCTTACCAACATCGTGATGATGGGCATGGGCGAGCCGCTGTATAACTTCGATCATGTGAAGGACGCGCTCACACTGGTGATGGACGGCGATGGGCTTGCCCTGTCCAAACGCCGGATTACCCTTTCGACCAGCGGCGTTATCCCGATGATGGAACGCTGCGGCGAAGAAATCGGGGTGAACCTTGCGGTGTCCTTGCACGGTGTGCGCAAGGAGGTGCGCGACGAGCTCGTGCCGCTCAACAAGAAATATGGCATCGAAGACCTGCTGCAGGCCTGTGCCGATTATCCGGGCGCTTCCAACGCGCGGCGCATCACGTTTGAATATGTGATGATCAAGGACAAGAACGATTCCGATGAAGACGCGCGCGAGCTGGTGCGGCTGCTGAAAGCCTATAACCTGCCCGCCAAGGTCAATCTGATCCCGTTCAACCCCTGGCCGGGCGCAGGCTATGAAACCTCCAGCCCCGAACGCATCCGGGCCTTTTCCGATATCGTGTTTCAAGGCGGTTTTTCCGCGCCGGTGCGCACGCCTCGTGGCCGCGATATTGATGCCGCTTGCGGCCAGCTGAAAACGGCAGCGGAGAAGAAATCCCGCGCCCAGCGCGACCGAGAGGCCGCCGAGGCCGCCGCCACTGCTGCCTCGGCTTGATGCCCGAACCGCTCATCCGGACAATCGAAGCCGTCTGCACTGGCACAGCGCGGCCCTTTAACGGCGCGGAATTGAGCGCAATTGCCAAATATCCGCGCAATGAAACCGTGCAGGTGCTGCCTCACGGTCTTGCCCCTGATGAACAGGCCGACCGCCGCCACCACGGCGGGCCGGACATGGCGGTGCACCTTTATCCGCTGGATCACCATGCCTGGTGGGAAACCCAGATCGGCGCGCATGAATTGCTGCGCGAGCCGGGCGCTTTCGGATCGAACCTCGCCATCAGCGGGCTCACCGAAAGCGATGTCCACATCGGTGACCGCTTTCGCCTTGGCAGCGCGCTCATCGAAATCAGCCAGCCGCGCAAGCCCTGCTGGAAGATCGAGCATCGCTTTGGCCAGTCCGGCATGGTGGCCAAGATCGTCAAAAGTGCGCGCTGCGGGTGGTATTTCCGGGTGATCGAGCCCGGCGATGTGGCCGCTGGCGACAGTCTGGAGCGAATCGACCTCGGCGATCCGGCTTGGAATGTGGCGCGCGCATTCCTGGCACTGCACGCTGGCAAGGCAAGCCGCCAAGAACTGGAACAGCTGGCTGCACTGCCCGCCTTAAGCGCCGAAATGCGCGTCCGCGCCGCTGCCAAAGCTGCGTCATAACATCTCATCGCAGGGCCCAAACGGCTCACCGCAGCTGACACTTGTGCGACATTCTGTTCATCCAGCGTTCGGTCAAGATGAATTAATTGGCGCGTGTTCTCCCTCACGAGAACACAACAAGGGATAGATCGATGAAGACCTTTTCGCTTCTTGCCGTTGCCGCACCGATGCTGGCCATTGCCGTGCCTGCACAGGCTGCTGAACTGCCGCGTGCGCCGCTCGCTTCGCTGACCACGCCTTTCGGCTTTGCCGCAGAGCCCGCTGCCTCGCTGCCAGTCATTGAGGTTGCTGAACACCGCCGCGGCAAGGGCAAACGTCACCGCATCTATGACGACCGCGGGCGCTATCTTGAGCCACGCCGTCTGGGCCGCAATGATCGAGTGTGGCGCGGCGATGATGGTCGCTGGCGCTGCCGCCGTGACAATGGCACGACCGGCTTGATCATTGGCGCAGGTGCAGGCGCACTGCTCGGCCGCGCGATTGACACCGAAGGCGACCGCGCACTGGGCACGGTGCTTGGTGCAGTGGGCGGCGGCCTGCTTGGCCGGGAAATTGATCGCGGCGGGATCCGCTGCCGCTGATGGTGCCGGGGCGCTGCGGCCCTCCCCATGCCGCAGCGCTCCGACCCGATCTGTATAACGCCAAGCTGATTGCCGCGCCCTAAGGGCTTTGTTAGAGCCCTGTCCGCATGAACAGATTCTGCTTTGAGGTGCGCGCATGAGCCGACCTGCCGTGCTGGTGACAGGCGGTGCAACCCGGATTGGCGCGGCGCTGGTGCGCGGCTTTGCCGCTGCCGGGTGGCATTGCGTCATTCACTATCGCAACTCCTCAACCGAAGCGGACGCATTGGCCGCCACATTGCCCAGCGCCGAGACAATCGCCTGCGATCTGACGGATGATGCGGCCGCTGCCCGGATGATCGCGGATCTCGCCGCGCGCCTGCCGGACTGGCGCTGCCTCATCAATTCAGCTTCGGTGTTCGATTATGACAGCGCAGGCGCGCTCGATCCGGCGACCTTTCACGAAGCGATGCAGGTGAATGCTCTCTCGCCCGCTCGCATGGCGCAGGGCTTTCTGGCACAGGCACAAAGCGCCGCGCAAAAGATCGTGATCCAGATTACCGACATGAAGCTGGAAAATCCCAACCCCGACTTCTTCAGCTACACGATGTCGAAGCACGCGCTGGCCTCGACCATTGCGATGCTCGCCAAGGGGTTCGGCCACGACCGCCAAGCGCGTGTCTATGGTATTGCGCCCGGCGCGATCCTTGCCAGCCACGATCAAAGCGAGGAGGAGACCGAAATCTCGCACCGGCTCAATCTGCTCGGCCGCAAGACCGGCGCTGATGAGATCGTCACCGCCGCGCTGTTCCTCGCCTCCGGCGTGATGAAGAGCGGGCAAAGCCTGTTCATCGACAGCGGCCAGCACCTGCTTGACCAACCGCGCGATGTCATCTGGCTGGCGCGCGAACAGGCGGGCGCGTGAAGCGCCACGCGCTCTCGACCCGGCTGTGGCATTGGGTGAATGCTGGTGCGCTGGTGGTGCTGTTCATGTCGGGCCTGACGATTTCGAACGCGCACCGGCGGCTTTACTGGGGCAATTATGGCTTTGACCCGGCGGACGCCTGGCTCCATGTGATGCGCTTTCCGGGGTGGATTACTTTGCCTGCCCGCTACAACCTCGCCGCCGCGCGCGATTGGCACAACACCGCCGCGCTGGTATTCGCCTTTGGCCTGCTCGCGATCTGGCTGGCGATGGTGGCAAATGGCCATTTCCGCCGCGATCTGGCGACATCTGCGCGCGATTGGACCTTTGGCGCATGGCGCACGGCGCTTGCCCAAAAGGGCACAGCCGGTATGCCGTACAATCCCTTGCAAAAACTCGCTTACGGCGCGCTATTTGCGCTTGTGCTGCCCTTGATGGTCGCAACCGGCCTTGCGATGAGCCCGGGGTTCGAGCCCTTCGCCCCGTGGCTGGTTGATGTGTTGGGCGGGCGGCAAAGCGCGCGTTCGATCCATTTCATCACCACCTGGGCGCTGGTCGGCTTTGTGGTCGGCCATGTTGCCCTGACGCTGGTTTCGGGCCCGGTGCGGCTGATTGGCGCGATGGTGCATGGCGGCCGGCGCGAGGAGACAGGCGCATGAGCGGAGTTAACCGGCGCGGGGTTCTGGCGGGCCTCACGGCGCTTGGCGCCGGCGCATGCAGCGATCTTCACAAGACCAAGACCGCGCAAGACGTGTTCCGCACCGCCGAGGACTGGCACCGCGCCGCCCATCGCCTGCTGGCCGGCCGGGAACGCCTTGCGCCTGAATACCGGCCCGATCAACGCTCCTCCGATATGCGCGGCAATGGATCGCTCACCGTTGACAGCGACTTTTATCGCGAACAACTCGCCAATGGTTTTGCCGACTGGCAGTTGCAAGTCACCGGTTTGGTGGCTGAACCGCTCAGTCTCTCAATCGATGACATCCGCGCCCTGCCCCAGCGCAGCCAGATCACGCGCCATGACTGCGTGGAAGGCTGGAGCGCAATTGCTGAGTGGCGCGGCCCTCAGCTGGGAACGCTCCTAGATCGCGCACAGCTGCGGCCTGAGGCAAATTTCATCGTCTTTCGCTGCGCCGATACGCTTTACGGGCGGCCTTATTACGAAAGCATCGATCTGGTTGATGCCTATCATCCCCAAACCATCATCGCCCACGAATTGAACGGCGCAGCCCTGCCCGAAAAGAATGGCGCGCCCCTGCGTATGCGGATTGAGCGACATCTGGGATACAAGCACGCCAAATATCTTACCGCCATCGAAGCGGTCGCCAGCCTTGATGACATTGGCGGGGGAAAGGGCGGATTGTGGGAAGATATTGCCGGATATCAATGGTACGCCGGGATCTGACAGGTGGGCATAATATCCGCTGCGCCTTGTCAATGAGTATCGGGCCGCTAATCCCTCACGACAGCAGCGGAAACAACAAGGGACCCCCATGAGCAAACAGCTTCTTGATCGATTTCTTTCGCGCGGTGTGCGTCAGGGCCGGCTTGGCGTCGTCTTTGCCGATGGCAGCGCAGTGACTTACGGCCAGGCGGCAGAAGGCTTTCCCGACATCGTTGTGCGTCTCTCCGATGACCAGGTGCCGCGCGACATCATCATGGACCCGCGCCTTGGCGCGGCAGAAGCTTTCATGGATGGCCGCCTGATTGTCGAGGAAGGCGACATCATGGGCCTTGTCACCCTGCTGCGCGCCAATTCGCCATGGGATCAGGGCGGTGAGATCGACCCGCCAAGCCTCTGGAACGGCCTGTTGAACCGTGCCGCCTTTGCCGCCGAACAGATCAATTCGGCAATCGCATCGAAAAAGAACGTCGCGCATCACTATGACATCGGCAACGCGCTCTATGAGATGATGCTGGACCCAGAGCACTGGCAATATTCCTGCGCCTATTGGCCGCGTGAGGATATGACCCTTGGCGAGGCGCAGACCGCCAAGCTGGCGCATATTGCTGCCAAACTCGCGATCAAGCCCGGCAACACAGTGCTCGATATCGGCTGCGGCTGGGGCGGCATGGCGATCTATCTTGCGCGCCATTACGATGTGCGCGTTACCGGCATCACCTTATCAGAGGAACAAGCCGCCCTTGCCCGGGAGAAAGTCGCCGCCGCCGGGCTTTCCGACCGGATTGCAATCGAGCTTGTCGATTACCGCGATTTCGCCGCTGCCGGTCGCCGGTTTGACCGGATCGTCTCGGTGGGGATGTTCGAGCATGTCGGAAAGGCCCAGTTCGAAACCTTCTTCAAGGCCTGCGCCAACATCCTTGCCGATGATGGCGTGATGCTGCTGCACACCATCGGACGGCTGGGCGAGCCCGGGCTGACCGATGCCTTCACACGCAAATATATCTTCCCCGGTGGCTATATCCCGGCGCTGTCCGAAACCCTCGCAGCGTCCGAAAAATATCGCCTGATCGCCAGCGACATAGAAAATCTGCGGCTCCACTATGGCCGCACGCTGCGCGCATGGTATGCCAATTGCAAGGCCAACCGCGAGGCGATCATCGCGCTGCATGATGAACGCTTTTACCGGATGTGGACCTTCTATCTCGCAGGCGCTGCGACGGTGTTCGAATATTCGAGCATGTGCAATTACCAGATCCAGTATATCCGCAGCCGCCACGCCGTGCCGATCACGCGCGATTACATGGCAGCCGAGGAAGCGCGCCTGCTCGCAAACTGAGCGGCGCGCGCCTGCGCGCTATTTGGCGGCCAGCACTCTCACCGCGCCGTGATCGTCGGTGTGATCGCCGTGGAGATGGTGCAAGCGCCCGTCATGGATATAATCCATGTGGCTGCCGTGCTGCACCATTTCGTGCTCCTCGCCATCGTGGCCATGGGCGTGATCATCGCTGGTAACGCGCATCACCAATTCTTCAGCCGCCGGATTGGCAGCCGAAACTTCAATTGCGTGTTCGTCGACATGGCCATCATGCCCGTGGTGGAGATGCCCGTCATGCAGGTAATCAACATGCCCGTCGTGATCGATCGCGGTGTGGCCGCAGGCAGCGCCGTGGGCGTGGGTTTCATGGCCTGCGTGAATCACCTCATGGGCGGCGAGCGGGCCTGCCAAAAGCGATACAGCAGCAAGGGAAACGAGGAATCGTGTCATGGGCGCGGCCCTCCGATAGTAACGATCCCGCAAACCCACTAGCATGTCCCAGCGCCTGCGTCTCATAAATTATCGTGATACTATAATACATTACATCGCAGGTGCGGCTTCTGCCCGCTCCTTGCATTGCGCCGTGGGTTGCGCGCTGTTAGGGGCGCTGCGTTCACGATGCGGCCCGGCCGCTGTCCCGTCAGATCAAGGATCTTAGCGCACCATGTCCGACATCAAGAAAGTCGTCCTCGCCTATTCGGGCGGTCTCGATACCAGCGTGATCGCCAAGTGGCTGAGCGCAGAGCGCGGGCTTGAAGTGGTGACGTTCACCGCGGATCTCGGACAAGGCGAGGAAATCGAACCCGCCCGCGCCAAGGCCCGCGCCATGGGCATTCCCGATGCCAATATCTTCATCGAAGACCTGCGCGAAGAATTCGTGCGCGATTTTGTCTTCCCGATGATGCGCGCCAATGCCCGCTATGAAGGCGACTATCTGCTCGGCACCTCGATTGCGCGCCCGCTGATTTCCAAGCGCCTTGTTGAAATCGCGCATGAAACGGGCGCTGATGCGATTGCCCACGGCGCGACCGGCAAGGGCAATGATCAGGTGCGCTTTGAACTCAGCGCCTATGCGCTTGACCCGGACATCAAGGTGATTGCGCCCTGGCGCGAATGGGACCTGACGAGCCGCACCGCGCTGATCGCATGGGCCGAAGCCCACCAGATCGACGTGCCCCGCGACAAGCGCGGCGAAAGCCCGTTTTCAACCGACGCGAACCTCTTGCACACTTCATCCGAAGGCAAGGTGCTCGAAGATCCGTGGCAGGAAACTCCGGACTATGTCTATTCGCGCACCGTCAATCCCGAAGACGCGCCCGATGTGCCCGAATATATCACCATTGATTTTGAACAAGGCGACGGGGTGGCCTTGAACGGCGAGGCCATGTCGCCGGCCACGCTGCTGGCGGCGCTCAATGAACTGGGGCGCAAGCACGGCATTGGCCGGCTTGATCTGGTTGAAAACCGCTTTGTCGGCATGAAATCGCGCGGGATGTATGAGACTCCTGGTGGCGAGATTTACGCCCGCGCGCATCGCGGCATTGAACAGATCACGCTGGATCGCGGCGCGGCGCATCTCAAGGACGAGCTGATGCCGCGCTATGCCGAGCTGATCTATAACGGCTTCTGGTTTGCGCCTGAGCGCGAGATGCTGCAGGCAGCAATTGATCACAGCCAAGCCAAGGTGACAGGGACAGTGCGCCTCAAGCTCTACAAGGGCCTCGCCAGTGTGGTGGGCCGCAAATCGCCCTTCTCGCTCTATTCCGAGGCGCACGTGACCTTTGAAGATGATGCGGGCGCTTACGATCAGAAGGACGCCGAAGGCTTTATCAAGCTGAACGGGCTGCGCCTGCGCCTGCTAGCCCGCCGCAATCGCGACGCCTGAGCCGAGTCGCAAAGCGGTTTCAGGCGGCGCGCTTCTCGCAAAAGGGGACGCCGCGGCCCTTTGCTAGCCGCTTCGCGCGCAGCTTCATGACAAATGCGACGAGGCGTTGACTTATCCACTCTCGTCCACAGGCAAACTGGGCGAAAGTGGATAACTCGCCTCTCGGATGCTTGCCAGATCGCCGCTTGAGGCGCAATTTCAACTTGTCTTCGGGACACAACGACACTGGAACGAAGGGCCGCAAGGCCTTGATGTAACAGCGTTTTTAGTCCGCGAGATGGCGGTGACACCTGTCCCCGCGCGCTTCGAAAGACGGCATGCAAGAGGTCTCGGCCAAATGCAAGTTGACCACTGGGAAGAGCGTGAAGCTGTGTTGCCGGACAGGCTGCAGGCCTGGTTGGAGGATGAAGCAGGCGAAGGCTCAGGCCGGAAATCTGCCCAAGCCACCAGCCGCCATAGGCAAGCGGTCTCGGCCAAGCGGACGCTTTGGTAGCGATGGGCAAGAGCTTCGGCTTGGTGTCCAAACGCTGCGAAGCGAAAGCAGACGCCGGATGCCGGTGCGAGCGCCGGTGACGAGGCCCGGATCAGGTGCATACCCGCAAGGGATTGCACGCCGGGGTTAGACATCGGAACGCCAAGCGTGTCCGGATCGTGGTGAGGGCGAACGGCTTGCCGTAAGCAGCGCTACAAAATGGACGCCCACGCGTCGGTGAGAGTGGGGTCGGCAGCAATGCCGGCCCCATTTGCTTTTGCTCACTTCAACGCTCCCGATCGGGCGGTTGGCAGGCATTTCGGGCGACTCGCTCCCATCCTGTCCGCCATTCACGCAACGCCGCCCGCCCTTGCAGGCACCGGCCACACTCATTTCGCCGCATTTTTGCCACGCCTGAAAGCCCAGTTGCAGGCTCTTGTCGATGATCTGCGAGACGGATTTGCCTTTCAAGAACCGGGCTATCATGGGCAGCCCACCATGTCCGCAGCCTTATTAACCTTGCCATACCTCGTGCGCCTTGCGCGTCGGGCCGCTTTTGCAGCAGGTGCGGCGTGCCTGCCGCTCGCTGGGCTTAGCGCTTCGGCTGGCGCAGATGACAGTGCTGCGGAAAGCTCTCTGCCCTACACGGCCGACCCCGGCTTTGATAGCGCGGCGCCCTCGCAGCCTGCAACCCGACCGATTGATGGCGGCAGCGCCTCCTATTACGCTTCCAAGTTTGAAGGTCGCCCCACGGCAAGCGGTGAGCGTTACCGCGCTGGTGAACTGACTGCGGCGCATCGCTCGCTTCCTTTCGGAAGTCTGGTGCGCGTGACCAACCCAGCCAATGGCAAAAGCGTGACGGTGCGCGTCAATGATCGCGGCCCCTTCACTGCCGGTCGCGTCATCGATGTAAGCCGCGCGGCGGCCGAGGAACTCGGGTTGATCGCACGCGGCCATGCACCGGTTGAACTCGAAGTAATCGAGGGCTGACCTTGGAAATTTGCCTCGGGGCTTGCTCCGCGGCCTTTCCCCATTAGGTAGCGCGCCTGTGATCCGTGCTTGCCGTGGCGGCATAGCACGATGGTCTTGAACCGGGGGCGCGCGGCTTTGACGTTCTGGCTTATCCTTGCCTATGTCGCAGCACAGGTGATGCTGGCCGCATGGGCCGGGCGCGGGGCCAAATCCGATGCCGATTACCTCGTCGCCGGACGAAAGCTGGGAACCTTCGCGGTTGCCATGTCGGTTTTCGCCACATGGTTTGCTTCGGAAAGCCTCATCGCAACCTCAGGCGATGTCGCGCGCGATGGCCTTGCAGGCGCCCGCGCCGAGCCCTTTGCCTACGCCATCGGCATCTTCGCCATCGGCTTCTATTTCGCCCGCCGCTTGCGCGCAGGAGGGCACATCACCATCGCGGATTTTCTGCGCGCGCGGTTCGGCACGGGCACCGAAGGCCTCGCGGCAGTGGTGATCGCGCTGTCAGCCACCACCTGGTCGGCAGCGCAATTGTTCGGCTTTGCCACCATTCTGGCAAGCGCCTCGCCACTCGACTTTTCCACCGCACTGGTCGCAGCCACTTTGCTGGTTATGACCTATACCTTGTTTGGCGGGCTGGCCGGTGATGTCTGGACCGATATCGTCCAAGGTGCGATCATGATCCTTGGTATCTGCATTCTGCTTGGCCTGATGGTCGCTGCCTTTGGCGGCGTGCCCGCAATGCTCGCCGCTGCCCCTCGCAGCGTCAGCTTCACGGTTGCAGGCGAAAGCTGGAGCGAGGGGCTGGAGCTTTGGCTGATCCCGATCATCGGCACGATGGTAAGTCAGGAAGCGCTTGCCCGCACATTGGGCGCACGCTCGCCCGAAGTCGCTCGCACGGGCGCGCTGGCAGGAGGCATGATTTACCTCGTGGTCGGTCTAATCCCGGTAAGCTTTGGCCTGTTCGCACCCGCCCTTGCCCCGATGCTCGGCATCAGCTTTGGCGAGGGGGAGGCGTTCCTGCCGAGTTTGGCTGAAGCGCTGTTCCCGCCTTGGCTCTATATCATCTTCACCGGAGCCTTGATTTCGGCGATCCTGTCCTCGGTCGATTCCGCATTGCTGGCCGTATCCGGAGTGGTCACCGAGAGCGGCTATCGCCGCCTCGCCCCCGGCGCCTCACCCAAGGCCATGCTGCGCGCAGCGCGCCTTGCGACCATCATGGCAGCAGCAGTGGCAGCCATCGTCGCCGCACAGGGCGAGAGCCTGCGCAATCTGGTGCTGGATGCCAGCGCCATCGCCGCTGTACTCGCCCTGCCGATGATCGCAGGTCTTGCGGGGATATCGCAATCAGGCCGTGCGGCGATGACGGCGATTATGGTGCAAATTGCAGTGCTGATGGTGTGCGACTGGTGGCTGGCGCTGGATGGCGCGTTCTTAGGGATGCTAGCAAGCGGCACAGCCGCCTTTGCGCTTGTCACTCTCGCAGAGCGCCGCACACGACCCGCACCGAAGACCCTCTGACATTTGCGCACAAGGTCTTGGCGACAGGACAGTTTCCCATTATGCGCCCAGCCTGAGCTTTCCCCCAAGGCATCCACCCCCTACTCAGAGAGCCCCATCATGCGCTATCTCTTGCTTGCAACGCTTGCCTTTGCCGCCGCCCCTGCCCTTGCCCAGCAAGGCCCCGCGCCCGGCGTTCCCACCACCATCGAAGGCCAGCGTCAGGCGCCGCCGAAACAAGCTGATGTTATGGTGACGATCGGCTTTGCTCCGGTGCTCTCGCCAGTATGGCAGGGTTCGACCGACTACGCGCTCTCGATCTTCCCCGACATCCGGGTGAATTACAAAGACGACATCTTCTTCTCCGTCCCCGATGGGCTTGGCTGGAACGCGGTGAACCGCAATGATTGGAAGATCGGCCCGCTTGCCAAGCTGCGCTTTGGCCGCAACGAGGACAATGGCGGCTCGCCCTTCCTCGTCACCGGCGGATCGGACGCATTGCAAGGCATGGGCGACGTTGATCTCGCGGTGGAGTTCGGCGGCTTTGTCCAGAAGGGCTTTGTGAACAACCAACTGCGCGCTCGTGCCGAGGTGTTGCAAGGGACCGGCGGGCACGAAGGCGTGGTCGCCAACACCAACCTGTCATGGAACGGCATGAAGCGTGATCGCAGCCTCCTTTACAGCGCCGGCGTACGCGCCACCTGGGCGAGCAGCGATTTCACCAACACCTATTTCGGCGTCAACGCCCTGCAATCGGCCAACACCGGCCTTGCCCTATCGCGCACCGGCAGCGGGTTGGTGAGCGCCGGGGTCAACGCCACGCTGACCAAGCCCTTGGGCCGCTTTGGCCGCGACGGCGCGCTGACGCTGTTCACCAGCTACGACCGGCTCGGCGATGTCGTCACCCAAAGCTCGCTTATTCAGGAGCGCGGGCAGCGTAATCAATTCGCCCTCGGCCTCGCCTACGGCTACCGCTTCGGGTTGTAAGCGCCGGGCCCACCCCCACCCTCTCCCGCAAGCGGGAGAGGAGATTGGGTCACTTCGCCAGCAGCGGAGCCAGATACTGCCCCGTAAAGCTGCGCGGCTCTTTCGCCACATGCTCGGGCGTGCCCACCGCGACAATCTCCCCGCCGCGCACACCGCCTTCGGGGCCGAGGTCAATAATCCAGTCGGCGGTCTTGATCACATCGAGGTTGTGTTCGATCACCACCACCGAATTGCCGCCCTCCACCAGCCGGTGCAGCACTTCCAAGAGTTTCCTCACATCCTCGAAATGCAGGCCCGTCGTCGGCTCATCAAGGATATAGAGCGTCTGCCCGGTTGAACGCCGCGCCAGTTCCTTGGCGAGCTTCACCCGCTGCGCCTCGCCGCCCGACAGCGTTGTGGCCTGCTGGCCGACCTTGACATAGCCCAGCCCCACCTCGTTCAGCATCCGCATCTTCTCGCGGATCGGGGGCACGGCCTTGAAGAATTCCTCCGCATCCTCAATCGTCATGTCGAGCACGTCGGCAATCGAATGGCCTTTGAACTTCACCTCCAGCGTCTCGCGGTTGTAGCGTTTGCCGCCGCATTGCTCGCACGTCACATAGACATCGGGGAGGAAGTGCATCTCGATCTTGATGAGGCCGTCGCCCTGGCACGCCTCGCAGCGCCCGCCCTTGACGTTGAAGGAGAAGCGCCCCGGCTTGTATCCGCGCGCCTGGCTTTCGGGGAGGCCGGCGAACCAGTCGCGGATCTGGGTGAAAGCGCCGGTGTAGGTGGCGGGGTTGGATCGCGGGGTGCGGCCGATGGGGGATTGGTCGATCTCGATCACCTTGTCGCAATGCTGGAGGCCCGTGATCTCGTCATGCGCGCCCGCGATCACCCGCGCGCCGTTGAGCACCCGCGCCGCGCCTGCTTGCAGGGTGTCAATGGTGAGCGAGGACTTGCCGCTCCCCGATACGCCGGTGATGCAGGTGAAAGTGCCGAGCGGGATTTTGGCGGTGACGCCTTTGAGATTGTTGGCCCGCGCGTTCTTCACCACGATATGCTTGCCATTGCCCTTGCGGCGCTTGGCGGGCACTTCGATGCGGCGCTTGCCGGTGAGGTAGTCGGCGGTGAGCGAGCCCTTGGCTTTCAGGATCTGTTTCAGCGTCCCCTGCGCCACCACCTCGCCGCCATGCACGCCTGCGCCCGGCCCCAGATCAACGATGTGATCAGCGGTGCGGATGGCGTCTTCATCGTGCTCGACCACAATGACCGTGTTGCCGAGATCGCGCAGGCGTTTGAGCGTTTCCAGCAGCCGGTCATTATCGCGCTGGTGGAGGCCAATACTGGGCTCATCCAGCACATAGAGCACGCCCGAAAGTCCGCTGCCGATCTGGCTGGCGAGGCGGATGCGCTGGCTTTCCCCGCCTGACAGCGTGCCGCTGGTGCGATCAAGGTTGAGGTAATCAAGGCCCACGTTGTCGAGGAAGCCCAGCCGCTCGTTGATCTCTTTCAGAATGGCCTTGGCGATCTGCGATTGCTGCGGGGTGAGCTTTTCATCGAGCGCCAGAAACCACGCTTTCGCATCGGCCACGCTCATCGCCACGGGGGTGGCAATATCGACGCCTGCGACCTTCACGCTCAGCGCCTTTTCATTGAGGCGCTTGCCGCCGCACACTTCGCAGGGCTGCGCGGTCTGGTATTTCGCCAGTTCTTCCTGCATCCACGCGCTCTCGGTCTGCATCATGCGGCGATTGAGGTTACCGATTACGCCTTCAAACGCCTTGTTCACCGTATATTCGCGGCGGCCATCCTTGAAGGTCAGCGGCACCGGCATCCCGCCTGTCCCGTAAAGGATGATAAGCTTCTGATCGGGCTCCAAGTCCTTCCACGGGGTGGTGAGATCAAAGCCGTAAGCTTTCGCCAGCGAAGCCAAAACCTGCATATAATAGGGCGACGGCGGGTTCGATTTCGCCCAAGGGACAACCGCGCCCTGTTTGAGGCTCAAAGCCTCGTTGGGCACCACCAGTTGCGGATCGAACAGCATCTTCTCGCCGATCCCGTCGCAGGCTGCACAGGCGCCTTGCGGGGCGTTGAAGGAGAACAGGCGCGGTTCGATTTCCTCGATGGTGAAACCGCTCACCGGACAGGCGAATTTTTCCGAAAAGACGATGCGGTTGGCGGGCAGGCCTGCGCCTTTCATCGCCCCTGCCCCTTGCGCCTCGCCTTCACGCCCCGGCACGACACCGTCCGCCAGATCGACATAGGCGAGCCCCTCGGCCAGCTTCAGCGCCGTTTCAAAACTCTCGGCCAGCCGCGTTTGCAAGCCCTCTTTCACCGCGATGCGATCCACCACCACTTCGATGTCGTGTTTGAATTTCTTGTCGAGCGCAGGCGCATCCTCGATCGCATACATCTCGCCATCGATCCGCACGCGGGTGAAGCCAGCACGCTGCCATTCGGCCAGCTCCTTGCGATATTCACCCTTCCTTCCCCGCACCACCGGCGCCAGCAGATAGGCGCGCGTGCCTTCGGGAAGCTGCATCACTCGGTCGACCATCTGGCTGACAGTCTGGGCGCTGATCGGCTCCCCGGTAGTGGGCGAATAAGGCACACCGACACGCGCCCACAACAGGCGCATATAGTCGTAGATCTCGGTGACGGTTGCCACAGTCGAGCGCGGGTTGCGGCTCGTCGTCTTCTGCTCGATGCTGATGGCAGGCGAAAGCCCGTCGATATGCTCAACATCAGGCTTCTGCATCATCTCAAGGAACTGGCGCGCATAGGCCGACAGGCTCTCGACATAGCGCCGCTGCCCCTCGGCATAGATGGTGTCGAAGGCGAGGCTCGACTTGCCGCTGCCCGAAAGCCCCGTCACCACGATCAGCGCATCGCGCGGCAGATCAATGTCGATGCCTTTAAGGTTATGCTCGCGCGCGCCGCGCACGCTGATTTTGGTGAGACTCATGAGAGGCGTGTTCCAGATTTGTTCGGGCGGTGCAAGCCCTGCCAGCGGCTTGCCAACGGCTCTTAACGCATCGGCTGCAAATG
Organism: Erythrobacter sp. SCN 62-14; assembly: GCA_001724215.1. Classification (GTDB taxonomy): domain Bacteria; phylum Pseudomonadota; class Alphaproteobacteria; order Sphingomonadales; family Sphingomonadaceae; genus Erythrobacter. Next base: position 30,070 of record MEDW01000001.1, on the reverse strand, counting down.
GGTTGCGCGCAGGTTGATTGCGCGGCACACTCGAGATGGGGGCGACCAAGGATCGGGAGAATGCAAATGACAAGACTTAAACGGATCTGGCCCCTGGTGGCGGTAATCGCAGGGATCACCTTCCCGGCAACTGGGCAGGACGGACAAGCAGGCCAGGGAACTGAACGCTTTGAGCCGCCCGCCTCGCTAGCCGCGCGTCCTGCGGTTGATGAAACGCAAGTACAAAGCGATCCCGATACCGGTGTGTCACAGCGCGTGACCGCCGAACAGGCCGCGGCAGAACTCGCCAAGCGCGAGAAACTCAACCGCGAACAGGCGGAATTTGCAGCGCGGCAACTGGCCGAGAACAAGGCTGCCCAAGACGCCTTTGAACAGGCCAAGCGCGAGCGCGAGGCAACCATCGCGCGCCAACAGGCTGAGCACCGCGCCGAAGTCGAACGGCTTGAGCGCGAACATGCCGCAGCTATGGAACAATGGCGCGCAGATGTTGCAGCCTGCGAGGGGGGCGATCGCAGCCGCTGCGCTTCGCCTGATACCCCGAATTAGGCCGCATATCCGGCAACCAAGATCGGGCGTTGGCAGCGCCTTGCGCATAAGGCGCAACAAGCAGCAAGTTTTAAACTTATGTTTTAATGTGCAATTTTATAACCCTTTAGAAAAACTCAAGTCCCACCCCCGTTCGATTTATGAGACAGCCGGGCATCGTCGTTGGTTGATGCCCGATCCCCGCAGGGTCGCAGTTCGGACAAACCAGACGATCGTAGCGCCGGGACGCCCCCTGTGGCTGACCCGATAACGCAAGGATGGTGTCCCGGCGCTTTTTTGGATTGCAAGCCTAGGCGCGCGGTGCCAGCGCTTCGGCGCCCGGTTTGCCCAGCCACTGCGCCCCAATCCCCCAGACATCGGCAATGATCGCTTCACTCAGCGCCTCTGCGGGCGGCCCATCGGCCACCAGTCGGCCGTGCTTCAGCACCAGCACGCGATCAGCATGGTTTCTCGCCAAGGCCAGATCGTGCAGGACAATCACCACACCCTGCCCGCTGCGCGCGCAGGCCTTGAGGTGGGCAATCAAGCTCAATTGATGCGCCAAATCTAGCGCTGCAAGCGGCTCGTCAGCCAGCACCCATCGCGGCTCACCGGCCAACACGCGGGCCAGCAGCACACGAGCGCGCTCGCCCCCGGAAAGCTGGCTGATCGGTCGCCTTCGCAGCGGCTCCAGAGCGAGTGCGCCAATCGCGCCCTCAACCGCTTCACGCCCGTCATCGCCATGAGGCAGCCGCCCCAAAGCAACCAATCGCTCCGCTGCAACATCCCAGGCAATATCCGGCGTCTGGGGGAGATAGCCGATGGCCCGAGCGCGCTCGCGCACCGACAATTCGGTGAGCGCGTTCCCCTGCAACAGAACACGGCCCATGGCCGCCTGCAGCAGCCCTGCCAAGGCCAGCAACAAGGACGATTTGCCCGCACCGTTGGGTCCGACAATGGCGGTAATTTCGCCTTCGAGAAAGCGTGCAGACAGGCCCTGCACCACCTTCTTGCGGGCACGCGTAACAGTGAGATCCTCGGCCGCCAGCATCACACCTCTCCCCGCCTCAGCCGCAGCAGCAGCCAGAGGAAAAACGGCGCGCCGATCAGCGACAGCGCGATGCCGAGCCTGAGTTCCGTCACCAGTGGCAGCACCCGTACCGCGCTGTCCGCGACCAGCACCAGACAGGCTCCTGCCAGCGCGCTTGGGAGCATCAGGCTTGATGGCATCCGGTCTGTCAAAGGGCGCACCAGATGCGGCACGATCAGCCCGACAAAGCCGATGATCCCGGCCACCGCCACACTCGCGCCAACAGTCAATCCCACCCCCGCCACCAGCAGCGCCAATAGCCGCGCAGGGTCCACCCCAAGCGAGCGCGCCGCTTCCTCCCCCAAGGTCAGCGCATCAAGGCTGCGCCCGGTCAGCGCCAGAACGCCCAGCCCCAGCCCCACCAGCGGCGCTGCGAGCCACACCTCGGCCCAGGAACGATCGGTGAGCGCGCCGTTCAGCCACAACACGATCTGCGAAAGCGCAAAGGCATTGGGTGCAAGCGTGATCGCCAGAGCGGTGAGCGCGCCGGCAAGGCTCGCAATCATCAGCCCCGCCAGAGTGAACAGCGCCAGCCCGCTGCCTGCAGCGCCCGCACCATCGCTGACCCCGCGCCCGGCAATCAGCGCCAGTCCGGCCATGCCGAGCCCCGCACCTGCCAGCGCCATGATCGGAAGGCTCCATTGCAGGGGCAATGGCAACCATGCGCCCAGCCAGAAACTCGCTACCGCGCCAAGCGCTGCCATGGGCGCAATACCGAACAGTCCGGGATCAGCCAGCGGATTGCGCAAATAGCCCTGCATGGCCGCACCTGCCGCCCCCAGCCCTGCTCCGATCACCACGGCAAGCACCGCACGCGGCAAGCGCAGTTCCATCAGGATCACCGCAGCGTTGGGCCCGCTTGCAGCCACGTCAAAAGGGTTGATCCACACCCGGCCAGCCAGCAGCGAAAGCGGGACGAGCACCGCCAGCAGTGCAGCAAAGACAAGGCTTGCCCTGTTCACGCCCGGCCTCATTCAAGCCCGGCCCTTATCGCCCGCAAACGCGCGCTGGCTGCAATCACCACCGGCCCCCCGCAATTCACAAGATTGCCCGAGAAAGTCTCAACCCGTGTCGCCGCAAGTTCCGCCAGCAGCGGATGGCTTTGCCCAGCGCTGTCGCCTGCCACCAGCAGCAATTCCGGCGGTGCGGCCAGGACGCTTTCAAGGCTGACATAATCGGACTGGCCAAGGCCCCGTGCCGCCGCGAAATTCGCCATGCCCTGACGGCGCAACAGATCCGCAATCAGCGTCGCATCACCCGGCACAATCTGCCCCGGCTGCCACAGCAAGGTCGAAATCGGCCTTAAGCCCTCCTGCGGACGAGCCGCCTCGGCCATGGCGCGCGCCAAGCGCTCGCCCGCTGCCTCGTTACCGGTGATGCGCGCCACTTCGCGCACCTGCGCAATGCTGTCTCCAACCGTGGCCGGTGCGCCAAACGTCGCCACGCGCACACCCAGCCGCTCAAAAGCGGCGCGCGTTGCGGGATCCATAAACGTCGAGGCCAGCACCAGATCGGGCGCTGCGGCGAGCACTTCCTCGGCCGTCCCCCCGGTGAAGGCAAAGCGCCCGCGCGCTTCGGGCGGCAAGGAGGAAGAGGCCGCATCACGGCTGTAATGGGAAAGCGCCACGATCTGCTCTTGCGGGGCGATCTCGACCAATATCGCATCAAGGCAGGGATTGAGGCTGACAATGGTGGGCCGCGCGGCGCTGTTTGAAACCGCCTCTGGAACAGGCGCAGGCGCAGCGCAGGCACCAAGCCCCAGCACAGCCGCCAGCACAGCTGCCAGTGCTGCGCCCTCAAGCCGGCCCTCACGCGAACACCGCGCCCTAATGGTCAGAAAATTGCGCCCGGCGACATCCATTGCAAGGGCCAGCGATAGGGATGGCTGCGGCAAGGGGCAAGCGCGCAAAATGGGCTCTGCTTGCGTTAAGCCTTGGCGCGACGCTGTGCCCTTTCGGGACGACGCCCCCTTGCGCCCTCGCACGCAGGTGCGGGCTGCTCTAGGCGGGAAGCTTCCATGACCCGCGCGCGCATTCTCAAACCGGCCAAGCCTGCCAAACAGCCCCCGGCGGGGCCCGGCAAACCCGTGCGTGCCTTGCCTTGGCTGGCAGAACGGCCTGCGCCCGTTGACAAATCCCGCACATGGATCTTGGCCGCAGTCCGGATGCTCGGGCGCAAGTTTGCAGCATCTGCCAGTCAGAGCGTAAGCGGCGCCTTTGCCATCCCTGCAATCCGCCGCACACGCACTGCAACAACAACGCCAGCTTTGCAGAATTTCGCTTGCAACGCCTCTAAAGGCGCCGCAGCGCCGGCAAAGTCTGCTCCCCTCTCCGCCCAGACCCCGCTCAGTCTGCGCAAACGCGCCGCACTGCTGCTTGCCATCATCACGGTGCCGGCCATGGCCGCGCCGAGCGACTTCGCGCTGTTCGCCGCGCCTGATCCCGCCCCACCAGCACCCGATCCGCTGGCGCTGGCGGCAGCGCAGGCGCTCCCCTTCGAGCGGCCGGGGATGAGCTTTCCGGGCTCGGCTTTCTTTTTTCTTGATGCCCCCCCTGAAAAAGCGCTCATCGCGCTGCCAACTGCCGACCCGCGGGATAAAGGGGCAGAAGGCGGGCGGGAGCTGGGCGAATTCATCCACACCGGCCCTGCGGCCAAGCCTTTTTTCGCTCGATTGCCTCGCGCAGGCCGTCTGGTACGAAGCCGCCAATGAAAGCGAAGCCGGCCAGCGCGCGGTCGCGCAAGTGGTGCTCAACCGCGTGGCCCATCCCAGCTGGCCGGCCAGCGTGTGCGGCGTGGTTTATCAGGGATCAGAGCGCAACACCGGCTGCCAGTTCACCTTCACCTGCGATGGCTCTCTGGCGCGGCGTGCAGGCGGAACCAGCTGGGCGCGCGCGCAAGCCATCGCGAGCGAGGCATTGGCCGGCAAGGTCTATGCCCCAATCGGCCACGCAACGCATTACCACACCTTATGGGTCAACCCCTACTGGGCGCGCAGCCTCGACCATGTCGGCACAATCGGCGCGCATCGCTTTTACCGCAATCGCGGAGCAGGCGGCGAGATGGCTGCATTCAGCATGGCCTATGCGGGATTTGAGCCGAGCGTAACCGGACGCACCAGCAGCAGTGGGCACGCCGATGAAGCCGCCGGTGACAAGCCCACCTCAGCAAGCCTCGCCGCGCTGCCCGCCGATGCAGCCTTTCGCAAGCCTCCGGCACGCAGCGCAAAGCCGGAGGACAAAGCCAATGACCGGGCGATTGCCAAAACTGAAGACACCGGCAATGCGGCCTTTGGCACAGCCGGCGCGGTGCGCCCCGAATTCGCGAATGTCGGCCAGTGGAGAACTGACCCTGCCTCCTTGCCGCCGACCCGAGCAAGCCCAGCGGCGGACAAATCGGGCAATCCTGCGCTCGCCCATTGAAAAGACCACACCCCGCAGCTTTTCGAAGGCAAAGGTTAAGCGGGACGAAACCCTCTTTTGGAACCCGCATTTAGGGCCCTGTTGTGTACTGGCGAACCTCCCGCAAACGCTGGGTTGGCATTCTTGCCCCCACGTTTTGATCCGACACCGAAGAGAGAAGAACAAGCCAGCCCATGTCGATCCGCTTCGCTCCTGCTGTGGGCTCGGCCTGCTACATTCCGGCGTTGCTGCGCGGAAAGTCTCTCACATTCTGGCTGCGTCGCCAGCCAGCCAATGACAACACTGCTCCCCCTGAAAGTGCCGCCTTTGATCCCCTGCTGGTGGAGGCACTGCGGCATTTTGCGCGCGATGGATTAAAGGCTGCGCATACGGCGCAAGCAGCGGCCAATGATTCCCTGAAAAAGGGCGACCGCGCAGGGTTTGAGCATTGGCTGGGATTAACACGCTATCTTGATCGCGGCTTGGCTCGGCAGAGCGAGCGGGAAAGCCGGAACGCGAGTCTGTAGGTCGCAGGCTCCCAGCGTCTTTTACAGGCAATCGTGCTTCATCATTGATACAGGCAAGCTGCGCCAGTGAGGGTGGTGGCGCCTTACCGCCTTGCGGCGCAACCCCTTATTGATATTGCGAACTATTTGCATATATTTTGCGGAAATAGCGGTTTTTGCTGGTTGCAATCCGTCTCGCAGGGGCCTAACCCGCCTTGTGAACAGAGGCACTCGGCCTGAAGGGACGATAAGGCCAGCGCCTCAGCCTGTCTGACCTATGGGTCAGCTTTCGCATCTGCACCGCTTCGTCCCGCAAGTTTTCTGGGAAGGAAGTCTCACCAATGGCTCGCAAGAAGATTGCCCTGATCGGCGCTGGTATGATCGGCGGCACGCTCGCTCACCTCGCTGCCAAAAAGGAAATGGGCGACATCGTCCTGTTCGACATTGCCGAAGGCGTGCCGCAGGGCAAGGCGCTCGATCTGGCGCAGTGCGGCCCGATCGAAGGCTTTGATGCCAACATCAAGGGTTCGACGGATTACGCCGATATTGCAGGCGCCGACGTGGTGATCGTGACTGCTGGCGTGCCGCGCAAGCCCGGGATGAGCCGCGATGACCTGCTCGGCATCAACCTCAAGGTCATGAAGGCGGTGGGCGAAGGCATCAAAAACAACTGCCCCGATGCTTTCGTGATCTGCATCACCAATCCTTTGGACGCGATGGTGTGGGCGCTGCGCGAATTTTCAGGGCTGTGCTGGATTCGGCGCGCTTTGCTACTTTCCTCGCTTGGGAATTTGGCGTCAGCGTCAAGGACGTGAACGCCTTTGTGTTGGGCGGGCATGGCGACACGATGGTTCCTGTGCTGTCCTATTCCACCATTAATGGCATTCCGGTGAAGGACATGGCCAAGATCAAGGGCATCTCGGAAGAGCGCCTTGACGCTATCGTCAAGCGCACCCGCGGCGGCGGCGGTGAGATCGTTGCGCTGCTCGGCACGGGTTCGGCCTATTATGCGCCCGCAACATCCGCGATTGCCATGGCCGAAGCTTATCTGGGCGACCAGAAGCGCATCCTGCCCTGCGCTGTCGAGGTAAACGGCAAGTATGGCCTTGATGGGCTTTATGTCGGCGTGCCTGCGGTGATCGGCGCCGATGGCTGCGAGGATGTGATCGAGATCGAACTCTCCGACGAAGAGCGCGCCAACCTTGGCGTCAGCGTCGATGCGGTCAAGGAACTGCTCACCGCGTGCAAGGCGCTGGATAGCTCGCTCGCTTGAATTCAACTCCGTCACCCCAGCGAAAGCTGGGGCCCAGGGCGGCACTAGGTGCCAGCTTTTGCTGGCATGACGACGAAGGGAAAATCGATGTCCATCCTCGTAAACAAAGATACCAAGGTCATCACCCAAGGGATGACCGGCAACACCGGCACTTTCCACACGCAGGCCGCGCTCGATTACGGGACGCAGATGGTTGGCGGCGTGACCCCGGGCAAGGGCGGCACCACCCATATCGGCCTGCCGCAGTTCGACACCGTGCGCGAAGCCAAGGCCGCGACCGGCGCGACCGCCACCTGCATTTATGTGCCGCCGCCCTTTGCCGCCGACGCGATCTGCGAAGCCATTGACGCCGAGATGGAGCTTATCATCTGCATCACCGAAGGCATTCCAGTGCTCGACATGGTGCGTGCCAAGCGCGCATTGCAGGGTTCCAAGTCGCGCCTCATTGGCCCGAACTGCCCTGGCGTGCTCACCCCCAATGAATGCAAGATCGGCATCATGCCCGCCAATATCTTCAAGAAGGGCAGCGTCGGTGTTGTCTCGCGTTCGGGCACGCTCACTTACGAAGCCGTGCACCAGACCACGATGATCGGCCTTGGCCAGACCACCGCTGTCGGCATTGGCGGTGATCCGGTCAATGGCACGAACTTCATCGACGTGCTCGACCTGTTTTTGGATGATCCGGAAACAGAGAGCATCATCATGATCGGCGAAATCGGCGGCTCGGCCGAAGAAGAAGCCGCTGAATTCATCAAGGCTGAAGCTGCCAAGGGCCGCAAAAAGCCGATGGTCGGCTTCATCGCCGGGCGCACCGCGCCTCCGGGCCGCCGCATGGGCCATGCTGGCGCGATTGTTTCGGGCGGCCAAGGCGGCGCGGAAGACAAGATTGCAGCGATGGAAGCCGCCGGCATCCGCGTCAGCCCCTCGCCCAGCCTGCTTGGCGAAACGCTCGCCGAACTGCTCAAAGAACACGCGTAAACCTCCGACTACCGGCCCCTTGGCGTTAACCGAGGGGCCACTCCTTCCTCCTCCCCAGGGGAACCATTATGGGTAATGAACAGCACGATTTCCTCCCGGCCTTGAGCGATCAGGAAGGCCCCCAGCCCGGCCCTTCGTGGGAGCGGCGGCGCTGGCTTGATGCGCTTGCTGATAGCGAGGCAGCGCTCACCGACGCGCTTGATCCGACCGCGATGAAGCTGGCCGTGAAACAGGCAGCGAAGGACGCTGGCAAGGCGCTTGATCCGGCGGCAATCGAAAAGGCTGCCAGCCTTTCGATTTCGGCGATGACGCTGGTGCGGCTTTATCGTGTGCGCGGCCATATGGCGGCCGATCTTGATCCGCTGGGGCTTTCAAACCGCGAAGGACCGGTGGACCTGACACTCGAATGGCATGGGCTGGCGGGCAAGGAAGCTGAGCAGGTCTATGTCGGCGGCGTGCTGGGCCTCCACTGGACCACCGTGGGCGAATTGCACCGCGCGCTACGCACGACCTATTGTGGCAAGGTCGGCCTTGAATACATGCACATCGCCGATACCGAAGAACGCCGCTTCCTGCAGGACAAGTTTGAAAAGCCGGGCGAGACGATCCAGTTCACGCCCGAAGGCAAGAAGGCGATCCTCGCCGCCGTGATCCGCGGCGAGCAGTATGAGGAGTTTTTGGGCCGCAAATATGTCGGGACCAAGCGCTTTGGCCTTGATGGCGGGGAATCGATGATCCCGGCATTGGAAGCCGTCATCAAGCATGGCGGCAGCGCAGGCGTGCGGGAAATCATCTACGGCATGGCGCACCGCGGGCGTTTGAACGTGCTCGCGAACGTGATGGCCAAGCCTTACCGCGTGATCTTCCACGAATTTTCGGGCGGCTCGGCCAACCCCGATGATGTTGGTGGTTCGGGCGATGTGAAATATCACTTGGGCTCCAGCACTGACCGCGAGTTTGACGGCATCAGCGTTCACATGAGCCTGCTCGCCAACCCCTCGCACCTCGAAGCGGTGAACCCTGTCGTGCTCGGCAAGGCGCGCGCGCAGCAGGCGTTCCGCGATGATCTGGCGACCAAGAAGCAGGTCTTGCCGGTGCTGATCCACGGCGATGCGGCCTTCGCAGGGCAAGGCGTGGTGTGGGAAAGCCTCTCGCTCTCGGGCGTGCCGGGCTATGACACGGGCGGCTGCATCCACTTCATCATCAACAACCAGATCGGGTTTACGACTTCTCCGAAGTTCGCCCGCTCCTCGCCCTACCCCTCGGACGTGGCCAAGGGCGTCATGGCGCCGATCCTGCACGTCAATGGCGATGATCCCGAAGCGGTGACCTTTGCCTGCAAGCTCGCGGTTGAATATCGCCAACGCTTCGGGCGCGATATCGTGATCGACATGTGGTGCTATCGCCGCTTTGGCCACAATGAAGGCGATGAACCCAAATTCACCCAGCCGCTGATGTATGACAAGATCCGCCAACACCCCAAGGTGAGCGCGATCTATGAAGCCAAGCTGGTGAAAGAAGGCGTGGTCGAATCCGGCCACCGCTCAAAGGTCGCAGGCGAATTTGTCGAACTGCTCGAGCAGGAATTTGACGCCGCCAAAAGCTACAAGCCCAACGAGGCAGACTGGTTCGCGCAGCGCTGGTCGGGGCTTAACCGCCCGGCTGACCCGGAAACCGCCCGCCGCAATGTGCCGACCGCGATCGAACCCAAGGTGTTTGATGCGCTCGGCCGGGTGCTCACCGAAGTGCCGGAGGATCTCACCATCCACCGCACGCTTGACCGCGTCATCGCCGCCAAGCGCGAGATGTTTGCCTCAGGCGAAGGCTTTGACTGGGCGACGGGCGAGGCGCTCGCTTTTGGCTCCCTTGTCATGGAAGGATATGGCGTGCGCCTGTCCGGGCAGGATTCAGGGCGCGGCACCTTCAGCCAGCGCCACGCGGTGTGGGTCGATCAGACGTCCGAACGCAAATATGTGCCGCTTGCCAGCTTGCCGCACGGCAAGTTCGAAGTGCACGATTCCACCCTGTCGGAATATGGCGTGCTTGGCTTTGAATATGGCTTTGCGCTCGCTGACCCCAAGACGCTGGTGCTCTGGGAAGCGCAGTTTGGCGATTTTGCCAACGGCGCGCAGATCATGATCGATCAGTTCGTCGCCAGCGGCGAAGGCAAGTGGCTGCGCGCCAATGGCCTCGTGATGCTGCTGCCGCACGGCTATGAAGGGCAAGGGCCCGAGCACAGCTCGGCGCGGCTTGAACGCTTCCTGCAGCTGTGCGCGGATGACAATATCCAGGTCTGTAACATCACCACGCCGGCCAATTATTTCCACGTCCTGCGCCGCCAGATGCTGCGCCCGTTCCGCAAGCCGCTCATCATCATGGCGCCCAAGAGCCTGCTGCGCCATCCGGCGGCCAAGAGCAGCCGCGAAGAGTTCCTTGGCGATCACCAGTTCCGGCGGATTGTCTCCGACACCACCGAGATTGCGGACGATAAGGTGCGCCGCCTCGTGCTGTGTTCAGGCAAGGTTGCCTATGATCTGATCGAAGCGCGAGATAGCGCGGGGCTTGATGATGTCTCGATCGTGCGGCTTGAACAGCTCTATCCCTTCCCCGGCGATCCGCTGGCTATTCGCTTGCAACGCATGACCAATCTCAAAGAGGTCGTGTGGTGTCAGGAAGAACCGCGCAATAATGGTTCGTGGTTCTTCGTGGGCGAGCGGATCGAGGAATCGCTCAATGCCGCAGGGTTTGATGGCATGCGGCCGAGCTATGCCGGACGCGATGCGTCGGCCTCGCCCGCAACCGGCTTTGCCCAGCGGCACAAGGACGAACAGGCTGCGCTGGTTGCCGCCGCGCTTGGCCTTGCCCCCAACACGCTTAAATAATCAGGCCCCCAAAGGAAGTCCCAACCCATGGCCACTGAAATCAAAGTCCCCGTTCTCGGCGAATCCGTCACCGAAGGCACCATCGCCGAATGGCTCAAGCAACCTGGCGATGCCGTCGCGGTGGATGAGCCGATCTGCTCGCTAGAGACCGACAAGGTCGCAGTCGATGTCCCCTCACCCGTTGCCGGCGTGATGGCCGAACACCGCGCGAGCGTTGGCGACAATGTCGAAGTCGGTGCGGTGATCGCGGTTGTCGAAGAAGGCGCGTCTGCTGGCGATGCCAAGCCCGCCGCTGCCCCGGCCGCTGCAAAAGCCGACACGCCTGCACCTGCCGCCACCGAAGAATTGCTGAGCACAGCGCAAACCATGTCGCCGGCGGTGCGCCGCGCGGTGCTGGAATACGGGGTTGATCCTTCCACCATCAAGGGCACGGGCAAGGATGGTCGGCTGACCAAGGAAGACGTGGTCGCCGCTGCCGAAGCCAAAAAGAACGGCGTTGCGCCTGCGCCCGCTCCGAGCGCATCGCCCGCGCCCGCTGCCAAGCCTTCCGCCAGCACCACCGGCGGCGAACGCAGCGAAGAGCGCGTCAAGATGACGCGCATGCGCCAGACCATCGCCAAGCGTCTGAAAGCCGCGCAAGACAATGCCGCAATGCTCACCACGTTCAACGATGTCGATATGAGCGCGGTGATGGAAGCGCGCGACAAGTACAAGGACCTCTTTGCCAAGAAGCATGATATCCGCCTCGGTTTCATGGGCTTCTTCGCCAAGGCCGCCTGTCTGGCGCTGAAAGACGTGCCAGCCGTCAACGCCTATATTGATGGCGACGAGATCATCTATCACGACTATGTCGATATTTCGGTAGCCGTGTCAGCGCCCAACGGCCTTGTCGTCCCCGTCATTCGCGATGCCGACAAGAAAGGCTTTGCCCGCATCGAAGCCGATATCGCCGATTTCGGCGCGCGGGCAAAGGCTGGCACGCTGACGATGGAAGACATGAGCGGCGGCACTTTCACTATCTCGAACGGCGGCGTGTTCGGAAGCCTCATGAGCACCCCGATCATCAACCCGCCGCAGTCGGCGGTTTTGGGCCTCCACCGCATTGAAGACCGCCCGGTTGTCCGCAATGGCGAGATCGTAATCCGCCCGATGATGTATCTGGCGCTGTCCTACGATCACCGGTTGATCGACGGGCGCGAGGCGGTGACGGCCTTGAAGATTATCAAGGAAGCAATCGAAGACCCCACCCGGATGCTGATTGATTTGTAAGTTTTACTGTCACCCCAGCGCAAGCTGGGGCCTAGGGCTGTACATTGTGCGCCCTGACGCCTGAGACCCCAGCTTGCGCTGGGGCGACGGAGAAGAAGAATGGCTGAGAATTACGATTACGACGTCCTCATCATTGGCGCAGGCCCCGGCGGCTATGTCGCAGCGATCCGCGCCGCACAGCTTGGCCTAAAGACCGCCTGCGTGGAAAGCCGCGAAACATTGGGCGGAACCTGCCTTAATGTCGGGTGCATTCCGTCAAAGGCGCTGCTGCACGGCTCGGAACTGTTCGACGAGGCCAATAATGGCCACTTCGCCACTTGGGGCATCACCGCCAAGCCTGAGCTCGACCTCTCCAAGATGATGGCCGAAAAGGCCAAGGCCGTGGGTGAATTGACGGGCGGCATCGAGTTCCTGTTCAAGAAGAACAAGGTCACCTGGCTCAAAGGCCATGCCGCTTTCGAAGACGCGCACACAGTGAATGTGGCGGGCGAAAAGGTAACGGCCAAGGATATCGTGATCGCCACTGGATCGAGCGTCACGCCGCTGCCCGGTGTTGAAGTCGACAACGCCGCCAAGCGCATCGTCGATTCCACCGGCGCGCTTGATCTTGACGAAGTGCCCGAACATCTCGTGGTGATCGGCGGCGGTGTGATCGGCCTTGAGCTGGGCTCGGTATGGCGGCGGCTCGGCGCCAAGGTCACCGTGATCGAATATCTCGACCAACTGCTCCCCGGCATGGACGGCGAAGTGCGCAAGGAAGCTGGCAAGATCTTCAAGAAGCAGGGCATGGAATTGATGCTCGGCCACAAGGTCACCGGCGCGAAAGTGGACGGCAAGAGCGTCACCCTCAGCGTCGAGAAATCGGCAGGCGGGGATGAACAAGCCATTGTGGCAAGCCATGTGCTCGTGGCCATCGGCCGCCGCCCCAACACCGAAGGCCTCGCGCTCGACAAGGCCGGGCTCAGCACCAACAACCGCGGCCAGATCGAGATCGATCACGATTTCCGAACCGCGGTGGACGGCATCTGGGCGATCGGCGATGTGGTGCCCGGCCCGATGCTCGCCCACAAGGCAGAGGATGAAGGCATTGCGCTGGCTGAAAATATCGCTGGCCTCACCGGCATCATCAATCACGATGTGATCCCCAGCGTCGTCTATACCGCGCCCGAAATCGCAGGCGTGGGCCTGTCCGAAGAAGACGCCAAGGCCAAGGGGCTCACCATCAAGGTCGGCAAGTTCCCGATGATGGCAAACAGCCGCGCCAAGGCCAATCGCGACACTGATGGCTTTGTGAAGGTGATCGCGGATGCCAGCAATGATCGCGTGATCGGCGTGTGGATGATCAACAGCCTTGCCGGCACCATGATCGCACAGGCCGCGCAAGCGATGGAATTCGGTGCAACTTCCGAAGATATCGCTTACACCTGCCATGCGCACCCGACCCATGCCGAGGCCTTCAAGGAAGCGGCCATGGCGGTGCAGGGCAAACCGATCCACATGTAAGGACCGCAAGATGAAGCCATGGGGGGCAAGGCAGAACGCAGGACTTGCCCCCCGTGCTCTCTTGGCCTTGGCTCTATTGCTGGCGGGTTGCGGGCGTGAACCCGACACCCCTTCCAACGCGCCCCCGCGTAGCCTTGACCCGATCACTTTCCCAACAGACCCATCGCATATCGAGATCGATCTGGCGGTTGATCTCGCGCAGCTTGAACGCGTGCTGGAAAAGGAAATCCCGCGCCAATTGTGGTCGGTTGATGAGCCAGGCAGCGAATGCGTCGCCTCCAAGAAGATCAATCTTGAACTGTTTCGGGTCAAATCCCCCAAGATCAAATGCCACATTATCGGCGAAGTCACGCGCGGGCGGCTCAAGCTGGCAGGGCGTGGACGCGATCTGATTGTCACCCTGCCGATCCGTGGCGAGGTGGCGGCGCGCGATGTGGCGGGCATATTCAAGGGCGAAACCGGCACCGGGGCTGCTGATGTGACCTTGCGGCTAAGGCTTGATCTCAGGCCCGACTGGCGCCTGACAAGCGCCACCCAGATCACCTATGACTGGACCGAGGAACCGGGCATCGATTTCCTCGGCCGCCGCATCACCTTCACCAGCAAAGCCGATGACAAATTGGCCAAGGTGCGGGGACAGGTCAGCGAAATCATCGCGCGCGAGCTCGCCGAGCTCGATATCAAAAGCGCGGCCACCAAAGGCTGGCGCGAGGCTCATGCGGTGCTGGAACTCAATCGCAAGAATCCGGAAGTGTGGGCACGGCTCACCCCGCAGCAATTCCTTTATGGCGGCTATAAAGCACAAGGTCGAATATTGACCTTGCGATTGGGGCTCGAAGGCACGTTTGAAACCTTCATCGGCACCAGGCCCGACGAGACCACTCCCGGCCCCCTCCCCCCACTCGGTATCCGGCCCAAAACCACTCGCCCCTCGGTCCTCAAAGTGCCCGTCATTGCTGATTACGCCGTGCTCGAACCGGTGATTGAGAAGGCTCTTGCCAAGCGGGCCGCCCGCCCGTTTGTAATCGAGGATTTCGGGCAGGTCATGGCAGAGTTTGGCAAGGTCACTGTCTATGGCGCACCCGCTGGGCGGATCGCCGTCGGGGCGCGTTTCAAGGCAAGATCTGACCTTCCGCTGATCGAGGCTGCGCAAGGCACAATCTGGCTCGCCGCCCGGCCCATCAACACGGAAAATTCGCGCGTTGTCGGCTTTTCGGATATCACGATCACCGGAGACACCAATCTGGTGAGCGAACCGCTGCTGCTTGCGCTTGCCAATGCGCCTGAATTCCAAGCCACCATCGCCGAGGCACTCCAGCAGAATTTCGACAAGGACTTTGCCAAGCTTACCGGCAAAATTGAGCGCGCCGTTGCGCGGCGCAAGGATGGCCCGCTTGATTATGCAATCACCCTAGATCGCATCTCCACCGGCACAATCAGCGCCCATGGTGAGGGCCTTTATCTGCCGGTCGAACTGACGGCTCGCGGGCAGGCACGGCTGATACGGGTGAAGTAAATCGCGCAAGGGCTTTACCCGCCCGCCCCAACCGCTAGACCTCGGCGCCAAAGACGAGAGGATCAGCCCTGATGAGTTACCCGCAATTGACCGATAAGCCCGGCGCGCTGGCAACCGCCGCCACAATCCGCGAAGGGCGCCTCAGCGTTGCAGAAGCGGTCGATGCGGCGATCGTGCGGATCGAGCAATTGGATGGTGCCATCAATGCACTGGCCGCGCCCAATTTTGAGGCTGCCTATGCTGAGGCGCGCGCGCTGGATGCAGCCGGGCCGCGGGCAGACCAACCCCTGTTCGGCGTGCCGATGACCATTAAGGAAAGCTTTGATGTCGCCGGCCTGCCAACGACTTTTGGTCACCTCACCCACAAGGACACACCCGCCCCGCGCGATGCCGCGCTAGTGGCGCGCCTGAAAGCGGCGGGTGCGGTGATTATCGGCAAGACCAATGTGCCGCCAGACCTCACCGACTGGCAATCGGCCAATCCGGTCTATGGCCGCACGACCAATCCGCATAATGCCGCGCGCTCGCCGGGTGGCTCTTCCGGTGGAAGCGCAGCCGCTGTCGCCAGCGGAATGGTGCCTTGCGACTTTGGAACGGATATCGGTGGGTCGGTGCGCGTGCCCGCTCATTTCTGCGGGGTGTGGGGACATAAGACCACCTGGGGCGTGATCAGCAAGGCTGGCCACGACAATCCGGCGCAATCGCGCGCACCAGGCTTTGTGGCAGCCCACGATGGCGCGCTCAGCATCGCCGGGCCGCTGGCGCGCAACGCCGGCGATCTGGCAGTCCTCACGCAGGTCGGCGCGCAATATCCACTGGCGCGAACGCCCAAACCGCTCAAGGAATGCCGCCTGCTGGCGATCACGCACCATCCGGTGTGTCCGCTCGATGCCAGCGTGGCAGAGCCGACAGAAGCGGCGCTTGCGACGCTGGTTCACGCAGGCGTGGCAATTGACCGCACCAGCGATCTGTTGCCCAATCTTGCATGGCAACATGCAGCCTACCTCAAGATGATGAACGTCGTCATGGCGCGCGGCGCGCCCGCGCCCAATGGCAAGCAAGCGAGCGCTGCCGACTGGTTTGACCTGCTCGATGCCCAGGCCGAGGCCATCGCACGCTGGGATGCGCTGTTTGCGCATTATGATTTCGTGCTCGCGCCGCCTGCTCCGGTTCTGGCGGTTCCGCATGACGAAAAGCCCGTATTTCGCGGCACGCTTTTAATCAACGGGACGCAGCAGCCAGGCGGCACAGGGCTGGCTTGGGCGGGCCTTGCAACCTTCCCCAATCTTCCTGCGACAGTCCTGCCGATCGGGAGCGGCCATTATCTGGGCAGCGAACTGCCGTGCGGCATGCAGGTGATCGGGCCACGCTGGGCTGATCTCGATTGCATTGCCGCAGCAGAAGCCATCGGGATTATCTTGCACAGTTAGACGCTTGGCGCCATGGCCGCTGGCCATGAGCACCGCGGCAATCATGCGCACCCTCGCCCGTTGGCACATCTGGCTCGGCTGGCTGGTGGGCGTTCCCATTGTCATGTGGTTGGCAAGCGGCCTGTTCATGACGCTGCGTCCGATCGAGGAAGTGCGCGGCAATCACTTGCGGATAGAGGTTCCGGCCGATCCGTTGGTGCTGACAGGCAGCGCTCTGGCGGCGCCCGGTACTGACCTCAAAGAGCTGCGCGTGGTGATGCAACAAGGCCGCGCGGTGGCGATCCTCACCATGCTTGATGGTGCGACAAGCCGGATTGATTTGGTGAGCGGAGAGGCCATCCCCCCACTCGATGCCAATGCGGCGCGGGCGCTGGTGGCCAGCCGCATTGTTGGCGGCGATGCGGTGAAGGCTGTGCGGCTGTTCCCGGCAGCGCAAACCCCCTTCGATTTCCGCCGTGAACTTGCCGTCTGGCAAGTTGCGCTGGCCGATGGCACGCACGTCTATGTCGGGCGCGACACGGGCGAGATTGAGGCGGTGCGCACGCGCTGGTGGCGCTGGTTTGATCTGGCCTGGGGGCTGCACATCATGGACCTTTCAGACCGCGAGACCACCAGCCACCCGGTGTTGATCGCGTTTGCGGCGCTTTCACTGGGCGGCGCGGTGATCGGCTGCGTCCTGATGTTCCGCCGCCGCAAGGCTCGTCCGCAGGCAGCGCAATCATGAATGCAGCGATCAACACCGCCATTCTCACGCCGCTGCTCGATGTGCTTGATCTGGTGGGCATCGCGATGTTTGCGCTGTCGGGCGCGGTAATCGCGGCCAAGGAGCGTCAGACCTTCGTCACCATGGCGTTTTTCGCTCTGGTAACAGGCGTTGGCGGCGGGACAGTGCGTGATCTGCTGATCGAAGCGCCGGTGTTTTGGGTGCGCGATCCGTGGGTTGCAATAGTGTGCCTCTCAACAGCGCTGATCGCGTGGTTCACGCCAGTGAGACTATGGGATGGCAAGCTGTTTGCCTATGCCGATGGCGCAGGGCTTGCCGCCTATGCCGTGCTGGGCAGCGCCAAGGCACTGGCCTATGGTATCCCGCCCGTGCCTGCTGCACTGATGGGCGTGATAACAGGCTGCGTGGGCGGTATTATCCGCGATGTGGTGGC
Source organism: Erythrobacter sp. SCN 62-14 (assembly GCA_001724215.1). GTDB lineage: Bacteria > Pseudomonadota > Alphaproteobacteria > Sphingomonadales > Sphingomonadaceae > Erythrobacter. The sequence goes on along the minus strand of MEDW01000001.1, from coordinate 12,543 downwards.
GGGCAGACCATCGATTATCATGCAGCCCGAATTGTATGTGACCGCAGCCGCGCTGTCGTCTGCCTTGTGCATTGGCGGAATGCTGGCCGCTGCGAGCCTTGGGCTTGACAAGGCTTGGGCGTGGGGACTTGCCTTTACCTGCGGCTTTGCGCTGCGCACTGCAGCCATTCGCTGGGAAATCGGCCTCCCAAGCTACCGGGCAGGCGACTAGGGGATACCGGGACGCTCCACCAGCGGTGCAGGTTCTTCGCCCTCAACCGGCCCGCCCGGATAGGCTGGCAGGCGTTCTGTGCTCAGCGGCACAAGCGGGGTCTCTTCATCGTCAGCAAGCGGCTGTGCCGAAGCAGCGCTCTGCATCATCTCGATGCCGCCTGCCGGATCGGGCTGCGAAGGCGCCGCCGAACGGCGCGCCGCAGCATAGCGCGTATCGTCCCACTGACCGCTGCTGGACGAGCCCGGACCAGCACCAAAGCCAGCACCATAATCCACGCTGTCAATCCGGCCGTCATTCCCGATCCGGCATGCAAAATCCGAGCCGTTGAACAACACACCGCCCACCAGCCACCCCTGCGGCGTGCGCTCCACACTATCGACGCTGTCCACTCTGACATCACGACCGACGCGATCGACACACTGACGCACCGCTGCCTCAAGCCCGCTTGTGCCCGAACGCGGCATTCCAGCCCCGCCCATGCGCGGCGGGCGGGCAGCCTCGCGTCGCTCGTAATTGCGGCGATCAAGATCACGCTCATCAAAATTGCGGCGGTCATCAGGCAGGCGGTCGCGCTCAACGATAATCACATCGCGGGTGCGGTTGCGCCGGTTGTTGTTGGCAGCGGTGGCGGCAATAGCGGCCACCCCGCCAATAATGGCAACGCCTGCCAACACTTCGCCAGCGCTCGGTCCGCGGCGACGCCAGCCACCGCCCCAGCCGCCGCCCCACCCCCATCCACAGCCCCAACAGCCCCACTCGGCCTGCTCTGCGTTCGGATCAAAGCGGCTGGTGTCAAAAGGCGTGGCCAACATGGGAGCCAACATGGGGGCGCCGACGACATCAAGGCGCGGCAGCTCGGCGGCCGCAGCGGGGCCTGCAACCAACGCCGTTGCCGCAGCGAGACTGGCCAGAAGTGAAGTGCGGTGGAACGCAACAGGCATCGGTGTCTTCTCCTAGAGAACAATCCGTTGAAACAGGTGTTCTGCGCTCACCCACCATAAGAGCAGACGAGCCTTAGGCGGTTCAGGCTTGCCGAAACCTGAACCGCCCATGACTTGGCTCCTAGCGCAGCCCACGAATGCCGCCGAATTCAACGAAGGGACGGCCGCGACCATCGACAAAGCAGTTGAACCGCCCGCGGTCAAAGTTGCGGCCCGAGAAGCGCGAGCCCTGCACCTCAAGTTCACCGCGCACGCGGATTGCGCCATCACGGGTTCGATCAACATTGCGGATCCGCGTCACCTGTGCGGCACGCCAGCCGCCGCGTCTGCGCGCTTCGATCTCGGCGTTGAGAGCGCAGCGCTCAACTACTCCACGCTCGCCGCGACCAAAACCATGCCCCTGCCAACCTCCGGGCCCACCGCGCCAGCGCGCATCATGCCACTGGGCTGGCGCATGATCGCGATCAAAGGCACCGGCAAGCGCGGCAATCCCACCGATAATCGCGACCCCGGCGATAACTTCGCCCGCGCTCGGCCCACCACGCCCCTCGCGCCGATCATCCGCGGCAAGCGCCGGGCTGATTGAGGTGACAGCCAAAGCGCCCGCAGCAAGGGCGGCAAGAGCGCCTTTGACCGGAAAAGCAGATTTGTGGAACATGGCTTTCATCCCTGAATGTCGCCGCAGCGGAATTGCCGTGGTGACAAGGATGATGTGCCCGATTCGCACTGCCCGGATGCTGAATCACTTTGGCAGCGATTGTTCATATTAAACGCGATAAATATGAACAGTTGACGCCAGGCACAAAAAAGCCGGAGCATCGCTGCCCCGGCCCTTTGTAAACAATTTAGGCCCTATCAGGCTTCTTCGAATTCGCCTTCCGCCTGAACTGGTCCGGAGTCCTGCCCCTTGGCAGCCTCGTCGCGGTCAACCAGTTCGATAATCGCAATCGGAGCGGCATCCGAAGCGCGGATGCCAGCCTTGATAACGCGGGTGTAACCACCTTCGCGATCCGAATAACGCTCAGCCAGAACATCGAACAGTTTCTTGAGTTGGGTTTCATCACCCAGACGGCTCATCGCCAGACGGCGATTGGACAAGCCGCCACGCTTTGCCAGCGTGATGAGCTTTTCCATATAGGGCCGCAGCTCCTTGGCCTTGGGGACCGTGGTTGTGATCTGCTCGTGCTTGATCAGCGCGGCAGCCATGTTGCGAAACAGGGCGTTGCGGTGACCAGTCTTGCGGCCCAGTTTGCGGCCCGACATTCCATGACGCATTTTTCATTCTCCGTTCGTAGGGAGCCCGTGCAAGGTAGCTCCATCCCGGTCGGAAAGGGTCCGACCTGCCCTGCGATTGTCATTCCCGCGAAAGCGGGAACCTAGAGCGCAACAGCACTGGGTCCCCGCATTCGCCCGGATGACAGTGATTAGCCCAAAAGCTCCTGCTCAAGCTTCTTGGCCATTTCCTCGATGTTCTCCGGCGGCCAGCCAGGGATATCCATGCCAAGGCGCAGACCCATCGACGACAGCACTTCCTTGATCTCATTGAGCGACTTGCGGCCAAAGTTCGGCGTGCGCAGCATCTCGGCTTCGGTCTTCTGAACCAGATCGCCAATGTAGATGATATTGTCGTTCTTGAGGCAGTTGGCCGAACGCACCGACAGTTCCAGCTCGTCAACCTTCTTGAGAAGGTAACGGTTTAGCTGGTTGGCGTCGCTTTCTTCAGGAGCAGCGGCATGGCCGATCATCGCGCCCTGTGGCTGCGGGATGCCATCTTCGAAGTGGACGAACAGCGACAGCTGGTCCTGCAGGATGCGCGCAGCATAGGCTACTGCGTCCTCAGGCGTCACGGTGCCATCGGTTTCCACCGTGAGGCTGAGCTTGTCGTAATCGAGCTCCTGACCCACGCGGGCGTTCTCGACCTTGTAGCTCACCTGACGGACCGGCGAATAAAGCGAGTCGACCGGGATAAGGCCAATCGGAGCATCAACCGGGCGGTTCTGCACAGCAGGCGAATAGCCCTTGCCGGTATCGGCCGTCAGCTCCATGTTGAGCGTCGCGCCCTCGTCGAGGTTGCAGATCACCAGATCCTTGTTCATCACCTCGATGTCACCAGTCACTGCGATGTCGCCTGCGCGCACTTCGCCGGGGCCAGTGGCGGAAAGCTGAAGCCGCTTGGGGCCTTCGCCTTCCATCTTGAGAGCGATCTGCTTCACATTCAGAACGATGTCGGTAACGTCTTCGCGGACGCCCGCGAGCGACGAGAATTCGTGAAGCACGTTCTCGATCTTGATCGAGGTGATCGCCGCCCCTTGCAGGCTGGAGAGCAGCACCCGGCGCAGCGCGTTGCCGAGCGTGAGACCAAAGCCACGCTCCAGCGGTTCAGCAACGAAAGTTGCCTTGCGCTGACGATCGCCGCCGTCCTTGATTTCGAGGGTGTTGGGTTTCTTCAGTTCCTGCCAGTTCTTCGTGTTGACGGACATGGATTTCCCCTAATTCGCCTTGCGGCGTTGCAAATTGCAGATGGGCCAGACTAAAAGGCGATAAGGACCTTTCGCGTCAAACCCGGAACGAGGCGAGGCGACCCGCGGGCCGCCCCTCATCGCATCAAATCAGACGCGGCGACGCTTGGAAGGACGCACGCCGTTGTGCGGGATCGGCGTAACATCACGGATCGAAGTGATGTTGAAGCCGACTGCAGCCAGACCGCGCAGCGCGCTCTCGCGGCCCGAGCCCGGGCCCTTCACTTCCACTTCAAGCGTGCGCACACCGTGCTCAGCCGCCTTCTTGCCTGCATCGTCAGCAGCAACCTGAGCAGCATAGGGCGTCGACTTACGGCTGCCCTTGAAGCCCATCATACCGGCGCTGGACCAACTGATCGCATTGCCCTGCGCGTCGGTGATGGTGATCATGGTGTTGTTGAAGCTGGCATTGATGTGGGCAACACCGCTGGTGATGTTTTTCTTGTCACGGCGCCGGATACGGCCTGGTTCGCGTGCCATTGTCTGAAATTCCTTTAGCTCGAAAGAAGGGAAAAGCGGGTAAGCGCAAGGCTTACAAGCTTACTTCTTCTTGCCCGCGATGGGCTTCGCCTTACCCTTGCGGGTGCGGGCATTGGTGTGCGTGCGCTGACCGCGTACGGGAAGGCCATTGCGATGACGCAGACCGCGGTAAGCGCGCAGATCCATCAAACGCTTAATGTTCATCGCGGTGTTGCGACGCAGGTCGCCTTCCACGGTGTATTCAGCGTCGATAGCCTCGCGGATGCGGAGAATTTCCTCATCCGACAAGTCCTGAACGCGGGCCGAGTGTGCGATGCCCAACTTGTCCGCAATTTCAACCGCCGTGTGACGACCGATTCCGTGAATATAGGTGAGCGCGATGATCACGCGCTTGTTGGTGGGGATATTGACCCCGGCAATACGAGCCACTTAATTCTCCATGCTCCACAGAGGCGCAGCCTCGGCCACACACCCCTATCTCAACGCTCATTCATACGACCGGCCTGCATTACCGCACTGTTGCAATGGCTATTGCCCGCGACCAAACGGCAAAAGTCCGACAGGCATACGCGGACGCGTTGCCAGCCGAACTCGGTTCGAACCTGTCGAATGAAATGCGCGCTTAGGGCGATTCGCCCCTAACGTCAACCACACGCTGACGAAATATCAGTCAGCGCTTGCGTTGATCGCCAGCTAGCGACAATTTGGCGGTTAACGCCCCGCTAGGCAAGCGCAAAAGCCGACATCCGAGCTAATCACCAGCAAGATCGCCAAACGCGTCCTCGACCTTGATTGCAGTTCCTTCAGACACAGGCGCTGGGTCAGGCAATGTTTCGGGCATGGGTTGGCGTGCTGGTGCAGCGTTCAGGCCGGCAACTGGGCCCAGAAGGTCCGCCAAAGCGGCAGCCTGCAAGCCAATCACCCCATCGACCGACTTGGCAATCACCGGAACTTCGTAACGCATATAGCCGGCGACATTGTACTCCCACACAATCCGTGTGCCTGTGTCAGCCGTACTCAGCGCGACTGTCAGCACGCCAGTTACCGGCTCGCTTTGCAACGGACCAAGGCCACCGATCATCCTCAACGCCGCTTCAGGGTAGGCCTGCACCACGCGCATATGTTCAACGCTCCCTTCGAGCGTGAAGCGCCCCGGTTCATCCACTTCGGGGATACGTTCGCAGAAACATCCGCCCGCGCTGGGGCGGATCGAAAGATTGGCAGAATCGCCCGACCACGTATGCTCCTTACGCCACCACTTGTCGGGGCTGATGAGCGCAAGCCAAGCCTGTTTGGGATCAGCCTCTACCACCACTTCGTGCCGGACAATAAAGCCCTGAGCATGGCTTTTGGTGATCTCTGCGACAGCAGGTGCGGACAAAAGCCCGGCACCCACCATACCTAGCAAGCCTGTTCCAGCCCGTCCCAATTTTGCCATTGCAGCCCCCTGCCCCTCACCCCAGAGCCGCTGTCCGGCTCAGCTTCTCAGGATCGCGTCGATCGCACCTGCCACATCATCGATTGCGCCCATGCCATCGATCCGCGAGACAATCCCGCGCGCCTCGTAGCCAGGCAGAATTGGCGCGGTCTTCGCACGATATTCTGCCATGCGGGTGCGCACGGTTTCCTCGTTATCATCGGGACGACGCTTGAATTCGGTGTGTCCGCAAGCATCGCACTTGCCTGCCTCTGTCGGCGGATTGGCGGTGTCATGATAGAGTGCGCCGCAATTGGCGCAGGAAAAACGCCCGGTGATACGCTCCACCAGCGCATCCTCGTTCACATCGAGTTCGATCACATGGGCAAGGCTGCGACCGTTCTTGGCGAGAATGGTGTCGAGAGCATCGGCCTGTGCAGCTGTGCGCGGATAGCCATCAAAGATCGCGCCAACCTCCGGGCCCATGCTCGCCAGTTCATCATCAATCAGCGCCGAGACGATATCGTCCGAAACGAGTTCCCCGCGGTCCATCACTTCCTTGGCCTTGAGGCCGACTGGCGTGCCCGCCTTGACGGCGGCGCGCAGCATATCACCGGTTGAAAGCTGGCGCATACCATGGCGCTCAACCAGACCCATGCTCTGCGTACCTTTACCAGCTCCGGGAGGGCCCAGAAGAATGATGTTCACGTAAGGCTCTCCCCACAGATCCCTGCCCTTGACGGCAGCGGAAACCACTTCACAACCAAAAACACATCGCCACCCACAAGGCCATTAGCCTTTAGCCCTAGCGCATCCGGCCCTTAAGCTTGGCCTTCTTGATAAGATCAGCATATTGGTGAGCCAGCAAATGGGACTGCACCTGACTGATCGTATCCACAGTCACATTGACCACAATCAACAGGCTGGTGCCACCCAGAAACAGCGGAATGCCTGTTTGTGCAATCATATATTCAGGGATGACGCAAACCAGCGTCAGGTAAATGGCACCAATCACGGTTATGCGAGTCAGCACATATTCGAGATAGTCCGCCGTACGCTTCCCCGGACGAATGCCTGGAATGAAGCCGCCGTTCTTCTTGAGATTATCGGCCGTCTCCTCCGGGTTGAAAACAACCGCGGTGTAGAAGAAGCAAAAGAATATAATCCCGATCGCGTAGAGCGCCATGTAGATAGGCTGCCCGTGCGCGAGATACTGGTTGAGCGTCACGATGAAATCGCCTGCCGCGCTGTCGGTGTCCATCGAGCTGCCCGCAAACTGCGAAATCGTGAGCGGCAAGAGCAGAAGCGAGGAAGCGAAAATCGGTGGGATCACCCCTGCCGTGTTGATCTTCAAAGGCAGGTGCGAGCGGTCTGCTTGCATCATCCCGCGTTCGGTCGCGCGCTTGGGATATTGAATCAGCAAGCGGCGCTGGGCACGCTCCATAAAGGAGATAAGCAGAATCAGGATCACAACCATGGCTACAAAGCCAATAATGACGACCGGCTGGATCGAACCGGTCCGACCGCCTTCGAACAAGTTGCCCGCAAAGGTCGGAAACTGGGCAACAATGCCCGCCATGATGATGAGCGAAATGCCGTTCCCGATTCCCCGGCTGGTGATCTGTTCACCCAGCCACAGCAGGAACATCGTGCCGCCCACAAGATTGATAACCGAAACAATCCGGAAGGTGTAACCGGGATCCACCACCGCCTGCAGCCCGCTTTGCGCACCAAAGCTTTCCAGCCCCACAGCGAGAAAATAGCCCTGGATGGCGCACAGAAACACTGTGCCATAGCGGGTATATTGATTGAGCTTCTGCCGCCCGGTCGCACCCTCCTTTTTCAGGGCTGAAAGCGTGGGATGCAGCGCCGATGCCATCTGCACCACAATCGATGCGGTGATATAGGGCATCACGCCAAGCGCGATCAGACTCATGCGCTCGAGGCTGCCGCCCGAAAAAGTGTTGAAAATGTCAAGAATGCCGCCGCGCGTCTGATCGTACAGTTCGCTCAGGATCAACGGATTGACGCCGGGAAGCGGTACAAAGCTTAAGAAGCGGAACACAATCAGCGCGCCGATGGTGAACCAGATTCGCTGCCTCAGCTCAGTAGCCTTGGCAAAATTACCGAGGTTCAGATTGCTCGCAATATTATCGGCGCGTGAAGCCATGGTGCCTTTGTAATCCTAGCCTGTTGCCTGATGCCCTAGGCGCTTTCGCGCTTGGAATGCAAGCCAACCTTTACCGCCTACCCACCACTTCCCGCTTGCTTTCAGGCGAGCGCGTAGGCCTTCCAGAGGCAAAATAGGAAGCGCGAGGGCTCTTGTCGAACCCCCGCGCCCCATGTTTTTTTGCAAAATCAGCCAGCCTTCGCAGCGCGGGCGGCCTTGTTGGCCTCGCGGCGAGCGAGCTTCTTCTCGTGCTCGGGGGTCGCAGGCGGCGCCACTTCGACGCTGCCACCAGCCGCTTCCACCGCAGCAATCGCGCCCTTGGTCGCGCCGGTGACGGCGATCTTTACCTTGGCCGAGAAACCGCCCTTGCCGAGCAGACGCACGCCGTCCTTGCCGCCGCGCACGAGGCCTGCTGCGCGCAGAGTTTCCTCGGTGATGTCGGCCTTGGTATCGAGCTTGCCTGCGTCGATGAACTTCTGGATCATGCCCGTGTTCACTTCGGCATAGTCCTTGCCGAACGGGTTGTTAAAGCCGCGCTTCGGCAGCCGCATGTGCAGCGGCATCTGGCCGCCTTCAAAGCCCTTGATCGCAACGCCCGAACGGGCCTTCTGACCCTTCTGGCCGCGCGCCGAGGTCTTGCCCTTGCCCGAGCCGATACCACGGCCCACGCGCATCCGGCCCTTGCGGGCACCGGCGTTGTCACGGATGTCATTCAGTCTCATGTTTGCACTCGCTTGGATGCGGCCACGCCAGCGCGGCCCTGTTGGTAGCTATGCCTCAAAGCGGACGCGCTCGCCGCTCTGGATCCCGACTTGCACCGGGATGACGGGGGAAGGCAATGCCCTCCCCGCCACACAATCTTAGTCGATCACCTGCACCAGATGCGGGATCTTGGCAATCGCGCCGCGCACTTCAGGAGTGTCCTGACGCTCGACCACCTTGTGCATCTTGTTCAGCCCCAAACCGATAAGAATCTGGCGCTGACTGGCAGGGCGACGGATCGGTGAACCGATCTGCTTGATCTTGATGGTAGCCATCTCTCGATTACTCCGCAATCGCGGCAGCATCGGCTTCCGCTTCAGCTGCGCTGGCCCCGCCACGGCCAAGAAGGTCAACAACCTTCTTGCCCCGGCGCTGCGCCACCGACTTCGGCGAAGTCTGATCTTGCAGCGCGTCAAAAGTGGCGCGGATCATGTTGTAGGGGTTCGAAGTGCCGACCGACTTGGTCACCACGTCGGCAACACCAAGGCTTTCAAACACGGCGCGCATCGGACCACCGGCGATGATGCCAGTCCCCGGAGGCGCGGTGCGAACAGTCACCTTGCCTGCGCCGAAACGGCCATTGCCGTCATGGTGCAGAGTGCGGCCTTCCTTGAGCGGCACGCGGATCATCTTCTTGCGGGCAGCGGCGGTCGCCTTGGTGATGGCTTCGGGCACTTCGCGGGCCTTGCCGTGGCCAAAGCCAACGCGGCCCTGACCATCACCAACCACCACAAGCGCTGCAAAGCCGAAGCGCTTACCGCCCTTCACCGTCTTGGAGACGCGGTTGATGTGCACCAGCTTTTCGATGATGCCATCATCTTCCTCTTCGCGCTTGCCACGATTGCCATCACGGCCCCCGCGGCCACGACCACGATCGCCGCCTTCACGATTGCCACCGCGCCCACGGCCACGGCGACCCTGCTGCTCACCAGCCTCTTCGGGAGTGGTGGTGGTAGCTTCGGGTGCGCCGACGCCAGCGGTTTGTGTGGTTTCAGGAGTTTCAGTGTTCTCGGTCATCATCAGAACTCCAGCCCGCCTTCGCGGGCGGCATCGGCCAGCGCCTTAACGCGGCCATGGAACAGGAACCCGCCGCGATCGAACACGACAGTCGTCACGCCCGCAGCCTTGGCGGCCTCGGCGATCTGCTTGCCAACAAGGGCAGCGGCCGAGACGTTCGCGCCGCTCACATCCGTGCCAAGCGTCGAGGCAGCGGCCAGCGTGCGGCCAGCGGCATCATCGATGATCTGGGCGTAGATGTGACGGCCGGTGCGATGCACCGACAGGCGCGGCTTGCCACCAGCGCGGGCACGCAGCGCAGTGCGAACCCGGCGGCGACGGCGATCAAAAAGAGAAAGCTTTGCCATCTTACTTCTTCTTCCCTTCCTTGCGGAAGATAAACTCGCCGCGATAGGCAATGCCCTTGCCCTTATAGGGCTCCGGCTTGCGCCAACGGCGGATTTCGGCAGCAAACTGGCCAACGGCCTGCTTGTCGATGCCCGAAATCTCAACGGTGGTCTGATCCGGCGTCTTCACTTCCAGACCGGCGGGAACGTCGAGGTCAACGTCATGGCTGTAGCCAAGCTGAAGCTTGAGCTTGTTGCCCTGCGCGTTGGCACGATAGCCGACACCCTTGATGACGAGGGTCTTGGTGAAACCCTCGGTCACGCCTTCAACCAGGTTCGACACCAGCGTGCGCTGCATGCCCCAAAAGGCGCGTGCCTGCTTGCTGTCATTGGCCGGCTTGACCATGATCTCGCCATCTTCGACCTTGTAGTCGATGAGGTCGGACAGGCCGAGCGTCAGAGTGCCCTTGGGGCCCTTCACGCTCAGAGTGCCATTATCGATGGTGGCCGTCACCCCGCCGGGGATCGCCACCGGCTTTTTACCGATGCGGCTCATCAGAACACCTCCGCCAGCACTTCGCCGCCGACGTTGTTGGCGCGCGCTTCGGCATCCGAAAGCACACCCTTGGGCGTCGAGACGATGGTGATGCCAAGGCCGTTGCGGACAGTCGGAAGTTCCTTGGAACCCGAATAGATCCGGCGGCCCGGCTTGGAGACGCGAGCGACGTGCTTGATCGCCGGTTCGCCTTCGAAATACTTCAGTTCGATCCGCAGCGCCGGGTGCTTGCCCGAAGTGTCTTCGGAATAGCCACGGATGTAGCCTTCGCGCTGCAGCACTTCGAGAACATTGGCGCGCAGCTTGCTGGCAGGCGTAAGGACGGAGTCCTTCTTCGCCTGCTGGCCGTTGCGGATGCGGGTGAGCATATCACCCAAAGGATCGGTCATAGCCATCTGTAATTCCTCACCAGCTCGACTTGGTCAGGCCCGGAATCAGGCCCTTGTTGCCGAGATCGCGCAGTTCGATACGATTAATGCCGAACTTGCGGTAATAGCCGCGCGGGCGGCCGGTGGTGGCGCAGCGGTTGCGCACCCGGGTCGGGTTTGCATTGCGCGGAAGCTCAGCCATCTTGAGACGGGCGACCAGGCGCTCGGTCTCGTCGAGGGTTTCGTCATTGGCAATCGCCTTCAGCTTCTCGTACTTCGCAGCATACTGCGCAACGAGCTTCTTGCGACGCTCATTCTTGTTGATCGAACTCAGTTTCGCCATGGACTTAAGCTCTCTTCTTTCCTGTAGTCACGGACAGACGGCTCACGCCGCTTCCTTCTGTTCTGCCTTGGCATCGCCCTGGAAGGGGAAGCCGAACAAACGCAGCAATTCGCGCGCTTCTTCGTCGGTTTTCGCGGTGGTGGTCACGATGATGTCCATGCCCCGCACCTTCTCGATCTTGTCGTAGCTGATTTCCGGGAACACGATCTGTTCCTTCAGCCCCATGGCGTAGTTGCCACGGCCATCAAACGACTTTGCGTTCAGCCCGCGGAAGTCGCGGATACGGGGCATCGCCACGGTTATGAGACGATCGAGGAATTCGTACATACGCTCACGGCGCAAGGTCACCTTGCAACCGATCGGCATGCCTTCGCGCAGCTTGAACTGAGCGATCGACTTCTTGGCGATGGTGATGACCGGCTTCTGGCCAGCGATCAGCGCCATTTCTTCCGCTGCGGTCTGAACCTTCTTCTTGTCCTGGCTCGCTTCGCCCACGCCCATGTTGAGCGTGATCTTCTCGATCCGGGGAACTTCGAGGTGGTTCTTGTAACCGAACTTTTCGGTCATCGCCTTGACGATTTCCGCGTCATACTTGGCGCGCATGCGCGGAGTGTAAGCTGCATCAGCCATCGATGGTCTCCCCACTCTTTACAGCAACTCGCACCTTCTTGCCGTCCTTTTCTTCGAAACGAACGCGGGTGGGCTTGCCGGTCTTGGGATCAGCCAGCGCAACCTTAGAAATGTGCATCGGAGCCGGGAAACGGTCGATGCCACCTTGCGGGTTGGCCTGGCTCGGCTTGCGGTGACGGGCGGCGATGTTGATGCCTTCAACAACGACCTTGCCATCCTTGGGCATGACTTTTGCGACCACACCAGTGCGGCCCTTGTCCTTGCCCGACAGCACGACGACGTTATCGCCCTTCTTGATCTTGGCGGCCGACATTACAGCACCTCCGGCGCGAGCGAAATGATCTTCATGAAGCCGCGGCCGCGCAATTCGCGCACCACCGGGCCAAAGATACGAGTGCCGATCGGCTCTTCGTTCTTGTTCACGAGCACCGCTGCATTGCTGTCAAAGCGGATCACGCTGCCATCAGGACGACGCACGTCCTTCTTGGTGCGCACGATCACGGCGCGGTGCACGTCACCCTTTTTCACCTTGGTGCGCGGCTGGGCTTCCTTGACGGAAACCACGATCACGTCGCCCACGGAAGCAGTCCGGCGCTTCGACCCGCCCAGCACCTTGATGCACTGGACGCGCTTTGCGCCGCTGTTGTCCGCGACGTCGAGATTGGATTGCATCTGGATCATGGATCCGAGTTCCTTCTCTTTGGCTTACCAGGACGCCCAATCCGACTGGGGCCCGGCAGTTCCGTTAACGCCTAATTAGTTGCCTGCTGCCGCGACATCGAGATCGGCTTCGACAGCCT